>NZ_JBHWUW010000004.1:0-297320 GCF_042737245.1 Streptomyces sp. NPDC060002
CCCGGGGGGGGGCGGCCCCCTTCCGTGTGGTCGGCAGCTCAGGGCTTGAGCACCAGGGTGTCGCTGGTGCTGTCGTCGACTGCCTTCTTCGAGAAGGACCAGTCGAGCAGTTCACCGTTGGCCCACTTGCTCGTCTGGTCGGTGTAGTGAGCGCTGAAGGCGTGTCCCGAGGCTCCGGTGAGGTTGATCCACTTCGACTTGTCGAGGTCGTCGAGGTTGACGACCATCCGCATCGACGGCACCCATACGACGCCGTAGCCGCCTGCCGCGTTCCAGCCGGTCGCGTTGACCGTCGCCTCGCCACCACCGAGCTTCCACGGGCCGCGGTTGAGGATGTACTGGAGGAAACCGGGACCGCTGGTGCCCAGGGTCTGGTTCTTCAGGAACAGGCGGTGCAGCCGGCCCCAGCTCCAGGTGTCGATGTCCTTGCCGAGCTTGGCGGTGAGCTCCCAGCGCGCGTCGATCATGGCGCGCTCGAACAGCTTGTCGCGGTTGTGGTCGGCGCCGGGGCGGGTGCCCGATTCGGGCGTCGTCCACCAGTCGCTGCCCGTCTTCGTCATGAGGTTGCGCACCACCTCGAACCAGCGGTCGCCGCCGTCCGGCTGCGCCTGGTCGGCGTCGCGCTGGCCGCACTCGCGGACCTTCTCGATGTCGTCGACCGGGCCGGTGGTGTTGACCGGGTCGACCCACAGGCACTGGTCCTCGACGCGCAGCTCCTTGGGCAGCTTGTTGCCGAAGGCCAGCTTGAGGATGTTGCGCCAGACCGCGTTGAAGTAGGCGGCCGCGGCCGAGTCGGCGTCCTGGGTGAAGTCCCAGTTCTCCAGCAGTTTCTGCGCCTCGCGGACGTCCGGGTCGTCGAAGTTGAGCTTCTTCAGCACGGGCACGAGCAGCTTCGCGATCTCGCTGTCGTCGTCCAGCTGCATCTGACGCATGTCGTCGGTGGAGATCTTGCCGCCGCCCTTGATCTTGCCCTTGATCAGGTCGGTGATCCGCTGGCTGCGCGCGCCGTAGCCCCAGTCCGTGGTGAGCGTGTAGGGGTACTTGTCCTTGTCGACCACGGCCTGGTTGGCGGTGACGATGTAGCCGCGGGCGGGGTCGTACTCGTAGGGCAGCTCATCGAAGTCGATGTAGCCCTTCCACTTGTACTTGGAGTCCCAGCCCGGTGCAGGGATCGAGCCGTCGACGCCCTTCGCGCGCGTGGGGATCTTTCCGGGCAGCTGGTAGCCGATGTGATTCGAGGTGTCGGCGTAGACGAGGTTCTGCGAGGGCACGTCGAAAGACTCGGCCGCCTTGCGGAAGCTGTCCCAGTCCTTCGCCTTGTCTATGTCGAAGACGGCGTCCATGGAGGTGCCCGCTTCCAGCGCGGTCCACCTCAGGGCGACGCCGTAACCGTCACCGCGGTCCGGCGCCGCGGCGTCGACCGTGTCGACGGTGGCCTTCTTGCCGACGTCGATGAGTTCGTCGTCACGGTCGGACAGCAGGGGCATCCCGTCCTCGGTCTGCCGGACGACGATCTTCTTGGACTCGCCGCCGGCGACCTTGATGGTCTCCTCGCGCGTGACGAACGGCTTCACCTTGCCGTCGTACTGGTAGCCGTCGTCCCCGGAGAGCTTCTCCAGGTAGAGGTCGGTGACGTCGACGCCGGAGTTGGTCATGCCCCAGGAGATGGTCTGGTTGTGGCCGATTATCACACCGGGCATGCCCGCGAAGGTGTAGCCGGAGACGTCGTACTGGCATTTGCTGGAGAGGGCCCGGCAGTGCAGGCCCATCTGGTACCAGACGGACGGCAGCGAGGCCGACAGGTGCGGGTCGTTGGCCAGCAGCGGCTTCCCGGTGATCGTGTTGTCGCCGCCGACGACCCAGGAGTTCGAGCCGATGCCGTTGCCGTTAACGCCGACGGCCGTGGGCAGGTCGTCCAGGACGTTGTAGAGGCCCGAGAGCTGGCTCTGGAGGGCCGAGCCGTCCGTACTGCTCGAGGACGAGTCCGAGGACGTGCCCGTGCCGTCGCCCGTGGAGCTGCCGTCGGAGTCGCTCTGGCCGTCACCCTGCTCGAACGTCTTGGTCAGCTCGTCGTACTGACCGTCCTGGACGATCGCCTGGTTACGGTCGTACGGGTACTGCGGGTACAGCTCGGCGATCTGGGCCGGGCCGAGGCGGCTGGTCATCAGGGCGCGGTCGATCTCGTCCTGCATGTTGCCGCGCAGGTCCCAGGCCATCGCCTTCAGCCAGGAGACCGAGTCGACCGGGGTCCACTCGGTGGGCTTGTAGTCGTTGGTGAACCCCAGAGCCGCGTACTCCAGGGAGATGTCGGCGCCGTCCTTGCCCTTGAGGTAGGCGTTGACCCCCTTGGCGTAGGCCTGGAGGTACTTCTTCGTGTCGGCCGACAGCTTGCTGTCGTACTCCTCCTTGGCGACGCGGTCCCAGCCCAGGGTGCGCAGGAACTCGTCGTTGTCGACCTGGCTCTTGCCGAACATCTCCGACAGCCGCCCGGAGGTCATGTGCCGGCGCACGTCCATCTCGTAGAACCGGTCCTGGGCCTGGACGTAGCCCTGCGCCATGAACAGGTCCTCGTCGGAGTCCGCGTAGATCTGCGGAATGCCGTAGCCGTCCCGCTTCACGTCGACGGCCCCGGTCAGGCCCTCGAGCGTGATCGAACCCTTGGTCTGCGGGAAGGACGCGCGGACGGTACTGATGGACCAGTAGGCGCCGTAAGCGATGCCTCCGATAATGGCCAGCACCAGCACAAGCACGATCAAACGGGCTTTGCGCCCCTTTTTCCTGCCGGACTTGCCGGGCTTGTCACCCGATGTGGCGGTGGTGTTGGGGGGCATCGCTGTCCTTGCTGTCCTAACGCGAGCGGCAGGCGGTCCTGGAGTGCTGGAGCAACCATAGGCGCAGGGCCTTGAGCCACTTGACGCGGAGTCGGGTACCGGTACGGAGGGATGTTCGATCTTCCCTCGTCGAGCGTCAAGAAATCGTCAAGAGTTAGGTAAGGTAACGAAGTAGTTGGACGCGAAGCTCACGGCTTCGTGTCCGATGTATCCGAAGCACATGTGCGCCCGCGCGCAAGCCGCGCGCGCCGGTGAAGGGAACCGCCGCTGACTGTCCACCACCTCAACCAGCTCCTGCTCGTCTGCTCGCTCGTCCTGCTCGTCGCCGTCGCAGCGGTCCGGATCTCCTCGCGCAGCGGGCTCCCAAGCCTGCTCGTCTACGTGGGCATCGGCGTCCTCATGGGCCAGGACGGCATCGGCAACATCCACTTCGACAACGCCGAGATGACCCAGGTCATCGGCTACGCAGCCCTGGTCGTGATCCTCGCCGAGGGCGGCCTGGGCACGAAGTGGAAGGAGATCGAACCGGCCCTGCCGTCCGCCACGGCACTGGCACTGGCCGGCGTCGCGGTCAGCGTCGGCGTCACCGCCACAGCCGCACACTTCGTGACCGGGCTGGAGTGGAGACAGGCTCTGATCATCGGCGCGGTGGTGTCCTCGACCGACGCGGCGGCGGTCTTCTCCGTCCTGCGCAAGATCCCCCTCCCCTCGCGCGTGACGGGCACGCTGGAGGCCGAGTCCGGCTTCAACGACGCCCCGGTGGTCATCCTGGTGGTCGCCTTCTCCACGGCGGGCCCCGTCGAGCACTGGTACGTGCTGCTGGGCGAGATAGCGCTGGAACTGGCCATCGGCGCCGCCATCGGCCTCGCGGTCGGCTGGCTGGGCTCCTGGGGCCTCAGGCACGTCGCGCTGCCCGCCTCCGGCCTCTACCCGATCGCCGTCATGGCGATCGCGGTCACCGCGTACGCGGCCGGCTCCCTGGCGCACGGCAGCGGCTTCCTGGGCGTCTATCTCGCCTCGATGGTCATGGGCAACGCGAAACTGCCGCACTGGCCCGCCACCCGCGGGTTCGCCGACGGCCTCGGCTGGATCGCCCAGATCGGCATGTTCGTGCTGCTCGGTCTCCTGGTGACCCCGCACGAGCTGGGCGACGACGTGCTGCCGGCGCTCGTCATCGGCCTGGTGCTGACCATGGTGGCCCGACCGCTCAGCATCGTGCTGTGCCTGACGCCCTTCCGGGTGCCCTGGCAGGAGCAGACGCTGATGTCCTGGGCCGGGCTGCGCGGCGCCGTCCCCATCATCCTGGCGACGATCCCCATGGTGAACGGCGTCGACGGCAGCCGTCGCATCTTCAACATCGTCTTCGTCCTGGTCGTCGTCTACACCCTGATCCAGGGGCCGACGCTGCCCTGGCTGGCGCGCAAGCTGCGCCTGGGCGGTGATCCCGAGGCCGCCGACCTCGGCGTCGAGTCGGCGCCCCTGGAGCGGCTGCGCGGGCACCTGCTGTCCGTCGCGATCCCCGAGGGGTCGAAGATGCACGGCGTCGAAGTCAATGAGCTAAGGCTGCCGGCCGGGGCCGCCGTCACCCTCGTCGTGCGCGAGGGGACATCGTTCGTGCCGCTGCCGACGACCGTGCTGCGACACGGCGACGAACTCCTCGTCGTCGCCACCGACCCGGTCCGCGACGCGGCGGAACGGCGACTGCGCGCCGTCGGGCACGGCGGCAAGCTCGCGGGATGGCTGGGCACGGGCGACCGTGCGCGTTAAGTGCATGTTTCGCACCGTTCACACCCCCTTCATTCGGAGGCGGCCGACCGTATGGTGCTCATTTTCACAGGGATGACGCGTCTTGATCCCTGTACGATGAAGGCACACCTTGATCGAACCAACTCTGCCTGACGCAGAGCTGGCGCGACCGTATGGCGGCCGGGACACCTCGTGCGGCGAGCACCGGCATCTACCGCAGCACGCGCAAGAGGACAGCTCTCGGCGCCCCCGCCCACCGGACGGGGTCGCGCTACCAGGCGGCAGAAAGGCACGGGCCGTGGCATCCACGGTCACCACCGAGCCGTCGAAGGATTCGTCGGCCTCCTCCCGCCCGGGATACGGGCAGCTGCTGCGCACCCGCGGCGCCTGGACGTTCCTGCTGCCCGGCTTCGCGGCCCGCCAGCCGTTCGCGATGCTCACCATCTCCATCGTGCTGCTCGTGCAGCACACCACCGGCTCGTACGGCGCGGCCGGTGCCGCCGCGGCCGTCACCGGTGTCTCCATGGCGCTGTGCGCGCCCTACAGCGGGCGGCTCGCCGACCGCTACGGGCAGCGCGCGGTGCTGATCCCCGGCGTGCTCCTGCACACGCTGTCGGGCGTCACCCTCACCGTGCTCGCCCTGAGCCACGCACCCCTGTGGACGGTGTTCGCGGCGGCCGTGCCCACGGGCGCCTCGGTACCGCAGGTCGGGCCCATGGTGCGGGCCCGCTGGGGCGCGCGGCTGAAGGGCTCACCCCTGATGCCCACCGCGGCGGCCTTCGAGTCCGTCACCGACGAGCTCACCTTCGTCTTCGGCCCACTGCTGGCGACTGCCCTGTGCACCGCCGTGAACCCGGCCGCCGGCCTGGTCACCGAGGCCGCGCTGACCCTGCTCGGCGGTCTGCTGTTCGCCGCGCGCAAGAGCACGCAACCCCAGGTCGCCGTCGCCGGGCACGCGCGCGTGGAGCACGCCTCGGCTCTGCGCGTCCCCGGTGTGCGCGTGCTGATCGTGGCCTTCCTGGGCATCGGCACCGTCTTCGGCGGCATGCAGGTCTCGCTGGCCGCGTTCACCGAGTCCATCGGCGAGCCCGGCCTGAACGGCGTCCTGTACGGCACCTTCGCCGCGGGCAACATGCTGTCCGGCCTGGTCTGCGGCGCCGTCGCCTGGAAGGTCGCCCCGCGGCGGCGCCTGGTCGTCGCCTACGCCGCGCTGGCGCTCGTCGCCTCCGGCCTGTGGGCGGCGCACTCGGTGCTCGTCCTGGCGGGCCTGGGCCTCCTGGTCGGGATGTGCATCGCGCCCGCGCTGATCACCGGCTACACGCTGGTCGAGGATCTGGTCGCGGCCGGCGCCCGCACCGAGGCGTTCACCTGGCTGACGGGCGCGGTCGCGCTCGGGCAGGCGGCCGCCGTCACGATCGCCGGACAGTTGGAGGACCACTTCTGGGGCGGCGCCGGTTTCCTGGTCCCCATGGGGGGCACTGTGCTGGCCCTGGTGACCCTGCTGGCGCTGCGTTCACGGCTGGAGACGCGCTCTCGCGCGCGTACCGTCGCACGTGGCGTCGGTCACCGCGTGCCGGTGACAGTGGACTGATCCTCCGGAATACGTCAAGATAGACCGTCGTTAGCACTCACTGAGTGAGAGTGCCAGGAGGAAGACAGTGCCGACCTACCAGTACCAGTGCACCGAGTGCGGCGAGGGCCTCGAGGCGGTGCAGAAGTTCACCGACGATGCCCTGACCGAGTGCCCCAACTGCGGTGGCCGCCTCAAGAAGGTGTTCTCCGCCGTCGGTATCGTCTTCAAGGGCGCCGGCTTCTACCGCAACGACAGCCGCGGCTCCTCGTCGAGCAGCTCGCCGGCGTCGTCCTCGAAGTCGTCGACGTCCGGATCCGACTCGAAGTCGTCGACGTCGTCGTCCTCGGCCTCGGACTCGAAGTCGTCGAGCACCGGCACCTCGACCGGCAGCAGCTCAGCCGCGTAAGGCTCGCTCAACAGGACCCTGTCGTCGTACGACGACGGGGTCTTCGGCGTTTCCCGGGCCGGTTAGGGTGCGGCGCATGGCGAACAAGGCGAACGCAGAGATCGGTGTGATCGGCGGATCCGGCTTCTACTCGTTCCTCGACCAGGTGACAGAGCTCCAGGTCGACACCCCCTACGGACCGCCCAGCGACTCCCTCTTCCTCGGCGAGATCGCCGGCCGGCGAGTCGCCTTCCTGCCCCGGCACGGACGCGGACACCATCTGCCGCCCCACCGGATCAACTACCGGGCCAACCTGTGGGCGCTGCGTTCGGTCGGGGTGCGCCAGGTCCTCGGTCCGTGCGCGGTGGGCGGCCTGCGCCCGGAGTACGGGCCCGGCACGCTGCTCGTGCCGGATCAGCTGGTCGACCGCACGAAGTCACGGATCGGAACGTACTTCGACGGGCTGCCCCTCCCCGACGACACGGTGCCCAACGTGGTTCACGTGTCCCTGGCGGACCCCTACTGTCCCGCTGGCCGCTCGGCGGCCCTGAAGGCGGCGCGCGGCCAGGAGTGGAAACCGGTGAACGGCGGGACGCTGGTCGTGATCGATGGGCCACGGTTCTCGACCCGTGCCGAATCGTTGTGGCACCAGGCGCAGGGCTGGTCGGTGGTGGGCATGACGGGCCATCCGGAGGCCGCTCTCGCCCGTGAACTCGAGCTCTGCTACACCTCGTTGAACCTGGTCACCGATCTGGACGCGGGCGCCGAAAGCGGTGGGGGCGTGTCGCACGGGGAGGTGCTGCGGGTGTTCGCGGCGAACGTGGACCGGCTGCGGGGCGTGCTGTTCGACGCGGTGGCCGCACTGCCCTCCGACGGGGAGCGGGACTGTCTGTGCGCCAACGCGCTGGGCGGCCTGGATCCGGGGTTCGAGCTGCCGTAGCGGGCGTAGGGGAAGAGGCCGAAGAGGGGCCTCGGGTGCGGAAGTCCTCCTTCGGGTGAGGAAGTTGTCCACAACCGGGCGGTGGTCCACCGGCTCGGGCGAGCGGCGGCGCGAAGGCTCATCGTGGCTTCGCAAACCCGTTCCTCCTCGCAGGTGGTGATCCCGTGTCCGACTCCCTCGCCCCTCCCCCTTCTCCCGCTTCTCCCCCTCCGCTCCCTCCGCCCGCTCCGTCCCCTCTTCCCTTCACGGCGCGCCCACCCGGCGCGGATGCTCCGGCCACCTGCGAGGTGCCGCCCTTCGCTCCCGTGCGGGTCCGCGGCGGGCGGTACCGGCTGGGGCGGTTCGTACGGAGCCGGCGGCGGGCCCTCGCCCTGGGCCTCGCCATCACCGCCGCCGCGCTCGTGGCGTCCGGCCCCCGGTACGAGGATCCGGCCCACGGACATCCCGGCGGAACTGCGCGCACGGACGCGCGCGGGAGCTCGCACCCCCGCGCTCATGTGCCGCTACGCGCCCCTGCGCACGGCCCTCGCGCCGGGGAGAAGGTGACGGTGCCGGTACGGATCTCCGACGCGGCCACGGTCCGGCTGCTGCGCCCTGGTGACCGTGTCGATGTCATCGCCGCCGAGCCGACGATGCTGGGCGGCGTGGACGGCGCGGGCCGCGACGCCCAAGTGGTCGCGCGCGGGGCACTGGTGACGAAGGTGCCGGAGCCGCTGGACACCGCTGCCGGCACGGCTGAGGAGGGGGCGCTGGTCGTCCTGTCGGTGTCCCGGTCCACCGCCGCGCGCCTGGCGGGGGCCAGTGCGACGGCTCGGCTGGCGGTGACCCTGTGGTGAGGTCAGGTCCCTCGTCCGAGGGGCCGAATTGGACACGCCCGCATGGCGTTGACGTAGGTTGCGGAGCTGATTGTTCCACAACCTGTACATGCGAGGAGTGTCCCCGAGGTGAGCGAAAAGAAGGCAAGCGTCCTGCAGGGCTTCAAGGCCTTCCTGATGCGTGGCAACGTCGTCGATCTGGCAGTCGCGGTGGTGATCGGCGCGGCCTTCACGAACATCGTCAACTCGGTGGTGAAGGGAATCATCAACCCGCTCATCGGAGCGGTCGGCACCAAAAACCTGGACAGCTACAGCTCCTGCCTGAAGGGCCCCTGCACCAATACGGGGGACAGCGCGACGGGCGTCTGGATCCTGTGGGGGTCCGTCCTCGGCGCGACCCTCACCTTCGTGATCACCGCTGCTGTCGTGTACTTCCTGATGGTCCTGCCCATGTCGAAGTACCTGGCGAAGGTGGAGGCCCGCAGGAAGGCCAAGGAGGGCACGCAGGAGATCATCGAGGTGACCGAGCTGGAGGTGCTCAAGGAGATCCGCGACGCGCTGGTCGCCCAGCGGGGCATGGGGCACAGCCAGCGGTAGCAGCGCTCGACGGGGCCCTGCGGGCGGTGTTCCGTCAGGGCTCCCGGGCCTGCCGGACCGTACCGGCCCGTCGGGTTCAGACGTGGTGGGGCGGCTTCTCGTCGAGGAAGCGCTTCAGGTCGGCGGCGCTGTCGCCCTCGGGTGACGGCCGCTCGCCCCAACCGCGGTCGGTGTCGTCCGAGGACTGCCGGTCCAGCGGGTCGTCGAAGATCAGCGCGGCCTTCGGGTCGCGCGGCTCGGAGGCGGAGGGGGTGCTCATCCCTCCAGAGTACGGCCCCGGCACCCGCTCGGGTCAGGGTCGGACCGCCGACCTCGCACCCCGTGGGCCCGCGGATTCCGCACAAGATTTTCCGCCGATTGTCTGTTGTGCTGGTACCCATGACGTCCAGTACGCCCCCATCGGCCTCTCCCCCTCCCCCCGGGACCCTCATCTCCCCGGCGCCCACCCGCTTGAAGCCGCTGCGCAGTCTGACTGCGCGCGGACGGGGCGAGACGCACCGGGTCGCCTCGCCGCTCGAGCTCTTCTTCGACCTGTGCTTCGTCGTGGCCATCGCCCAGGCGGGCATCCAACTGGTGCACGCCGTGGCGGATTCTCACGCGGGCGAGGGAATCCTCAACTACGCGATGGTCTTCTTCGCCATCTGGTGGGCGTGGATGAACTTCACCTGGTTCGCGTCGGCGTACGACAACGACGACGTCCTGTACCGGATCGTCACGCTGGTGCAGATCGCCGGGGTCCTGGTGCTGGCGGCAGGCATCTCGCGGGCGTTCGAGGACCACGAGTTCGTGGCCGTCTGGTTGGGCTACGCGATCATGAGGTTCGCGTTGAGCTCGCAGTGGCTGCGCGTCGCGTGGTCCGCCGAGGGCGCGGAGCGGACGATGGCGCTGCGGTACGCGGCGGGCGTGCTGATCTGCCAGGTCGGCTGGCTGGGGCTGCTGATCCTGCCCGAGGGCGGCAGGGCGTGGCTGTTCCTGGTGATGGCGCCGCTGGAGATGTGCGTGCCGATCTACGCGGAGAAGGACCATCCGACGTCCTGGCATCCGCATCACATCGCCGAGCGCTACGGCCTGTTCACGATCATCGTGCTGGGCGAGACGATCGCGGCGGCGACGGTCGCCGTGAAGTCCGGCATCGACGAGAACGACGCGCTGGGCGAGCTGCTGCCGATCGCGGTGGGTGGGCTGCTGATCGTCTTCGCCGCCTGGTGGATCTACTTCGTGGTGCCCATCCATGGGCATCTGCGCTCCAGCAGGCAGGCGTTTCTGTGGGGCTACGGGCACTACGTCGTCTTCGCCTCGGCCGCCGCGATCGGAGCGGGTCTGGAGGTGGCGGTCGAGCAGGCGGTCGGCGAGGCCCATATCTCGACGCTCGCCGCGTCGGCCGCCGTCACCCTGCCGACGGCGCTGTACCTGCTGACGGTCTGGGTCCTGCACGCACGCCACTTCAAGGTGGGCCTGGCCCAGCAACTGGTGCTGCCCGTCGCCGCTCTGCTGGTGATCTGCGGCACCTTCCTCGGCGAGTGGGCGGTCCTCACGGCCGGCCTGGTGTCGGCGCTGGCGGTGGCGACCGGGACGACCCTGACGGCACGCAGGGTCGCGCAGGAGTCACGGGAGAGCCCCGCGCGAGCTTCGAGCGCGGTGATGTGACGGGGCGTGACAGCGCCGCGCACGACGCCGGCCGGGCGAGACTGATCCCCATGACAGTTGACGCTCTGACGGACGTCGCCGGCGTACGCGTGGGACACGCCACGCGGACCGGCGACGGTTGGCTCACCGGCACCACGGTCGTCCTCGCACCGGAGGGTGGTGCCGTGGCCGCCGTGGACGTGCGCGGTGGTGGTCCCGGCACGAAGGAGACCGACGCCCTCGATCCGCGCAATGTGGTGCAGCGGGTCGAGGCGATCGTACTGACCGGCGGCAGCGCCTACGGGCTCGACGCGGCGTCCGGCGTGATGGCGTGGCTGGAGGAGCAGGGGCGCGGGATTCTCGTCGGCACGGACCCGACGCACGTCGTGCCGGTGGTGCCCGCCGCCTGCGTCTTCGACCTGGCGCGGGGTGGTGACTTCCGGGCCCGTCCGGACGCTGCCACCGGCCGGGCCGCCGTGCAGGAGGCCGCGGCGAGCGCTTCGGGGGCCCGGGTGCGGGAGGGGTGCGTGGGCGCGGGGACGGGCGCCGCTGTCGGGCCGATGAAGGGCGGGGTCGGCAGCGCGAGCGTGCTCCTCGGCTCGGGGGTCACGGTGGCCGCGCTGGTGGTGGCCAACGCGGCGGGGTCGGTGACGGATCCGGAGACGGGCGTGCTGTACGGGGAGTTGTTCCAGGGGCGTGCGGAGTACCCGGAGGCTCGCGTGCACGCCACCGCGCGCCGGCGTCTCGCCGAGATCACGGCGAAGAACGCGTCTCCCCTGCTCAACACCACGCTCGCGGTGGTCGCCACCGACGCGGACCTGACGAAGGCACAGGCGCAGAAGCTGGCGGGCACGGCGCACGACGGAATCGCGCGGGCCGTGCGTCCGGTGCATCTGCTCAACGACGGGGACACCGTCTTCACGCTGGCGACGGGCGCGCGCCCGCTCGACCCCGACCACCCGCTCGCGCTGAACGACATCCTCGCGGCGGGCGCGGACGTGGTGACGCGCGCGATCGTACGGGCCGTGCGCGCCGCCGAGTCGGTGGCCGGGCCGGGCGGATCGTGGCCGTCGTACGAGGAGTTGTACGGGAGCCGGTGACCCCGCGGGCCGGGACGGCGATTGTCCCGGTTCCGTCACGTGATGGTGCCAACGGCGACCGGACGGAACCTCACCGGCCGCCGGATCCCTCCTTCTCCACGTAGCTGAGCGGATCACTCACATCACACGAAGCTGGAGCAGCCCGTGACAACGGCGGACATAGCAGTGCGGCGCGCGGTCGGAGCCTGTGCCGTCCTGGTGGTCGGTGCCCTGACCCTGACCGCCTGCGGGGGCAGCGCCAATGCCAAGGACAAGGACGGGGACGCCAAGGGCGGCAAGAGCAGCGTCAAGACGTCCACGGCGAAGATCGTCATCTCGGCGAAGGACGGCTCGACGAGCGCGTCGATCAACGCGACCGGTGTGAAGGTGAGCGACGGCCGGCTCACCGAGGTGAAGATGACGGTGGCCGGCTCGGGGCAGGCCGTCGAGGGCTCCTTGTCCGCCGACGGCAGCACCTGGAAGCCGAAGGAGCAGCTGGAGCGCGGGACGAAGTACCAGATATCGGCGACCGCGAAGGACGCGAGCGGCAAGACGGCCGCCGCCAACTCCATCTTCACCACCGTCTCTTCGGCCAACAGCTTCATAGGGACCTACACGCCGGACAACGGCACCACGGTCGGCGTCGGAATGCCGGTGTCGTTCACCTTCGACAAGGCCATCAGCGACACGAAGGCCGTGCAGTCGCACATCACGGTCAGCTCCAGCAGCGGCCAGCAGGTGGTCGGGCACTGGTTCGGGGCACAGCGGCTCGACTTCCGTCCCGAGGAGTACTGGAAGGCCGGCTCCAAGGTGACGATGAAGATCGACCTGGACGGGGTCGAGGGCGCCAACGGCGCCTTCGGGGTCCAGAAGAAGACGGTCACCTTCACCATCGGGCGGTCGCAGGTCTCCACGGTCGACGTGAACACGCAGACCATGACGGTGGTGCGGGACGGACAGACCCTGAAGTCGGTCCCGATCTCGTCGGGCAGCCCGGAGCACACCACGTACAACGGACAGATGGTGATCTCCGAGAAGTTCACGCAGACGCGCATGAACAGCCAGACGGTGGGCCTGGGCGGCGAGTACGACATCCCGGACGTGCCGCACGCGATGCGCCTGACGCAGTCCGGCACCTTCATCCACGGCAACTACTGGTACAGCAGGGGCAATCCGCCCTTCGGCCGTACCGGCACCAGTCACGGCTGCGTGGGGCTCGCGGACGCGCAGGGCGCGCAGGGTGACACGCCCGCCAAGTGGTTCTACGACAACTCGCTGATCGGCGATGTGGTGATCGTCAAGAACTCCCCCGACAAGACGGTGTCGCCGGACAACGGACTCAACGGGTGGAACATGTCCTGGGCCGAGTGGACCGCGGGGAGCACCGCGTGATCGCCGGAGACGCCCTCTGACCGGCGATTTCTGATGGACCGTCGGGCCGTGCGGGAATTTTCCGCGCGGCCCCGGCGTTTTCACGGCGTACGTTTTCTCGGTTCCCGGACATGATGTCCGGCCGAGGGGCTACGGTATGCACCCACAAGGTGACATGCAGCAACGCCGGGAGAAACCTTGAGCGTTCCGTACGAGACAACAGCGTACGAACCAGCCGAGTCGCCCGAGTCTCCGGAGGAGCACCTCGCGCGACTGCTCGGTCGCGCCCTGAACTCGTTCGAGCTGCCAGACGAAGCGCTGCGGCGGCTCGACTGCGCGCTCGCGCACGACAGCTCCCTGCACTCCGCGCACCACAGCGCGGGCCTGCACCGGGAGACGTACCGGCACACCTGGTTGCTGGCCGACGGCTGCGCGCTCACGCTGTGGGAGCTCGTGCACAACACCGCGCCGGGCAGCGAGCCGCAGCACGAGGTGTACGTCGACGAGGAGGAGCTGCGCGCCGCCACGGCCCGGCTGCCCCTGCCGTCGGACACCCCGGACTTCGAACTGCCGGTGCTGGTACAGCTGTCGCCGGTCCCGGGGCCCCGGCACGTGTACGTGCCGGACGACTCGGCGGACCACGCGCGCAGACTGCTGCGTCGTGCCGAGAACCCCGACCGGCCGGACGCGGACACGGCCGCGCTGCTGAAGTCGGCGTTCGCGCACCAGATCACCCAGGCCTTCGGGCGCCCCTGTCGCGCGGGCCGGATCGGACTGGGCTACTCGCTCTACGAGCACGCGTTCCTGCTGCGGGACGGCCGGGAGATCTCCCTGTGGGAGGTCGAGCACACGGCGACGCCCGACGGGCGGCACATGTGCGAGGTGTACGTCTCCGAGGCCGCGGCCCGGGACGCGATGGAACGCCGGGCGGCGCAGGTCTCCTGAGCCGTCGGGGGTGCCTGCCGAGCCATCGGTCAGCGGCCCTCGCCGAGCTGTCGTACGAGGCCGGCGAAGGTGTCCCTCTCCGCCGGGGTCAATTCGACGGCCTCCCGGCCGGGACCGGACTGCCGCTGGCACGGAAGGGCGGGGAGCACCGGCGGGGCGGGGAGCACTGCGTGGGCCCCGCTGCCCGAGCGGCTGCGCCGCAGGATGCGGGACACGAAGACCAGCCAGGCGATGGAGGCCACGGCGAGGACCGTCAGGGCCGCCAGCTGAGGGAACGTGAGATGCACGGGCATACCGCCCAGTAGACACCACGGTCCGGGACCTATGTCCCGGACCGTGACGTATCTCGCAGGCCACACAGATCACGCAGATCGCTCAGACCGCGCGATAGGGCTGTTCGGTGCGGAGATCCATGAATCACCGCAGATGGTCACCAGTAGCCACGACCTGTGGCAGACAGCCGCGGCAAGAGCCGCCCGCGGCTGTCGCGCAGGCTATGCGGCCACCGGCTGCTTCGCCTCCGCCGCCGCGGCGGCCGTGGACTCCTCCGTCGTCCCGGGCTCGACGGCGCCGGGGACCGGCTTGCGCAGGCCCTTGAGGACGATGACCAGGGCCGTCGTCACGCCCACGCCCGCCGCGATGGCGACCAGGTACAGGAACGGGTTGCCGATCAGCGGGACCACGAAGATGCCTCCGTGCGGGGCGCGGAGCGTGGCGCCGAAGGCCATCGACAGGGCGCCGGTGACCGCGCCGCCCGCCATCGAGGCCGGGATGACGCGCAGCGGGTCGGCCGCGGCGAACGGGATCGCGCCCTCGGAGATGAAGGAGGCGCCCAGGACCCAGGCGGCCTTGCCGTTCTCGCGCTCGGTCGGGGTGAAGAGCTTCTTGCGGACGGTGGTCGCGAGCGCCATGCCCAGCGGCGGGACCATGCCCGCGGCCATCACGGCGGCCATGACCTTCATCGCGGAGTCGCTGGGGTCCTGGACGGCGATGCCGGCCGTGGCGAAGGCGTACGCGACCTTGTTGACGGGGCCGCCGAGGTCGAAGCACATCATCAGGCCGAGCAGCACGCCCAGCAGGACGGCGTTGGTGCCGGAGAGACCGGCCAGCCAGTCCGTCATGCCCTTCTGGGCCTCGGCGATGGGCTTGCCGATCACGACGAACATCAGGAAGCCGACGATCAGCGAGGAGATCAGCGGGATCACCACCACCGGCATGATGCCGCGCAGCACCGGCGGAATCTTGATCCGCTGGATCGCGAGGACGATGCCACCCGCCAGCAGACCGGCGACCAGGCCGCCGAGGAAGCCGGCCGCGATGTTGGAGGCGATCATGCCGCCGACGAAGCCGGGCACGAGACCGGGCCGGTCCGCCATGCCGTACGCGATGTAGCCGGCCAGGACCGGGATGAGGAAGCCGAAGGCGACCCCGCCGATCTGGAACAGCAGGGCGCCCCAGCTGTCGACCTGGGTCCAGGAGAAGTGCTCCATGACCGAGGGCGCCTTGTTGATCTCCCAGCCGCCGATCGCGAACCCGAGAGCGATCAGCAGACCGCCCGCGGCGACGAACGGGACCATGTAGCTGACGCCCGTCATCAGCCACTTGCGCAGTTTGGTGCCGTAGCTGTCACCGGACTCGCCGGTCCGCTCGACCGGCGTCCCGCCCTTGGCCGAGGCGCTCACCTCGCCGCGCGCCGCTTTCCCGCGCACCTCGGTGATGAGTGCGGCGGGCCGGTTGATGCCCGCCTTCACGCCGACGTCCACGGTGGGCTTGCCCGCGAAGCGGTCCTTGTCGCGTACGGGGACGTCGTGGGCGAAGATCACGCCGTCCGCCGCGGCGATGGCGGCCGGGTCGAGCCGGGTGAAGCCGGCCGAGCCCTGCGTCTCGACGACCAGTTCGACGCCCGCCTCGCGGCCCGCGTTCTCCAGGGACTCGGCCGCCATGTAGGTGTGGGCGATGCCGGTCGGGCAGGAGGTGACGGCGACGATCCGGAAGGGGCGCGCGGCCTCGGCGTCCGTGTCGTCGCCGGTGGCCGTGTCGGCGTCGGCGGAGGCCGCCGCCGACGCCGACACGGAGTCTGTGGAAGTGCCCTCGGCCTCGGCGACCGAGGCGTCGGCCGCCGGGACTTCAGCGGCCGGGACTTCAGCGCCCGGGGCGTCGGCGTCCGGGGTCGCGTCGCCGCGGATCAGTGCCGCCGCGGCTGCCGCGTCGCCTGCCGAGCGCAGCGCGTCGGTGAACTCGGCGTTCATCAGCTGCCGGGCGAGCGACGACAGGATCGTCAGATGGGCGTCGTCCGCGCCGGCGGGGGCGGCGATCAGGAAGATCAGGTCGGCGGGGCCGTCGGGGGCGCCGAAGTCGATGCCTGCGGCGCTGCGTCCGAAGGCGAGCGTCGGTTCGGTGACGTGGGCGCTGCGGCAGTGCGGGATGCCGATGCCGCCGTCGAGGCCGGTGGGCATCTGGGCCTCACGGGCGGCCACGTCGGCGAGGAAGCCCTCCAGGTCGGTCACCCGGCCCAGGGCCACCATGCGCTCGGCGAGGGATCGCGCCGCCGCTTCCTTTGTTTCGACGGACAGGTCGAGATCGACCAGGTCCGCGGTGATCATGTCGCTCATCGCGGGCTCCTTCGCACGCGTGTCGCCCGGGACGTGGGGTGGTGGGCGAGGGTGGGGACGGGGACGGGGGTTGCTACGGCGGTGCACTGGGGGGAGGTGAGGGAGGCGGAAGCGGGGCCGGGGAGACCCCGCCTCCCCGGGGTGGCAGGCCGGTTCGGACCATGCCTCCCCTGATCGACGGGGCGGCTCAGGCGGCCCTGCCGACCATGTCGGGCGGCGAGTAATGAGGAACTTCGCCGTTCGATGACCGGTTCGCCGGGGGACACGGAGAACGCGGGAGTCGTCGTCGGCACAGGAGACGCCGCACTCGTCGTCGCCACGGACGGCGCGGGAGTCGTCGTCGCCACGGACGGCGCGGGAGTCGTCGTCGGCACGGACTGTGCAGGGGCCGTCGTCGGTACGGACTGTGCAGGGGCCGTCGTCGGCACGGACTGTGCAGGGGCCGTCGTCGGTACGGACACCGTGGGGATTGTCGTCATGACACCGGCTCCTTCAGTTCACGGTCCACCGGCACCTGCGCCGTGACCGTCACCGCCGCCGGGTCCAGGTCGCCGGGGGTAGGCATCACGCTGCCGGGCAGCTGGACCGCCGCCGCTCCGTGCGCGACGGCGGAGGCGAGCGCCGCGGGGCCGCTGCCTCCCGCGACGAGGAAACCGGCGAGGGAGGAGTCGCCCGCTCCCACATTGCTGCGTACGACGTCGACGCGGGCGCTCGCGAACCAGGTACCCGTGTCCTCCACGAGCAGCTGTCCGTCGGCGCCCAGGCTCGCGAGCACGGCACCGGCGCCCATGCCGCGCAGTTCCTCGGCCGCCTTGACCGCGTCACCCACGGTGGCCAGGGGGCGCCCGACGGCCTCCGCGAGCTCCTCGGCGTTCGGCTTCACCACGTCGGGCCGCTCCCGCAGCGCCTCCAGGAGCGCACGCCCCGAGGTGTCCAGGGCGATACGTGCGCCCCCGGCGTGCGCCCGCGCGACCACGTCGGCGTACCAGGAGGGCGAGAGCCCCCGGGGCAGGCTTCCGCAGCAGGCGATCCAGTCGGCGTCGCGGGACTGCTCGCGGACCGTCTCCAGGAGCAGCTCCTGTTCCTCCGGGGACAGCTCGGGGCCGGGTGCGTTGATCTTCGTCAGGACGCCGTCCGACTCCGCGAGCGCGATGTTCGAGCGGGTGGCTCCGGCGACCGGGACCGGCGCGACCTCGATGCCCTGCGCGTCGAGCAGGTCGGCGACGAGTGCGCCCGGCGCACCACCCAGGGGCAGGACGGCGACCGTGCGCCGTCCGGCGGCAGCGACGGCGCGCGAGACGTTCACGCCCTTGCCGCCCGGGTCCATCCGCTCGCCGGTGGCGCGGATGACCTCGCCACGGTCGAGGGACGGGACCTCGTAGGTGCGGTCCAGGGAGGGGTTGGGGGTGACGGTGAGGATCATGCGCGTACTACTTCCGTGCCGCCGCGCTCGATGGCGGCCGCGTCGTCGGGGCTCAGCCCGCTGTCGGTGATCAGCAGGTCCACGTCGCTCAGGTCGCCGAAGCGGGCGAAGTGCTCCTGACCGTGTTTGGCGGAGTCGGCGAGCAGCACCACGCGGCGTGCGGCGGCGACGGCCGCCCGCTTCACCGCGGCCTCGGCGAGGTCGGGGGTGGTCAGCCCGTGCTCGGCGGAGAACCCGTTGGCGGCGACGAACAGGACGTCGGCGCGGATCTCGCCGTACGCGCGCAGCGCCCACGCGTCCACGGCGGCGCGCGTACGGTGCCGTACGCGCCCCCCGACGAGGTGCAGTTGCATGCCCGGGTGGTCCGCGAGGCGGGCCGCGATGGGCAGGCTGTGCGTGACGACGGTGAGCGAGGCCTCCAGCGGGAGGGCGGCGGCCAGGCGGGCGACCGTGGTGCCGGCGTCGAGGATCATCGTGCCCTCGGTGGGCAGTTCCGTGAGGGCCGCCTTGGCGATGCGGTCCTTCTCGTCGGCGGAGGTGCCTTCGCGTTCGGCGAGGTCCGGTTCGAAGTCGAGGCGTCCGGCCGGAATGGCGCCGCCGTGCACGCGGCGCACCAGGCCGGCCCGGTCGAGGGCCTTCAGATCGCGGCGGATCGTCTCTGCCGTGACCTGGAACTCCTCGGCCAGCGACAGGACGTCCACCCGGCCGCCGTCACGGGCGAGCCGCAGGATCTCCTGCTGCCGCTCCGGTGCGTACATGTCCGTTCTCCTCCGACCGCTACCAGGTTTATGCCCGAACTTGTGGTTTCGCCTCGGAGGCTACGCCCGGATTTCGGGAAAGTAAACAGGTTCGGACGTGATCCGGGCATGAACGGACTTTCACCCTCCTTGCCCCCCTCCCTCCCCACCCCCCTCTACCTCCCTACCTCCCTTGCGCCCTTGCGCCCTTGCGCCCTTGCGCCCTTGCGCCCTTGCGCCCTTGCGCCCTTGCGCCCTTGCGCCCTTGCGCCAGGGCATACGCGAGGGGCCCGTCACCGATCAGGTGACGGGCCCCTCGCGCGGGAACGCCGGCTCAGGCGGCGAGCTCGCGCTCCCGGTCGTCCCCGGAGGGGGCCGCCTCCGGGGCGTCCTCGGCTGCGCCCTCCAGGTGCTGCGCCGGCCGCTTCGGCAGGGCGAACATCAGCAGGAAGATCGCGAACATCACCAGGGCCACCCAACCCAGGGCGTGCTCGAAGGCGTTCACGAAGGCGGGGCCCACCTCGGCCGGGGTCAGCCGGTCGCCGATCCGACCGAAGAAGACGACCGCGACCAGACCGAGCCCGAGCGCGTTGCCCATCTGCTGGACCGTGTTGATCAGCCCGGACGCCGAACCCGCGTGCTCGCGCGGCACGTCCGACAGCACCGCGTCCGTCAGCGGGGCGACGATCAGCCCCATGCCGACGCCCATCACGACCAGCGGAAGCGCCATCTGCCACGGGGCGATGCCGAGGCCGTACCGCGCGGACTCCCAGATGTAGAGGAGTACGCCGATGGCCATGGTCAGGGCGCCCGTCTGCAGCACCTTGCGCCCGAAGCGGGGGACCAGCTTCTGCACGGACAGCCCGGCGGCCGTCGAGACGGCGAGCGAGAACGGCACCCCGGTCAGACCCGCCCGCAGCGGGCTCCACCCCAGGCCGGTCTGCATGTACAGCGTCCAGACCAGGAAGAACACGCCGAGGCCGACCCCGAAGACGGTCTGCACGGCGACGCCCGCCGCGAAGCTGCGCACCCGGAAGAGGGAGAGCTCGATCAGCGGCGAGCCGTCCCGCGCGCCTTTGCGCCGCTCGTACGCGACGAGCGCCCCGAAGACACCGATCGAGCCGGCCATCGACACGTACCCCCACACCGGCCAGTCCAGCTCGCGGCCACGGGTGAGCGGGTAGAGCAGCATGAGCAGGCCGAGGGTGACCAGGAGGACGCCGACGACGTCCAGCTTCAGCGCCTTCGGCGCCTTGGACTCCGTGATGAAGCGGCTGCCGAGGATCAGTCCCGCGATGCCGACCGGCAGGTTGATGAGGAAGATCGGCCGCCACTCCAGACCGAACAGGTTCCACTCCGTCAGCAGCGCGCCGAGCAGCGGCCCGGAGACGGCGCCCAGCCCCACGATCGCACCGAAGAGCCCGAAGACCTTCCCCCGCTCGTGCGCCGGGAAGGTGGCGTGCACGATCGACAGCACCTGCGGCACCATCATCGCCGCCATGGCGCCCTGGAGGATGCGGGAGGCGACCAGCATCTCCGGGTTCGCGGCGAAGCCGCACAGCGCGGAGGCGAGGGTGAAGCCACCGATGCCGAGGAGGAACAGCCGCTTGCGGCCGTGGATGTCGCCGAGCCGGCCGCCGGTGATGAGCCCGGCGGCGAAGGCGAGCGCGTAACCGGCGGTGATCCACTGGATCTGGCTCCAGGAGGCGCCCGCGTCCTCCTGGATGGAGGGGATGGCGATGTTGACGATCGTGACGTCGACGAGGTCCATGAAGGCCGCGGTCATCACGATGGCGAGCGCCAACCAGCGGCGACGGTCACCCGGCGCCGCCTGGGCCGTTCGAGGGTCGGGCGAGGACTCGGGCGAGGTCTCGAGGGAGGTCTCCGTGGAGGTCATGGTAGGACAGTAGGACTGAACTAGGTCAGATCGTGTCCTAGTTCTGCGGCATCCTCGGATGCATGACGACGGACACTCCGGCTCGGCTGCTCCAGCTCCTCTCGCTCCTCCAGACGCCCCGCGAATGGCCCGGCGGCGAGCTCGCCGACCGGCTCGGGGTCTCCCGCCGCACGGTCCGACGGGACATCGACCGACTGCGTGAGCTGGGATATCCCGTGCAGGCGACCCTGGGTTCGGACGGTGGGTACCGGCTGGTCGCGGGCAAGGCCATGCCGCCGCTGGTGCTCGACGACGAGGAGGCGGTGGCGATCGCCGTCGGGCTGCGGGCGGGGGCGGGACACGCGCTGGAGGGCGTCGACGAGGCGTCCGTCCGGGCCCTGGCCAAGCTGGAGCAGGTGCTGCCGGCCCGGCTGCGCCACCGCGTCTCCACCCTCCAGGCCGCGACCACACCACTGACCAGCGGGGACGGCGCGAGCATCACACCTGAGACGCTGACCGTCATCGCCTCGACGGTGGCCGGGCAGGAGCGGCTGCGGTTCGCCTACCGCGCGAAGGACGGCACCGAGTCGCGCCGCCTGACCGAGCCCTACCGGCTCGTGTCCACGGACCGGCGGTGGTACCTCGTGGCGTACGACCTCGACCGCGAGGACTGGCGGACCTTCCGGGTGGACCGGGTCGAGGACCCGTTCGCGACCGGGGCCCGCTTCACGCCACGCGAGCTGCCGACGGGGAGCGCGGCGGAATACCTCCGGCGGTCCATCCAACTGCGCCCGGACGCCTACGAGTACGAACTCGACGTCATGCTCGAGGCGCCGACGGAGTTCGTGACGGCCCGCCTGCCGACATGGCTGGGCACGCCGGTCACGAACCCGACGGCGGGCACCGACGGCGAGGGCGGGTGCCGGCTACGGGGGACGACCAGCAACCCGGTGGAGTGGGTGGCGATGCGGCTGGCGACGCTGGGCTGCGAGTTCTCGGTCCAGGGGCCGCCGGAACTGGTTGATTGCGTACGTGAGTTGGGTGGGCGACTGAGTCGAGCGGCAAGTACGGGGAGTACGTCCGGGAGAGGCGGGCGCGGAAGGGGCTAGCCCGGAAGGAACGAACACGAGGGGGGTGAGGCGAGCGCGGAAGGGGCAGCGCGGAAGGGACGAACGCGCGAGGGGCAACGCGGAAGGGACGAACACCGGAGGGGCAGTGCGGAAGGGACGAACACGGGAGGGCTGAGCGTGGGAGGGGTGAGCGTGGGTGTGGGAGGGCGCGGGTCAGGGCTCCTCCGCCGGGCTCTCTTCCCACGCGAACCCGTGCAGGGCCCGCAGATTGCGCAACGCCAGCTCTGCCGGGCCCTGGCGGCCGGTGGGCGGGGAGTCGGTCGCCGCCCAGCTTTCGACCGCGACCCTGACCGCGGCCCCGGCCACCGCCGCGGTGAAGCGCTGATAGGGGGAGGCAACGTTGTCGGACGCGGGAGCGGGCTCGGATGTGAGGGCGGACGCCGGGGTCGGAGCAGGAGCCGGAGCGGGCTCGGATGTGAGGGCGGACGCCGGGGTCGGAGCAGGAGCCGGAGCGGGAGCCGAGGAGGTCTCTGGGGCGGAAGTGACGTCGGAACCGTCCTCGAAACCCTCCTCGGAAACGGCGTCGGAACCGTCCTCGGAAACGGCGTCGGAAACGGCTGCGGAACCGGTGTCGGAGACAGTGTCGGAGCCGGCGTCGGAACCAGGCCTATGGGGCGATGTCGCCGTCCGCTCCGCCAGTACCTCCGTGAGCGTCGTCTCCGAGGTGTGGCAGACCTCCGCCCAGACCTTGCCGAGGGCGGGGCTGGTTCCGGCCAGTCGGATCAGGGTGCGGACCCATTCCCAGGACGCCGCCGACACCCCGCGGCCCGGGACGAGGGTGTGCCGTACCGCGTGTTCCAGGGCCTCCGGCACGGTCAGTTCGGCCGGGGCCTCGCGTACCGCCTCCGCCCAGCGCTGCGCGCCCGCCGCGTAGAGCGGGGCGACGGCCTCTTCCTTGGTCGCGAAATACCGGTAGAAGGTGCGCGGGGCGACGCCCGCGGCCTGGGCGATGTCCTCGGCGCGGGTGGCCTTCAGACCCCGGCTGACGAAGAGGCCTGCCGCCGCACGGGCGATCTCCATACGGGTCGCCGCTTTGCGCCGCTCGGTCAGCGAAGCCGAGGCGGATGGGGAGGTCGAGCTGATCACGTCGGCAGGCTATGCCCATGTGGCACAATCTGCCATTCGGGCGGGCCACCCCGTGGTTCAGGTACGGGGTGCCCCGCCCTCTCAGCGTGCCCGTCCGCCGTGTCATATGCCCGGCGGGCGTGTGCGCCCGCAATTTCCGCCCGGGACCGGAGGTCAGGCCGCCCGGGTGCGAAGAGGAGCCGGGCTCCGGCGCCTGGGGGGAGAGGCACCGAAGCCCGGCTCGGGGAAAGTCCCGGCGCCGGGGGGATGTGCGTCGGGACTTGGCTCATGTGCGGCAGAGGTCTATGGAAGGGCTGCAGGGTCGGGTCGGCCCGAACTCCTGCTGCCGACTCGGACTCCCGTGCCCAGAAGTCTTGTTCCCGCGCTCCTCCTCATTGAAGCGGCGTTCCTCCGCCATGTTTGCGCGGCGCTCCACCACCCGGCGCACGCGGGCGGGAACCCGACACCGCAGGGCGCCTGAAGCCGACTCGCCGCAGCTCCGGCCGTAGCGCAGGCGCCCGTTCGGCCGCGAACCCCGCGGAACGACTCCGCGCAGCCCCTGCGTCAACCCGGCGAAAAAGCCGGCTCCAGCCGCCAGGCACTTCACACGCCCCAGGCACTGGAGACACGTCAGGCACGTCAGGCACGTCAGGCACGTCAGGCACGTCAGGCACGTCAGGCACGTCAGGTGAATGACTCACGCGGCGTGCCCCCGGCCAACACGCGGTCCCCGAAGGGGTGATGGCCTGATGACCACCGGCGCAGCCCCGCCGCGGACTGCCACCGACTCCGACGGCACCCCGATCCCGAAGCCCCCACGACTCGGCCGTATCCGAACGACGTCCTGCCTCGCCTCGCCCGAGCCCTGATCGGCCACCGGCCAGTGGGAGTTATGGACCGCTCATCGACCGACGCCGCCCGGCGGAGCGTCAAGCTCCGGCCGTCCGCCGGAGGTTCAAGCGCCTTACGCCGCTGCCTCGAAGCCCGTGTCGCGGGCCAGCTTCTTCAGTTCCAGCAGGGCGTGCTTCTCGATCTGGCGGATGCGTTCCCTCGTCAGACCGTGCTCCTTGCCGACCTCGGTCAGGGTGCGCTCACGGCCGTCGTCGATGCCGTACCGCATCTTGATGATGGAGGCCGTGCGCGGCTCGAGGCGGTCGATCAGGCCGTCCAGTTCCTCACTGCGCAGGAGGGTCATGACGGACTGCTCCGGCGAGACCGCGGACGTGTCCTCCAGCAGGTCGCCGAACTGGGTCTCGCCCTGGTCGTCGACCGCCATGTTCAGCGAGACCGGGTCGCGGGCCCAGTCCAGGACGTCCGTGACGCGCGCCGGCGTCGAACCCAGCTCGGTCGCGATCTCGGCGGGCTCCGGGTCGCGGCCGTTCTCGCGGTTGAACTCGCGCTGCACACGACGGATCCGGCCGAGCTCCTCCACCAGGTGGACGGGCAGGCGGATCGTGCGCGACTGGTCCGCTATCGAGCGGGTGATGGCCTGACGGATCCACCAGGTCGCGTACGTCGAGAACTTGAAGCCCTTGCGGTAGTCGAACTTCTCGACCGCGCGGACCAGACCGGCGTTGCCCTCCTGGATGAGGTCGAGGAGCGGGAGACCGCTGCGCGGGTAGCGGCGGGCCACCGCGACGACCAGCCGGAGGTTGGAACGGATGAAGACGTCCTTGGCCCGCTCGCTCGCGACGACCAGGGCCTCGAGTTCCTCGCGCGAGGCGTCCGCCCTGGACTCCTCGTCGCCGTCGAGGACCTGCTGCGCGAACACACCCGCTTCGATGATCTGTGACAACTCGACTTCCTTGGCGGCGTCGAGCAGAGGTGTGCGCGCGATCTCGTCGAGGTACATGCCGACCAGGTCGCGGTCGGCGATCTCGCCGCCATGGGCGCGAACACTGCGGGCCGCGTCGGTCGTCTCGCCGTTGGCGGACTTGCGACGGGCGACGGCACGGGTTGCCATGCGTGCTCCCTTGCGATGGAGGTTCGGCGGGTGGCCCTTCAGACACCAGGCGCCCTCGGACTCGGACTCTCCTCGGGTGCCCTGCATCTGATGGAAACAACGACTGGAATCAGGACAGAATTCCCAACCCGCACCCCGATTTTTATGATCTTGCAGTACCCTGTCCGACCACGCGAGGAGGCGCGATGGTGTCGGAACGTACAGAGGTGCAGGTCAGGCCAGGAGTCGAGGGTGACCTCGAAGCCCTCACGAGCCTCTACAACCACTACGTACGCGAGACGCCCATCACATTCGACACCGTGGCCTTCAGTCCGGAAGAACGACGTCCTTGGCTGCTCTCCCACCCTGAAGACGGGCCGCACCGCCTGATGGTTGCCACGGAAGCGGACTCACAGGGCACCCGGCGGATCTCACAGGAAATCCTGGGTTACGCCACATCCAGCGCTTACCGGCCGAAGGCGGCCTACTCCACCTCGGTGGAGGTGACGGTCTACGTCGCCCCGCACGCCGGCCGGCGCGGCATCGGCACGCTCCTCTACAAGGCGCTCTTCGAGGCGCTGGCAGGCGAGGACCTGCACCGCGCCTACGCGGGCATCGCGCAACCGAACGAAGCGTCCGCGCGGCTGCACGAACGCTTCGGTTTCCGGCACGTCGGCACGTACCGCGAGGTGGGCCGCAAGTTCGACCGCTACTGGGACGTGGCCTGGTACGAGAAGGAGCTCTGACCTCAGAGGGAACCTTGACCCCGGAGGGGGGCCAGGGAACCTTGACCCCGGAGGGGGCCAGGGAGCCTTGAGCCCAGGAGGAGCCCCGGCGCCAGCCCCGGAAGGAGCCCCGGCCCCGGAGGGAGCGTCAGCCGAACTGCACGGACCGCTTCGCCATCCCCATCCAGAATCCGTCGATCACGGACTTCTGCGCGTCCAGCTCGCCGGACATCTCCGCCGCGCCCATGGTCACGAAGAGCGGGGCGAAGTGCTCGGTGCGCGGGTGGGCGTACCGGCCGGCCGGGGCCTTGTGGAGGAAGTCCAGCAGGCCGTCCCAGTCGCGGGCCTCCAGCGCGTGCCGGCCCCAGTCGTCGAACTCCGAGGACCAGGTCGGCACTCCCCCGCCGGTGTGCCGCAGCGCGGCCAGGTTGTGGGTGAAGAAGCCGGAGCCGACGATCAGGACGCCCTCGTCGCGCAGCGGCGCGAGCTTGCGGCCGATCTCCATCAGCTTCACGGGGTCGAGGGTCGGCATGGAGATCTGGAGGACCGGGATGTCGGCGGCCGGGAACATCTCGACGAGCGGCACGTAGGCGCCGTGGTCGAGGCCGCGGTCGGGTATGTCCTGCACGGGTATACCGGGGGCGCGCAGCAGTTTCCGTACGCTCTCGGCGAGCTCGGGCGCGCCCGGGGCGTCGTACTTCACCTGGTAGTAGTGCTCGGGGAAGCCCCAGAAGTCGTAGACGAGGGGGACCGGGTCGACGGCGCCGAGGGCGAGGGGGGCCTCCTCCCAGTGGGCGGAGACCATCAGGATCGCCTTGGGGCGGGGCAGGTCGGCGGACCAGGCGGCGAGTTCGCCGGGCCAGATCGGGTCGTCCGCGAGGGGCGGGGCGCCATGACTGAGGTAGAGCGCGGGCATGCGTTCCTGGGGGAGGGCACGTTCCTGGGGTGCGGCGGACATGGCGGCTGCTCCTTCCGGGACCTCGGCCCCTGACTCAGGACTCATCCGGCTTCGGATGCTTCCGACTCCGAACACCGTCGGTTCCGAACACTGCCGGTTCCGAACACCGTCGGCTCCGAATGCTTCGTGACGCTTGATTGAAATCTAAAACGTCAACGTCGCACAGCATATTCCCGATTGGTTTAAATTTCAAGGAGAAGGCGTTTACAGTGGAGCACATGACGAAGGCACCCGCATCCGCTGACGAGCCCCAGTGGCTCACCGCCGAGGAGCAGCGCATCTGGCGCTCCTACGTGCACGCCACGACCCTCCTCGAAGATCACATGGACCGCCAGCTCCAGCGTGAAGCGGGTATGCCGCACATCTACTACGGCCTTCTCGTCAAGCTCGCCGAGTCCACCCACCGGCGCCTGCGGATGACCGAGCTGGCCAAGTACGCGAAGATCACCCGCTCCCGTCTCTCCCACGCCATCGCCCGGCTGGAGAAGAACGGCTGGGTGCGCCGCGAGGA
This sequence comes from Streptomyces sp. NPDC060002, assembly GCF_042737245.1. NCBI lineage: Bacteria > Bacillati > Actinomycetota > Actinomycetes > Kitasatosporales > Streptomycetaceae > Streptomyces > Streptomyces sp. NPDC060002. Next base: position 26,888 of record NZ_JBHWUW010000004.1, read on the forward strand.
GTGCGACTCCGACAAGCGTGGCCAGTTCGCCGTACTGACCGACCAGGGCCTGGAGGTGCTGAAGCGCGCCGCGCCGGGCCATGTCGCCGTCGTACGCCACGCGGTGTTCGACCGGCTCACCCCGGAACAGCAGAAGTCCCTCGGCGAGATCATGCAGATCGTCGCCGAGGGACTTCAGCCCGAGGAAGCGGGTGCGGACCTGCCCTGGCTCCGCTAGATACCCAGCCGGGTCAGTGGACCATCACCGGCACCGCGTCCTCGGCGTCCTTCGCCCCCGAGCCCGCGACCGCGCCCATGTCGGGCTTGCCGGCGTTGATGAGGGTCAGGGCGATCGTGGCGGCGGCGACCAGGATGCCGACGGCGAACCAGATGGCGCTGGTGTAGCCGTGCACCATGCCCTCCAGCTGCACCAGCTGCTGCTGGGGCTTGGAGGCGGCGCCGGCGACGTGGTCCTTGATGTACGACGTCGTCGCGGACGCGGCGATCGTGTTCAGGAGGGCGGTGCCGATCGCGCCGCCCACCTGCTGCGAGGTGTTGACCATCGCGGAGGCGACACCGGCGTCCCGCGGCTCGACGCCCAGCGTGGCCATGGACATGGCCGGCATGAACGCCGTACCCATACCGAGGCCGAGCAGCAGCATCCCCGGCAGCAGCACGGCCGCGTACGACGTGTCGATCTCCAGCTGGGTCAGCAGCAGCATGCCGAGTGCGGCGACCAGGAAGCCGGGGCCCATGAGCAGGCGCGGGGCGACCCGGGTCATCAGGCGGGTGCCGATCTGGGTGGAGCCGGTGATCATGCCCGCGATCATCGGGAGGAAGGCGAAGCCGGTCTTGACCGGCGAGTAGCCCTTCACGATCTGGAGGTAGTAGGTCAGGAAGAGGAACAGGCCGAACATCGCGATGATCGCGAGGCCGAGGGAGAGGTAGACACCGCCGCGGTTGCGCTCGGTGATCACGCGCAGCGGCAGCAGCGGGGCCTTGACCTTCGACTCGACGATCACGAAGGTGGCCAGCAGAACCGCGGACGCGACGAACATGCCGACGGTCACGGAGTCGCTCCAGCCCTCGGACTCGGCGCGGGTGAAGCCGTAGACCAGGGTGACCAGACCGAGGGTGGAGAGGATGACGCCCGGGATGTCGAGCGGGGACCGGTTGCGGCCGCCCTCGGGCTCACGGATGACGAAGTAGGCGCCGGCCGCGGCGACGATCGCGAACGGGATGTTCACGAAGAACGTCCAGCGCCAGTCCAGGTACTCGGTGAGGAAGCCGCCGAGAATCAGGCCGACGGCGCCGCCACCACCGGCGATCGCGCCGTAGATGCCGAAGGCCTTGGCGCGCTCCTTCGCGTCCGTGAACATCACGGCGAGCAGGGAGAGCGCGGCGGGCGCGAGCAGGGCGCCGAACGCGCCCTGCAGGGCGCGGGCACCGAACATCATCGCCTCGTTGGCGGCCGCGCCGCCGAGCGCGGAGGCCACGGCGAAGCCGCCCAGACCGACGACGAAGGCGCGCTTGCGGCCCCACAGGTCGGCGATGCGGCCGCCGAAGAGCAGCAGACCGCCGAAGGCGAGGGCATAGGCGGTGACGATCCACTGCCGGTTGCCGTCGGAGATGCCCAGGTCCTGCTGGGCGGAGGGCATCGCGATGTTCACGATGGTGGCGTCGAGGACGACCATCAGCTGGGCGAGGGCGATGAAGGCCAGCGCTTTCCAGCGGTTGGCGTCCGGACCGCCCGTCTTACCGGGGGCCTTCAGGGCTGTTTCAGACATGGGGATACCCGCTTCGGGACTTCGTGACGGAAAAAGGTGAAGTAAAGGGCGACGCGTCGACGTTGACGTTCCGTTGCTCGATGGACGTGACGACCCGTCAAGGTCGTGATGACTCACGAGGGCCTGATGACTCACGAGGGCCTGATGACTCACGAGGGTCGGCGACGGCCGCCGAGGCAAGGTGAGGGCGACTGAGGACCACCAGGGTCACCGAGGACCGGTGACCACCCGTGAGGGTGATGACGACTGCTGCTGCGGTTCCACGAACCGATCGTTCAGGCCTGGCGCAGATCCTCCAGGGTCACGGGCGAACCGGGCAGGACCGAAGGGGCCGGGGCCCGCAGTCCGTCCAGGAACAGTTGCAGATGGCGGTGGACGAAGCGGTCGGCGTTCAGGCAGCCGGTACCGGCCGGGGGCCGGCTGAGCTGGGCCACCGCGATCATCACGTCCCCCACGCCGACGTCGGGCCTGAGCTGCCCCGCCGCCTTCGCACGGTCCATGACTTCCCCGATGATCCGCTCGACCCGTTCACGCGCGGCTTCGAGGTCGGGGTGGTGCTCGTCGAAGGTGCTGGAGATCATCGGGCACAGCGCGCTGAGCCGCTCCTCCGCGGAGGCGTGCACGAACCGCTCCAGCGCCCCGAACGCGTCGCTCTCGGCGAGGGCGATCTGTCCGGCCTGGACCATGCGGTCCAGCACCGAGCAGACGACCTCACGCACCAGGGCGTCCCGGTCGGGGAAGTTGCGGTACACCGTGGCATTCCCGACGCCGGCCCGGCGGGCGATCTCGTCGAGCGGCACATCGGCACCGAACTCGACGAACATCTCGCGGGCGGCGGCGACGATCCGCTCCCGGTTGCGCTGAGCGTCGGCACGGGGCCGGGTCACCTTGCGCACGGTGGGGGTAGCGGTCGCGGTCTGCACGGCGCACTCCTTCTGACGTTTCGAGAAGTTCCAGGACGTTTCGGTACTGGTGGCGATCCGGGGATCGGCTCCCCGTTTCGCTCGGACACATGGCTAAACGGGGATGGCGTCCCCGGTTATTTCCCAAACCCAGAAGTTTCTCGATGTGACCTGAGTCACGCCCGAGATGAGGGCGGGCCGGGGCGGGACGGGGAGGGCGTGAGCGCAGACGGGACGGCCGGGGCGGGACAGGCAGGAGTGGGCGGCACAACCAGAGATGGAGCGGACAGGGGTGGGTGGCACAGCCGGAGCGGACAGGGGTGGACGGCACAGCCGGAGCCGGAGCGGACAGAGGCGGACGGCACAACCAGAGCCGGAGCAGGCAGAGGCGGACGGCACAACCGGAGCCGGGACGTCCAGGAACGGGCGGCACCGCCGAAGACGGGACGCCCAAGAACGGGTGTGACCTGGGGATGCGGGGCGGCCAGGAACGGGTGTGACCAGGAGATGCGGGGCGGCCAGGAACGGGTGTGACCAGGGGATGCGGGCGCCCGAACGGGACCGTCACAGCCGTACCGGTCGGTAATCCACGATCGGTCTCCCCCAGCGCGCGCCCGCATGCACCCCGTCGGAGGGTGATCGAAAGGATGCAGCCGGTGACCGGTGGCTGCCTGGAGCGAAAGGCCCCTGCATGCAGCCGCAGCCCCTGCGCACCGCCACGGCCCGCGCAGGCGAGCCACTCCGCCGTCGGATACGCCCGCGCCGCCTCGCCGCGCTCGCCTCCGTCTCCGTGCTGACGCTCGCGGTCAGCACGTCGGCCGGGTCCGGACACCTCGCGCCGGCCCCCGGTGCGACGACGGCCGGCGCGGGTCCCGCCTCCCTGGCCCGCTCCTCCGCCCTCGCCCCCTGCGTGATCAACGGCCGTGCCACCGTCCAGATGTCCGAGGGCCTGCCCACGCCGGGCGGCTACTCCCGCTCCACCGGCACCGTCCGCGCCCTCACCCTGATGATCGACTTCTCGGACGCGCCCGGCCGGGGCAGCGCGCTGAGCCGCTACCGCGAGTTCTTCCCGCAGACCGAGGAATGGTTCCGCACGGCGTCCTACGGCCGCCTCGACTACCGCGGCGAGATTCCGATCCGGCGCTGGCTGCGCATGCCCAAGACGTTCCGCGAGTACGGCATAGAGCGCGGCGCGCCCTTCGACCCCGGCTACCGCGAACTCGTCCAGGACATCGTGGCCGCCGCCGACCCGACGGTGGACTTCCGCTCGTACGACCTCCTGAACGTGCTGGTCACGCCGAACGCGGGCCCCTCCGCCCTCGACACGGTCCTTTCGGTGACGTTCGCCGGCAACGCGGAGGCGCCGGTCGCCGACGGGGTGACCGTGGCGAACGCGTCCTTCGTCTACTCCCGCCAGGACGACGGCTCAGGCTCCTACGACCGCACCGGCTACCGCGTTCTCCCCCACGAGAACGGCCATGTCTTCGGCCTGCCCGACCTCTACACCCAGGAAGGCGGAGGCGCGGTCGGCCACTGGGACATCATGAGCGAGGACTGGGGTGCCAACAACGATCTGCTCGGCTGGCACAAGTGGAAACTGGGCTGGCTGGACGCCACCCAGATCGCCTGCGCGGCGGCACCGGGGTCGACGGAGTACCCCCTGACCCCCCTCTCCCGCACGGCCGGCCCGAAGCTGATCTTCGTCCCGATGAGCGACCGCACCGGCTACGCCGTCGAACTGCGCGCCCGCGGCGGCAACGACGAGACCGTGTGCCGCTCGGGCGTACTCATCTACAAGGTGGACGCGGACGTCGACACCGGCATGGGCCCGGTCACGGTCTACGACTCCCACACCGACAGCGGCGGCTGCACCCGCAGCCCCAACGTCCACGCGGAACTCTCCGACGCCCCCTTCGCGCCGGGCGAGACGTTCAAGGACCCCAAGAGGGGCATCCGCATCTCGGTGGTGGGGGCGGACCTGAAGGGTGACTACCGCGTACGGGTGAGCCGGGGGTAGCCGCCGCCGTCGGTGCACGTCGGTGCACGTCGGTGCGTACGGGCGGGCGGACGTACAGCCGGACGTACGGGCGGACGGACGGGCGGACGGACGGGCGGACTGGGCGGACGTACGGGCGGACGGACGGGAACGTGCGGTCCGCTGGCCGACCGGGGCTACCGTAGGCCTGCCGCACGAAGCCGTACGACGACACACGCACACGCACGCACGCACACGCGCGTACGCGTACGTACACGCACGCGGCCGGTGCACACCGTCACCGGACACGGCCGCTGCACGCTGCCACTGTCACTGCACACACCGCCACTTCCGCCGCCGTATCGGAGAGCAGAGCAGCAATGTCCGCGAAGACGACCGCATCCGCCCCGGTCCCGGATCCGGTGCCGACCCCGGAGGCAGGGCAGGCGCCGGCGGAGGCCGTCTCGCCGCTGATCCGCGGGGTCGCCGTGTTGCGACAGCTGACCGAGGCGGGCGGCACGATGAGCCTGAGCGGACTGGAACGGGCCACCGGCCTCGCCCGCTCCACGGTCGACCGCATCACCGCGACCCTCACCCGCATGGGATACGTCCGTCTCGACGGCCGGGACGTGATCCTGACCCCGCATGTCATGGAACTGGGCAACGCCTACCTGGCGGCGCTGCGCCTGCCCGCGCTGCTGTCCGCGCGTGCGGACCGCCTGGCCGACGAACTGGACGAGTCCGTGTCGTTGGCGGTCGCCGACCGCGACGGCATCCGCTTCATCCACCAGGCGACCCGCCGCCGCGCGATGTCCCTGAGCTTCCGCATCGGCGACCTGCTCCCGGCCGAACGCACCGCGCCGGGCCAGCTGTTCGCGACGGAGTGGACCGACGAGGAGTGGCAGGCCTGGCGCGCCCGCAGGACGAGGGACCCGCAGAACCGCGACTTCCCGACCGTGCCGCCATCGCCCGCACAGAGCGCGGGGACCGACGGCGACTTCACCCGCAGGACCGCGCGGGCGGCGGAGGAGAACTGCGCCCTGGACGACCAGTTGATCGAACCGGGCCTGGTGGCGGTCTCCGTCCCCGTACGGGATCCGCGCACCGCCCGGATCGCGTGCGTGGCGAACGTCGTCAGCCATACGAGCCGGCACACGTCGGCCGACCTGCGCGACACGCTCCTCCCCCGCCTCCGTCTGGCCGTGGCGGCGATGGAGGAGGACCTGCGCCGGGCACCACACCCCGAGCCGGGCCGGTCCCCTGCGGGCCTGGCGACCTGGACGGGCGCGTCGAAGCAGGAACTGGGCCGCGAGTTCATCGAGTCCCTCGCCCGGGGCCTGACCGTCCTGGCGGCGTTCGACGAGGGCCGGGCGGAGCTGACCCTCACGGAGGTCGCGAAGGCGACCGGCCTGGCGAGGGCGACAGCCCGCCGGGCCCTGATCACCTACGAACACCTGGGCCTGGTGAGCCCCACCCCCCACCGCACGTTCGCCCTCACCCCCCGGGTCCTCTCCCTCGGCTTCCCGCCCCTCTCCCGCACGTCCCTCCCCCGGATCGCGACCCCCCACCTGACGACACTCACGGACGCCGTCCAGGAGACGACCTCCCTGGCGGTCCTGACCGAACGCGGCGACGAGATCCAGTACACGGCCCGGGCGACCGCGAACCACGTCATGAGCGTGGACATCGCAGTGGGCACACGAATCCCGGCCCCCTCCACATCAATGGGCCGCCTACTCCTGTCCGAACCCACAGGGGCGGGGACCTACGCCCTGGTCGACGAGGAACCGGAACAGGGCGTAAGGGCGATCGCCGTCCCGATCCGCGACCGTGACGGCCGGGTGGTCGCCGCCCTGAACGCCGCGACCCACGTCGCCCGCCGCACGGCCGAGGAGTGCGTCCACGACATCCTCCCGGCCCTGCTCTCCACCGCCTCCCACATCGAGACAGACCTCCACACAGCCGCCCGCTTCACCCACGTCCCCCTGACCTGACCCCCACACCCCCCAACCCGAATCCGGTACGCTGACGCCAGTGACCCACAGGGCCACCACCCCGCCTTCGTAGCTCAGGGGATAGAGCACCGCTCTCCTAAAGCGGGTGTCGCAGGTTCGAATCCTGCCGGGGGCACAGAGAGGTTCGTGCAGGTCACGGGCCAGATCATGAGACTGGCCCCCAGGGTGATCCTGGGGGCCAGTACACATTCTGTACACCTCAGATCGGCTACCCGATCGCCGTGACTGGCGCTCTCAGCTTCAGCAGAGCGGAAGTACGGCCCGCGTCGAGGACGTCCGCCACCTCGTCCAGCCGGTCCGGCCACAGGTGCCCGTACACGTCGAGCGTCATCGCCGCGGACTTGTGCCCCAACATCGTCTGGACCACCTTCACGTCGGCGCCGGCCGCGATGGCGAGCGAAGCGGCAGTGTGGCGCAGCTTGTGCGGCGTGAGGTTGAAGTCCTCCAGCCCGGCCGCCTTCACCGCCTTGTCCCAGTCCCGGCGACGGAAGTTCGGGTACCGCATCGGCCCGCCCTCCGGCGCCGTGAAGACGAGGGCGTCACGTGATCGGCCGATGACCAGTGGGCGCAACTCTTCAGCGAACGATCGCGGCAGAGGCACCGACCGCTTCTCGTGATTCTTCACCGGCCCCAGCTCGAGGTGACCGTCGATATCGGAGTAGGCCTGCAAGATGCGGATCCGGCGGTCACTGAGCTGAGTACGTCCCACCTTGATAGCGATGGCCTCGCCCCACCGGATACCGGTGTACCCGAGCGTCCTCACGAACGTCTGGTAGCGGCCAGCGTGTTCGGCGAGCGTCTCCAGTTGCTCGTGCGTGAGGTAGACGTGGTCGTCCTGGTCGTCGTTTCGCGGCAGGTCGTGGTCGTGGCACGGACTGGCCGCGATCCGGTGCGTCTTCACTGCATGCTTCATGACGCTGCTGAGCACGTAGTACGTCTTTTTGATGCGGTCCGGCCCGAGCGGTACCCCGCGCTTCCCAGGGGTGTTGCAGAGCTCGGTGACCCACTGGTCGATGTCGGACCACTGGACGGCGCCGGTCTGCCAGTCACCCCACTTCGGGATGACGTACAGGTCGAGCAGTTCCCGGTAGTCGTCCTTCGTTCGCCGGCCCTGCTTCCGCAGCGACCCATGCCACTCGTTGGCGACCAGGCGCACGGCCGCCTTCGCCGACTGAGGGTCCCGGTACGAGCCCTTGTCTAGGCGTGCCGTGATCGCGTCCTTCTCTGCCTCGGCCTGCGGCAGCTTGGCGAACGTCTTCGCCTTCGGCTTGTTGTCCGGGCCGTACCATCGCACCCGCCACCGGCCTGGAGGCTGCCGCTTGCTGCCCTCACGTTTCGCCGCCTGCCACTTCTCCACAGCCTGTTGGTAGTCGGCGTGGTTGGCGCGATCCTCGATCCACACTCGGGCCACTAGTCGCCCTCTTCCTGACCGATGGACTCGTCACGCAGCAGGGCCGGGTTGACCACCCAACCAGAGCGCCCGTCCTTGGCCAGCTCTTGGATGAGTTGAGACACCTCCGGGCGTCCGACCAGACGGGGATCCAGGGTGCGCGCGCGGCGACGTCGTGACGGCCTGGAGTTCAGGTCGTACTCCAGCATCTGCGTATCGGTGTCGCCGTCGCTGAACCTGAGTGGGCGCAGGCCGTCCGCCCAGTCCCAGGCGTCTTCCCCCGACACCTCGCCGGCGCCAGTCACTTCAACTACGTCCGTGGGTGCGTCCTTGAGCGGCAGCAGCAGAGCCGACGGCGAGACCTTGAAGATCACGGCCAGCGTCGACAGGTCGTCGACCGTCACCTGTCGCTGCTGCCGTTCGATCTTGCCGACGGCCGCCGGGGTGATCGGACGACCAGCCTTTCGCAGCAGAGCCGACAGCTGGTAGATCGAGAGGTCGTGGCGCTTTCGCAGCCGCTGGACGTTCTCCGCAACCGTTGCTGCGGTCGGTCCGTATTGGGCTGCCGGCCTGGCCCGGCGCTGCTCATCGCTCATGCCCAACAGCGTAGGCCGTAGGTGTGTCCATTTCGGTCCCTGGGGTGCTACGGTCGTCTCCGTCATGTGCTCACTATAGGCACATTGGTATTCGAGTTGAATACCAAAGGGAGGAAAGTGATGTCCGACCAACTGCTCACGCCGAAGCAGGTACAGGCGGAGTACGGGTTCAGCCCGCAGACGCTGGCCAACTGGCGCTGGACCGGCATCGGGCCCGACTACATCAAGCAGACGCCCGGCAAGGGTGGGCGCATCAAGTACAAGCGCAGCCGCATCGAATCCTGGCTGGACGCTCAAACCGTGAAGGTCGGAGGTCAGCGCGCAGCATGACCACGAACGCAGAAACGCCCCGGCTGCAATCCGGGGCGTTTCAGAAGAACCTCGCGGGCGGCGAAGCTGTCGCCAGCGTAGACCAGGTCCGCCGTCGGCGCGACGCTGCATCCCGCTGCGAGCCGCTCGACTGCAACCACCGAGACCCCCTCGACTGCGAGGCCGCGGGTTCCATCCGTGGCACGGACGGAACCGTCGGAGAAACCGACGGAACTGAGCCGGCCGACGTCGACCCGGACGCCATCACCGAACTGTGGGCCAACGCGAAAGCGGCCTGGTCCGTCCGCGACTTCCCCAAGTACGGGTCCACCGCCTGGATCGCCCTCACGCCCGACGACCCCCGGCGGCTCGCCGGCGCGCTCGAGGCCGCCGAGATGTGGCGCAAGTACGGCGACGAGGAAGAACTCATCGCCTGGCTCAAGAACCTCGGCCGCAGGCCCAACCTCGCCGACACCCGCAGCCGGGCCCAGCTCGACGAACTCGGCAAGCCCGGACCGCCCCACCAGCTGCGGGCCACGGCCGGGTGGCCGCCCATCCGCGTACCGGGGCAGCCCGGCCGGTACCTGACCTGCAACGACGAGCACAGGGAGGCTGCATGACCTCCGCAGCCGACGTCGGATATCCGCCCGACGAAGACATGTGGGGGCCGGATGACTGGGAGGAGGTAACCCCGAAACTCCGCCCCGTCGCCGCCTTCCCGCCCCCGCCGCAGCAGACCAAGACCATGCGGACGCGCGACGACATCGGCAACGCCCAGCGCCTCATCGACCGATACGGGCCGATCATCCGCTGGGTGCTCATCAAGAAGGGCGGCGAGTGGGCCGTCTACGACGGGCGCCGCTGGGCGTTCCGCGGCGGCGACACCCTCGTCCGGACCCTCACCCGACTCGCCGTCGAGGACCTGCCCAAGACCGAGGCACTGGCCTACAGCGACGAGCACCCGGTGGACGAGAAGGGCAAGCAGCTGCCCAGCGACCGGGACGTGTTCCTCGGCTACGTCTCCAAGCTGCGCGACCACCGGGTGATGGGCCGCGCCATCTCGGCCGCCCTGTCGTTCCCCGAACTGCACGCGCAGAGCGAAGACTTCGACGCCAACCGACGCTGGCTGAACCTGCCCAACGGCATCCTCGACACCGACACCGTCCAGCTTCGATCGCACGACCCCGATCTGATGCTGTCGAAGATGTTCGGCGTGCCCTACAACCCCCAGGCGAAGGCACCCGTCTGGGAGCGGTTCCTGTCGATGAACATCCCTGAGGAAGCGACCCGCCTGTACCTACAGAAGGCTGCTGGCTACACCCTCTCGGGGCTGTCCAACGAGAAGACGCTGCTGTACCTGTACGGGCCGTCCGACACCGGCAAGAGCATCTTCACCGGCGTCATGTCCCGGCTGTTCGGCGAGTACGGGCAGGTGGCTTCCGACGGCGCGCTCCGGCCGCGCCGCGAGGGGACCGTCAACAACGACGTCGACGGTATGGCGGGCAAGCGGTTCGTCACGACGTCGGAATCCCGGCCCGGCGAAGAGATGGACGAGGCCCTCGTTAAGCGGCTCACCGGCCGCGACGAGCAGACCACCCGCGCCCTGTACGAGAACAACCGCACCTGGGTGCCCGAGTGCGTGATCTGGGTGTGCTCCAACCAGTACCCCAAGATCACCGGCGACGACGATGCGATCTGGACCCGCATCCGCGTCGTGCCGTTCCTTCGCCAGTTCCTCGCCGGGGACCCCGACCGGGACGAGCGGCTCGAAGAGAAGCTGCACGCCGAGATGGAAGGGATCTTCGCCTGGGCGGCACGCGGCCTTCAGCTGTACCTCCGTGAAGGTCTCCTGCCGCCTCCCGAGGTCGTCCAGGCCGGCGAAGCCTTCCGCTCCACAGCCGACGGCGTCACCGCCTTCATCGCCGAGTACGCCGAAGACGACTACCTCACCATCAAGGAAGGCGGATGGGCCCCCCGGAGCGACCTGTACGAGCTGTACAAGCGCTGGTGCGAGGAATCCGCCCTTCGGCAGCCCCTGCGGCCGTCGCGGTTCTACACCCGCCTCGACGTCTCCTTCCGCGCCGCCAAGGTCAACGGGACCCGCGGGTACGGCGGGATCACCATCGGACCCAAGCAGTTGCCCCCGTCCGGCTGGGGGCGCTGATGCACCTGCCCCCTGCTGCCCCCGCCAGCAAGCTGCCCCTACCTGCCCCCGCCAGCTGCCCCCAGCCCCACACCATCCCCTTGCTGCTGCGTCTTTTCACCACCTCTGACCTGCGCTTTCAGGGATCCGAGGCCGGTGGGCCCCAGGGGGCAGCTAGGGGGCAGGTAAGGGCAGGCAGCAGGGGGCAGGTGGGGGCAGCTAGGGGGCAGGTAAAAGACCGTACCTGCCCCCACTCAAAACCGACTCTGACCTGCGCTTATCTCTCCCAGGGGGCAGTAAGGGCAGGTAATTCCAGGAACTTTTCCCTATGGGGTCTTCGGGAAATGGGACATCACTGCACATACCTCGCAGTAATTCACGCTGCGCTCTCTACAGCAAAAAGTTTGCGGCCAGAGCTGCCCCTTCTGCCCCCTGGCCTCTCCTTCGAGCACCACAGACCAGGAGCAGACGACATGACGACCACGACCATCCCCCTGCACGACGACCGCGAGACGACGTACATCGTGCAGACCATCCGTGTCAGTACCGGCCAGTGCACCGCGGAACACGGCAGCTGCGGCAAGCCCGGCGTCATCGCCGTCCGCAACACCATCGACCAGCAGCGGCCCACCGAGAACAGCACCATGCGGATCACCCTGTGCGCCGAGCACCAGGACGGCGCCCACCGCATGCACGCCGCATGGGTCGCCTCGGCCCGCGAAATGCAGGACCCCGCCAAGCGCGCAGAGTTCCTCGCCGACGCCGGGGTGAAGCCGTGACATCCCACGTCGAGCAGGCCGTCGCCGCGCGGATAGCCGCGGCCAGGGCAAAGGCGCAGCAGCGGCAGGAGCAGCGTGCCGAGCTGGGCGCCGCGCGCGCCCGCGGCCTCGACTCGCGCAAGGTCACCAAGCTGCGCCGGCTGTTCTGCGCGACCTGCGCCAGGCTCCAGGGCCGCGGCACCTACTACCGGTGCCCCCTCGGCTGCGGCGCCGCCGTGTGCAAGAAGCGCGCCGGCTGCGGCAACACCCACCTCCGCCAGTGCACCAACCGGCCCGCGCCCCGAGAGGACGCCTCATGACCCAACAGCCCACCGACCGGGACACGCTCGTCCTGGCCGCCCTGGTCGACAACCTCGCCAGCGCGGCGGCCATCGAGGACGCCTTCCGCACCGAGCCCTTGAGCCGCCAGGAGCAGATCAACGAAGTGGTCATGCGGCAGATCCGTGAGACCGGAGACGCCAAGGCCATCGCTACTGCCGACGTCCTCATGGACATGTACAAGACCGGCCTGTTCGGGAGTGATGCGTGATGGCGACCCGTTCCGTCAACGTTCGCCTGGTCGCGGACGTCAGTAGCTACACCCGCTCGATGCGGACAGCCGCGCGCAGCACCTCTCAGGTGGCAAACGCCGGGGCGATCGTCGGCACCGCGCTCGTCGCCGGCTTCGCCGTGGCAGCGGCCAGCGCCGCCAAGTTCGACAAGGAGCTGTCCAACGTCCGAGCGGTGACCGGGGCTTCCGCGAAGGACATGCAGAAGCTGCGCGCCGCCGCACTGGAGGCGGGCAAGACGACGTCCTTCACGGCGACCGAGGCAGCCCGCGCCGAGGCCGAGCTGGCGCGCGCCGGTATCAGCACCGCCGACATCGTGGGCGGTGCCCTGAAGGGTGCGCTGGCGCTGGCTGCGTCCGGGCAGGTCGACCTCACCGAGGCCGCCGTCGTCAGCGCCCAGGCGATGAACACCTTCGGGCTGGCGGGCAAGGACGTCACGCACATCGCCGACCTGCTCGCCGCCGGAGCGAACAAGTCGGCGGCCGACGTGCACGGCCTGGCCATGTCGCTGCGGATGGGCGGCCTGCTCGCCCACCAGACCGGCCTGTCCATCGAGGACACCGTGGGCGTCCTCGCGGCTTTCGCCGACCACGCGCTCATCGGATCGGACGCCGGTACCTCACTGAAGGTCATGCTCCAGCGCCTGGTCCCGCAGTCGAACGAAGCCAAGGCGGCGATGAGCGCGATCGGCTTCAGCGCCTACGACAGCCAGGGCAAGTTCATCGGCCTGGAGAAGATGGCCGGCAACCTGAAGACGTCGTTCTCGAAGCTGACGCCCGAGGCCCGCAACTCGGCGATGGCGACGATCTTCGGAGCCGACGCTGTCCGCTCGGCGACGATCCTTTACGAGCTGGGCTCCGAGGGCATCGCCAAGTACGTCAACTCGGTCAACGACCAGGGCGCCGCGTCACGCATGGCCGCGATCCAGACGGACAACCTGATCGGCGACTTCGAGCGGCTGCGCGGCGCTCTCGAGGTCGCGCTGATCGAGGGAGGGTCCGCGGCCAACGGGGCGCTCCGAGATATGACGCAGTGGGTCACCCGCCTGGTCAACGCCTACAACAATCTGCCGCCCGAACTTCAGCACGCGGTCACTGGATTCACCGGGGTGGCCGGTGCCGCCCTCCTCGCCGGGTCCGCCCTCCTGCTCATGCTGCCGCGGATCGCCGCGACCCGGGCCGCCCTGGTCGCCATGGGACTCACGGCCGCCCGCACGCGGTATGCGCTCGCGAGCATGGGCCGGCTTGGCATCGTCGCCGTCGGTATCGGACTTGTCACCTCCGCCATCAACAGCTTGATGGATCAGTTCCAGGCCGCCCCGCCCAGCGTCGCGAAACTCAAGGCGGCCATGGTCGACTTTGCTCAGCAAGGCAAGGTGACCGGCGAACTGGCCCGCAACTTCGGCAAGGATCTGGACGGCGTCGGCGATGCAGCGGCCCGCATCGCCCACCCCAGCGTGCTGAAGCGGACCAAGGACTTCTTCTCCACGTTCGACCCGTTCGGCGACACCGACCTTGACCGCTCCCGGGCGAAGATCAAGGGCATCGACGAGTCCCTCAAGCAGCTGGTCGAGTCCGGCAACGCGGACATTGCTGCCGAGAACTTCAAGGCGTATGCGGCTGCCGCCGAGAAGGGCGGCACGTCGACCGAGAAGTTCCAGACCCTGCTGCCCGGCTACAGCAGCGCCCTCCTCGAGTCCGGAACCAACAGCAAACTGGCCGCCACGTCGCAGGCCGAGCTGGCCCAGCAGCTCGGCATTACCGCGGACGAACTCCAGGACCAGCGCACCGAGGCCGAGAAGCTGGTCGACGCCCTCAACGCCCTGAACGGCGTCAACATCAGCTCAGCCGAGAAGGAGATCGGCTTCCGCCAGTCCCTCGCCGACCTGACGGAGGCCGTCAAGGACAACGGCCGCTCGCTGGACATCACCTCCGACAAGGGCCGCAAGGTCAAGGGCGCGTTCCTGGAAGCGGCGCAGGCCGCCATGGACCACGCCCAGGCGGTGGCCCAGCAGAAGAACAGCCAGCAGGCCGGACAGGCCGTTCTGGAGAAGGACATCAGCCTGCTGCGCGAGCAGATGTCGGCGGCAGGCTTCTCGGCGGCTGCGATCGACAAGCTGGTCGGGTCCTATCTCCAGCTGCCCGTTTCGGTCACGACGGACGTGAAGGCCGAGACGGCGACGGCGATCTCTGATCTGCAGGGCGTCCAGAAGCAGATCAAGGGCACCAAGGGCAAGACTGTCACGGTATCGACACTGACCGCCTCGGCCCGCAAGAACCTGGAAGCCCTCGGCTTCAAGATCAAGAACACGAAGGGCAAACAGGTCAGCATCACGGTGCCGACCGGCAGCCAGCAGTCCGCTGTGAACGCGCTCGCCGCCGCGATCGCCGCCCTGCGCGACAAGTCGGTGACGGTCACCACCTCCTACGTCATCAAGGGCAGCAAGACGGTCCCCGACGGCACCTACAACGGATCCACTGCAGGCCGCAGCGCTAACGGCAACCTCTACGGGCCCGCCCAGCGGTTCGCCGCCGGCGGGATGCGGGAGAACCATGTTGCCCAGATCGCCCAGCCGACGTTCCGCATCTGGTCGGAGCCGGAGACGGGCGGCGAGGGCTACATCCCCATGTCGCCCGCCAAGCGGGTCCGGTCCACGCAGATCCTCGGCGAGATCGCCGGGCGCTTCGGATACCGGCTGGAGAAGTACGCCACGGGCGGCATGTCCGGATTCACCTACACACCTACCGGGGCCCCGGTGCTCGGCGGGCCGTCGGACGCGAAGAGCCGCTACGACGACCTGATCGGCCGTCTGAAGGATGCCTGGAAGGAGTATCAGGAGGCGATCGCCGAGCGGAACAAGGTCCTCAAGGACAAGAAGTCCACGAAGGCCGAGAAGTCCGCCGCGCAGAAGGCGGTCGCGAAGCAGTTTGCCGAGGTCAAGGCCCTCGATGCGGCCCTCGGTTTCAAGGCCGGGGCGCCCGCTCCGAAGGGGTTCAGTTTGGCCGCCTACCAGAAGCAGCTGGGGAACTCGCTGAAGGCGACGATGACGTGGCGGACCAACCTCTCAAAGATCGCCAAGCGGGGCGGGGAGGACGTCCGCGCCATGCTGGAGTCGATGGGCGAGGACGGTGCCTCCCTCGTCAGCGCCCTTGCCGGCGCGAGCGACAAGCAGTTCAAGGACATCACCAGCAAGCTGATGCAGACCGGGGAGATCGCCAAGGCGACCTTGGCGGATTTCACCAAGCAGCTGGGGGCCAGCACGACGGAGAGCAAGGCCTTCGCGGCAGACCTGCAGAAGCTTGCCGCATCAGGCTTTGGCGATCTCGCCCAGGCGCTCGCTGCCCAGGGCGACTCGGCGGCCATGACGCTCGCCCACGAAGCTGCCGGGAACGCAAAGTCGGCGGCGGCAGCGAACAAGGCTGTCGGCGCCGCCGAAGGCACGCTGTCCGGCGAGGACCTGACCAATGCCCTCACTCTCCTGTCCACACTGCGGGGCGGCACCGGGAAGGGATTCGCCGACCTCATCGCGGCGGGCCTGGACGTGGCCACCATCCGCGCCCTGGTCCCGAAGATGACCGCCCAGATCAAGGCCTTGCCCGCGGCCAACCGGGACACCTTCGTGCGGCAGTGGGTGCAGCAAGGCGGCAAGGCGATGGCGGCCGGCGGAATCCTCAACAGGCCGACGATGGTGCTGGGCGGTGAGGCCGGCGTCTCAGAGGCCTGGATCCCACTCAACCACTCAGGGCGCTCGAGGGGCCTGCTCGCCAAGTCGGCCTCGGCCATGGGCTACCAGCTGGTCCCGGCGGCCCGGTACGGAGGCGGCGGTTCCTCGACAGCGGCCGTCGCCCGCGAGGTGACCAAGCAGCTCACCGTGAACCTCTACGGCTCCAAGCAGACCGTGAGCGAGCAGGCCCACGACATCGCCCGCGTCATCAACTTCGTCGGCTGAACAGGAGAACCCCATGCCCGACAAGCCCGAGACCAACGGCCAGCTGATGAGCCGGCTCATCCGCGAGACGCCCATCAAGAACCAGCGCCAGGCCATGACTGACCGCATCCGGCGCGACTGGAAGAACCCCGCCCCCAAACCCCAGAAGGAGAACGACCGTGGCTGAACACCTCCCCTGCCCGCCCCTCTTCGACGGCTGCGACGCCGGGCACTACACGCTCCCCGACGACGTCCTCAAGGCCCGCGACACCCACGTCAAGGCCGACGCCATGCCCTACCCCAAGCCGCCCCGCAACAGCTGGGAGACCGTCGCCGACACCGCCCAGGCCACCGCCGACGCGCTGCGCGACGGCACCGAACTCCCCGACGTCGACCGCATTGAGCAGGCCCGCCGCGACGAGCGCATCTACCAGGACGCCCTCGACATGATGGCCGCCGTACTGGACACCACCAGCAGGCGAGTCCGGGAAGCACTCAGCGCCCACGCCCTCGACATCCTCACCGGGCACCTGCGGCCCGTCCTCGACGAGACCTGGAAGACGTACCAGGACGCGTACCGCGTACTGACCGAGCACGGCGAGCACGAGCCGCGGCGCCTGCTCAACGCGCCCGCCAAGGTGCGCAAGGCCTCCGACACCTGCGACCTCATGGCCGGCCGCTACGAGGCGCTCGTCGCCGCACGCTTGAGCCTGTGGGTGGCGCTGCACATCCGGTGCGAGGACGACCCCAGCGGCAAGTACACGTTCATCCGCAACTACCACGAGCTGCACCCGACGCGCTGGCTCACCGCCCGCACGCCATGGCACGGGCTGACCACGCGCCAGTTCCTCGACTACATGGCCTCGCACGCGGGACGCCTGTGGATGCCGACGCCCGAAGAGCAGGCGAAGGCGGTGCAGGCCGAGGCCGACCTCGGCAACCCGATGAAGCGAGCAGCCGGCTTCTGACCCCCAGACCGGCGTCAAAGCCACCCGAGGCGGGCGCAGTAGGCCTACCTGCCGAAGGAGCCATGGCCGGAGAGCGAGTCTTCTCCTTTCCCTCGCAGCGACCCGGCCAGCGCCACAGCCGGCCCGCACGCTCACCGAGCGGCGCGGGCCGGCTTCACCCAGCGTCACCACGACCGATGATCACCCAGGGGGGTGCCTCCGATCCAAGATCCGCCAGGGACCGCCGGGGAGGTGGCTCCGGCCACGAGCATTGCTCGACTGATCGTTTTTGACCTTGATAGGCACAGAGAGTGAGGTAGCCATGGAGGCACTGGAGCCCCCTGAGGGCCTGGCCGACGCTGGCCGCGCCCTGTGGCTGGAGGTGGTCGGCGAGTACGAGCTGGCCCCCGCCGAGCTGGCCCTGTTCGCGCAGGCCTGCCGGACGATGGACGAGGTGGAGGCCATCAGCGCGGCCATCGCCGCGGGTCCGGTGGTCGTGCCGGGGAGCACCGGGCAGCCGAGGGTGTCGGGCCTGTTCGCCGAGGCGCGCGCCCACCGCCTGGTGCTGGGCAAGCTGCTCGAGCAGCTGGCGCTTCCGGCCGAGGGCGAGGACGTGGGGAAGACGCCGAACCAGCTGCGGGCCTCGAAGGCCGCGGAGGTGCGCTGGTCGATGGAGAGGCAGCGCCGTGGCACGGCGTAGGCGGCCGGCGGCGCCGCCGACGGTGATGGAGCCCCCTGAGTGGCTGTGGGCGTTCCCCACACGGCGCTGGGTGGCGGAGCACGACGGCCAGGCGGAGGGGCGGTACGAGGCGGCCATGCAGTGGCATGAGCGCTGCCGGAAGTGGCTCGACGAGCGCGGCCTGGTGATGTGGGGTCATTCCTCGGTGGCGTGGCACGAGTTCCAGCGCATCCGCCGCGAGGAGCCGCACCGCATCCTGCGCCACCCGGAGGGTTGAGGGAGGGACGCAAAAGAGGGGACCCCGAAGGCCCGGATGCAGGCCTTCGAGGTCCCCTCGTCTTGTGCCTCCCTCGCCTCCCTCGATCCCTGTTTGTGCAGGTGGGAGCGAGGGAGGCGGTACAGGGAGTTGATCAGGGAGAAGTCCCTCAGATCTCGCCGTCTCCCTCCTCGTCGACGTCCTCGGCCAGCCGCTCGAGGATGGCGTCCCGGACGCGGTCGCCGGCGACGACCATGCGGCCGTCGGACTTGTACTGCTGCGCCCCATAGGGCTCGAGCGCCTTCTTCAGGTCGGCCGGCCCCCACGTGCGGTAGGCGTCCGGCTTGAGCTCGGCGAGACGGTGCAGCACTTCCTGCACTCCGACGCGCGGCTGGTCGCCGAGGACCGTGCAGGTGTCGGCCAGCGGGTCCGGCGGCTCGAACGTGGGCACCTCGAATACGCCCGCGTCGTTCTTGTAGGCCTTCATGGCCCGCTCGACGACCGGGGTGACCTCGTCGATGCCCTTCTCGGGGTCGCGCTCGATGTAGTGCGCCCGGATCACCTCGAACGGCTTGTTGGTGAACCCGTAGGTGACCGCGGTGCCGACGTCCTGGCCGGGCACCAGCTCGGTCGCCCGGATGCCGGCCTTGTACTTGCCCGAGCCGAGCAGTCCGTCGTTGGCGACCTGGTCGCCGACCGCGAACGCCACCCGGTGGGAGGTGTTGCGGGTGACGTCCCGCGGGATGCTGTCCGCGGTCGGGGAGACGGTGACCCAGATGAGGGTGATGCCCACCTTGCGGGCCTTCTTCATCACGCGGATGGCCAGCTCGGCGGCCTCCTTGCCGTACTCCTTGTTCATGAACAGCTCGTGGCACTCGTCGAAGACGACGACCTTGGGACGCATCCGCGCGTCCTTCAGGGCCAGTTCGCGGGTGAGCTTGGTCGACTCGCCGCCGAGCTCCTCGAGCAGCTTGCCGCGCTCGGTGACCTCGGCGGCCAGGCCGCGCAGCGCGTCGAGGGCGGCGCGCAGCTGCTCGGGGTCGTCGCCCTTGACCAGCGTGCGCAGGCGCGGGCGCAGCGGGTCGTAGTCGACGTTCGCGGCCATGACGTACACCTCGGCGATGACCAGCGGGTCGAGGATCGCGCCGAGCAGCAGGGCGACGACGATGGACGTCTTGCCCGAGCCCATGATCCCGCCGACGATCCAGTTCGCCGCCATGAGCTTGCCGATGATCTGGTCCCCGCGCTGCGACACGGCGACGGGCACGCCCTTGAAGTAGTCGGTGGTGCCCTCGGTGAGCAGCGGCCACGGCGGCACCACACCGTTCAGGGAGCCCTGGTCGGCGACCCAAAGGTCGAGGATGCCGGGCTGGTTGGGCGGCTCCGTCGGCCACGTCTCGACCGGCTTGCGCATGAGGTTGTGCGCGAGGACGTTCTTCTTGGCGTTGACCATCTCGACGGTGACGCCGAGCGGCAGCTGAACCTGTGTGTGGTAGCCGTTGCCGAGCCTGGTCGTGGGCTGCACCCAACGGGGCTGCCAGCCTGCCTTGATGGCCTTGTTCAGCGGGGCGATGCCGAGGTTGCCGAGCGCCCGCAGGATGGCGCCCTCATCGGGGATCACCCCGCCCTCGTCGCCGCCGGCGGGCAGTGCCCACGTCGGCGCCGTGCGCTGGCTGCGGCCGACCGCCCACACGGTGCCCAGCGCGAGCCAGGGCAGGGCGAACAGCAGCGGATCCCAGATGACGGAGGCGATCCATGCGACCCATGCGATGAAGCCGACGACCGCCTGCGCCGGGACGAGGACGTCGTGCACGTCGTGGCTGTTCCAGGCGAGGAGAAGGCCGAGGAGGAGGAACAGGGCCGAGCCGCCCGCCGCGCCCGCGGCGACCGCCTTCGGGGCGTTCAGTGCCATCTGTAGCAGCTCCATGCGCCGCTTCTGGCGGGCCTGGCGGTAGGCGTGGCCGCGCTGCTCCCACTCGCGCACGAGTTCCTCGTTCCCGCCGGCCTCGGCGATGCGCATCATCCGCTCGTACCGGGCCGCGGTCCGCGAGTCCCAGGCCCGCTTGGTGAGGATGCGGGTGCCGCCCCACAGGTAGGAGCCGTGCCGGACGACGACCCGGTAGCCGTTGTGCTCGCGGGCCTCGACGACGACCCGGCGCAGCGAGTCGATACGTACCCGGCGGCGGGCGCGCGGCTCGGCCGGCGGGGTTTTTCGCGGCGCCGCGACTTCGGGGGCGAACTTCAGGAGCGAGACCTTCGGCTTGACGTGCCCGTTGACCCGCTCGGGGATCGTGTCCGTCATGCTGGTGCCTCCGGATTTCGTTTCGTATTTCGTTGCGGGATCGGGCCCGGGGCGGCCGTCTGCTGCCAGGCGATCCGGCCGCCCCGGGGTGGAGCTACTTGCCCTTGGCGATGCGCTTGCGGGCCTGGTTCTCGATTCGCTCGATGCGCGCCTTGAGGTCGCTGGTGTCGACGCGGTCCGTGCCGTCGTCGGCGAGGCCGCGCTTCGCCATCCGGACTGTGAGGGCGGCGATGCGGACCTTCTCGCCGGCCGTGAAGTCGCTGAACGCGAGGTCGTTGTTCCTGGCCATGGCGGTGTCCTCTCGGGTTGGGTGCGTCGGCCGGGGCTAGATCTCGCCGCGGCGCTGCAGCTCGCGGGCGATGTCGTTCTGGTCTGCGATGGCCCCTACGGAATTCGCTCCGAGGTCTCGCTCCCGGCTGATCAGCCTGTACTCGTTCCGAAGGTCGTCGCTGGTGCGGTTCTTGGTCTCGGCGGCGGCGGGGGAAGGGCTCGTGCGGATTCGCATGTTGTTCTCCTCTGGGTGACGGGCCGGGCTGTCCGGCCCCACCGCGCCCCTACGGTCAACGTCGCTTTTACCGAGGTTGGCCGCAGGAGACGGAAGGGCTGTCAGCGGCCTTTCTGGTAGTCGGCGAGCATGGACTTGAGGACGAGCAGGCAGACCGTCGCGCAGACGGCGCCGACCGCGACGGCGACCGCGAGGACCGCGGCGGCCATAGCGAGGAAAGACAGAGCGACCGCCCCGCCGATGCCGGCCGCGACGTACAGGCCGACGGGCCTCTGTGTTGCCTGCCGAGCAACCGGGGTCTGCGGCTGCGGGGTGACCACCTGCTGCGCGGCGAGGACGGCGACGATCTGCTTGACCATCTCCGTGTTGTCTGCGGCCTCGACGGCGTCGCGGGCTGCCTTGTCGATGGCGTCGCTCATGACCGCTCCCCCACCACTTCGCGGCGCAGGTCGGTCGCATCGCGGCGCGACAGCCCGAGCTCGTCCTGAAGCGTCTTGATGGTCACCGGCCTCGACGTTGAGGTGACCGCCTGCCGGTGCAGGCTGCGCGCCTTCCTGCGCAGCTCGGACGGCGTGAGCGTGACGACCTCGGTGACCACCTGGCGGTGCTGCTCAGCAGGTACCGCGGCGGTCACCTCGCCGGGCGTCCAGTCGTGCCACAGCGGCGACCTCGCGGGCACCTCGATGACCGGCTCACTGACCACCGGGGCGAGCTCGGCAACCGTGGCGAGCTCGCAACGGTTAGCGGTCACCTCGGCGTGCCCGGTGAGGGCCTGGTGGACCTGCCGCATGAGCGCGCCGAAGGCGAGCAGGGCGGCCGTCGGCGGCACCGCGGCCACCACGTAGTCGAGGAGCTCGGCCTGCCCGCCGACGCCGGCCACGTTCAGGGCGATCGAACCGCCCGAACCGGCGGCCGTCAGGCAGATCGCCCACCAGTCGACGCGGTGCAGCATCGCAGCCCGCAGCCACATCAGCTCGCCCGCCATGATGAACAGATCCAGGCAGGCCGGCCACGCCCACGCCCGGACCTCCTTGCCGCGCATCCCGTGCGCCAGGGCGACCTCGGCGAGATGCGCATACGACAGCCAGAACGCGGCGGCCGTCAGCGCGATGATGACCAGCCCGGCAGCGATGGCCAGGGCACGAGTCGGGTTCAGGTTCACCGCTCCCCCTCCGGGTCGAGCATGTCCAGCAGGTCTTCCAGAGCTGCTTCCATGCGGCCCATCGCGCGGGCCATCGCCATCGAGTCGGCCATGTCCGTCTCGCGCGAGACGACCAGCGCCTCGCGGCCGTACTTGATGCCGATCCGGTCCGAGTTGGTCAGTTCGCAGCGGGCCATCACTCGCCCACCTCCTTCGGGGCGGCGGCGCGCACGACACGGTGCGCGGCCAAGCAGATGCCCTCACGGTCACGGCGCTCGCTCGCGTCCAGCAGCGCGGCCATCAGGGCGGGGACGGAAGGGAGGGGCCGGGCCGACCGGCACACCGCACGCAAGGCGGCATGCTCGGTCGGCCGGCGGATCGGCCAGCGGGAACTCACGTGATCTCACCCCGCAGGCGGATCGCCTCGGTGGCGACCTGGTCCAGGCGCTTGATGCAGTCGGCGAGGCCCTGGATGACGTGCGGCACGTCCTCGGCGGCGAAGTCATGCTCGACGTCCAGGACGACGGAGACGATCGGCACGAGCTCACGGAACGGCGCCCACGAGATACGGGCCGCCATCATCGGAAGCCAGCCGTGCCGGTCGGTGTCCGCGCCGGCCTTCACCCGCACGCTGTTGTGCGTGATGTCGTCGCGGAACGTCAGCCCGCCCAGCTCGGCACCGTGGCCGATGCACCAGGACGGCTCGGGGAGCTCGACGGCCCCGTGGTCGATCGTGTCGAGCGTGATGGTCCGGGTCACCGGGCCACCTCCGGGTAGGCGCGCTCGATGGCGGCCTCGATGTCCTGCATGCGCTGGCGGGCGGCCGGCGCGAACGAGGTCGGCCAGCCTTCGGAGATCAGCGTGTCGATCTCGACGATCCCGCAGGTCGCGAAGTACGCCTCGACCTCCTGGCGCACCTCCTCGACCGACAGCTGCGCCGGGTCGACGGTCCCCAGGTTCGTGACGCCGATCGTCAGGGCCGTGACGAGCTGCTCGCGGGACATGGCGATCGCCACGCGCACGACCACGTGCGCGGTGATCCCCTCGTCCTCGAACACCTCCGACGGCCCGTAGGCGGGCAACTGCGCCGTGGCCGACTCCTCGCCGCGCTCGGCGGCCAGGAAGGCGGTCACCTCCGGGAAGTGGCGCTCGACGAAGCGGCGCGCCCTCTGCTCCTCGTTGTCGTCGCTCATGCGGCACGCCCCTTACGACGGGCCTGGCGGTTGAGGCGGCGCACCGTCTGCGCGGTGAGAGCGTCCAGCAGGCCCGGCCGGCGGTCGGCGGGCACGTTGCGGTTACGGCGCGGCATCAGAGCGCACCACCCGTCGACACGTTGGCCTGGCGGGCACGCTGCGCGAGGTGCCGCAGCTGCGCGGCCATCGCGATGAGGTCGTCGGCCGTCTTGTCGGCCATCTCCGGGGTGAGGAACACCTGCGTCGTCTCGTCGTCCATCAGGACGTGCGCGGCCCGCAGTCGCGGGTCGGCGGCCACCGGGTCCGAGTGCAGGCGGGCGTCCAGCGCGAGCATGCGCTCACCGGGCCGGGTGATGCAGTCGCTGTCCCAGTTGGCGGAGTCGTCGCCCCAGTGGTCGATGTCCTCGGCGTGCTGCACCCAGTCCTTGATGTGGTCCTGCGTGCACCACAGCGGGCACTCGACGTAGACGATGACCTGCCCGTCGGCCGGCTTGCCCAGCGCGGCCGGTACGAAGCGGGAACCCGGTCGGGGCGTCGGCAGCGGGTAGGCGCGGCCAGCGGCCGGCTGCTGCGGGATCGCGGGGAGGCTGCCGGACAGAGCGGCGGTGTGCTGGCTGATGGCAGACTGTGCCATAGCGGTCTCCTGGTGAGTCAGGTGATCCGTCAGGCCCCTTCACGGTGTTAGCGCACCGGGTTGGGGCCGCTCTGCGTTCTGCTGAGCTGTCACCGACACTAGCACTCAAGTATCCATAATGAATACCCCTCGAAGGAAAGTAACTATGAGGTTGAGGAAGCTCCCGTACACATGCCGTACACATGGGCACGGGATAGTCCGGGACAGCATGGGATAGTCCGAGACCTCAAACGCGCAGGTCAGAAGGACGTCGATCTATCTACGCTGACCAGGGGAGTTCCCGTAACGGACTCCTAAAGCGGGTGTCGCAGGTTCGAATCCTGCCGGGGGCACAGAAAAAGGGCCAGCTCAGGAGGGTTTCCTCCCAGGCTGGCCCTTCGTCTTGTTCGGGGTCGTGCCACACGCGTGCCACTCATGCCACACAGATGCCACATCCCCTGGGTAGAGGGTCGGTGTCCCTCACTGTTGGATATGGACATGTCGAAGAGCGATGACTACGCGAGAACCAGTTGGCGACTGACCATATGGGGCTGCCTTGCCGGGTTGGCCGTGGCGTTGGCCATCCCGATGTACATGGTGGTGGTCGTGTTCCTGGCCGTGATGCGGACCCCCTGAAGCTATTGGCCGCCCAGTTGCCCATCCCGGCGGATCATGGCCCCGAGACGATCCGCGATGGCCCGGTCACGGTCGCTGGTCATGCGCTGATAGATCAGGGCGGCGCGCGAGCTGCTGTGGCCCATGCGGGTCATCAGCTCACGAGTGCTGGCGCCGGCGGTCGAGGCCAGGGTGTTGCCGGTGTGGCGGAGATCGTGAAAGTGAAGTTCCGACGTGACTCCCGCGGCCTTCCTGGCCGACACCCAGTCGTCGCGGAAGTTGCTCCGCCGGAGCTGACCGCCCTGGGGACCGACGAAGACATGCCCGTCGCGGCCGGGGGCGGCGAACTGTTCCAGGTGGCGCGTCACGTCGTCGAGCAGCTCGGCGGGGAACGAGATGGCACGTACCCCAGCAGCGGACTTCGGCGCTTTGTCGAAGAGACGGCCGTCCTGCAACTCGGCCTGAGAACGATGGACACTGACGGTCAGTCCCTCCAAGTCGATGTCCCGGCGACGGAGGGCGGCAAGTTCACCGAAGCGCAGAGTGGTGAACGCGGCCAAGGGGACGAGCAGCCGGTAGCGCGGCGCAATGGCGACGGCGAAGACCTCGGCGACCGACAGGACCGGCCGCTCGGGCACGTCATAGCGATCGGCGCCCTTGATGCGGCACGGGTTGCGCCGGATCAGTTCGTCGTCCACGGCCGTGTTCATCAGAGCCCGCAGCAGTTGGTACGCCTTGACCACCGTCGGCTCACCGACGCCGGCCGCGAGGAGCTTTCCCCGCCAGCTCCGCACACGAGCCGTCGTCACGTCAGCCATGGTCCCGGCACCGAAGGTGGGAAGGATGTGCAGCCGCATGACGGACTCAGACCGCTCACGGGTGCGGTCGGCAAGATTCCGGTCCCGCAGCCATGCCGTGGCGTACTCCGCGAAGTTCACCGAGGCGGCGTCCGGGTCCGATCACTGGCCGCGCGTGATGTCGGCCTCGATCTGGGCGAGGGCGACTTGGGCGTCGCTCTTGGTGGGATAAGTCTTCTCGGCCGGGCGAAGTAGCCCCGTCTCGGGATCGCGGTAGCGGACTTGCCAGCGACCGGACTTGAGCTGTCGGACCGACCCGAAGCTTCTGCGCTGCCCCTTCTTGTTGGCCATCAGGCAGCCCTCCGCAGCGAGCCTCGCCGGTGGCCGATCGGCTGCACCGTGTGGGCGTCGATGAAGGCACTCAGCTCACGCTCCGGGATGCGGACGTGACGGCCGACCTTGACGAACGTGATGCGCCGCTCGGCGATCAGGCGACGCGGGAAGCGCTCCGTGGTGCCGAGGAGTTCGGCGACCTGCGCCACGGTGAGATAGCGGTCAGCCACGGGTGGGTTCTCCTTCCGTTCCGGGGGCGGGTTCGAGGGATGCGGCGAGCCAGGCTTCGGCGTCGGAGAGGCCGGTACCGGCGAAGACCCAGTGCGCGAGGACGTAGGTCGTCTCGGGTCCCGTGTCGGGGGCGTTGGCTGCGGCTTGTGCGCGTCGCCACTCGGCGCGGGCGTCGCGGAGTGCGCCGAGGGTGGTGGAGTAGCGGCGGGACTTGGTGGAGAAGTGGCCGCGGAAGCCGAGCATGTGGGCCCAGGCCCGCAGGCGGAGGTCTTCCAGGTCCTTGCGTGCGCCGAGGGCCCAGGCGGTTCGGATCAGGCGGCGGGCGTGCTCGCTGATGTCGAGCTGGGCGAGTTCGGCGACGAACTTGAGCGGTCGGTCGAGAGCTCCCGTTGCGGTCTCCGCGCCCTTGGTGGCGTACTTGGCGATGTAGGCGGCGACGGCGCGTTCGGTGAGCTCCTGGCCGTCGTTGAAGTCGGCGGATCGGATGGTGCGGACGTCGAGTTGGCGGCCGAAGGCGAACTCGTGGGCGCGGCCGTCGATGGTCGGGCCGTCGACACGGACCTTGGACGCGGCAGCCCCGATGGCATCGGTCAGCAGCTCGGCGGTGGCCCACGTCGGAGGCGGAGTCTCGCCGCCGCCGGGGCCGTCGATGCGTATGACCGCGTGGAAGTGGACTGCGCCGCGCTTCTGGTACTCGGCGACCTTGGCGAAGGAGACGCGTGCATGGTCGCGGAGCTCCCGCTGTGACAGGCCAGCGCGCTTGCCGACCTCCCGGCGCAGGTACGTCGAGAAGCGGCGCCAGAGGGGACCGGCGTGAGCGTTCCAGAGGACGGCGGCTTCGTAGTCGTAGGTGTCCAGGTTGAGCGGGGTGCCGAGTTGCTCGTCCTCCTGGCCGTGCTGGGTGCCGCAGCGGCAGGGGCGGCCGTCGGTGCGGCGGTGGTAGACCGGGCCGAAGCCGGGGGCGGTGAAGGTGGCGAAGACGCGGGGGTGGGTGGCGACGTGTTCGGGGGTGCCCTTGCCGCCGCGTAGTCCGGCGGTGATCAGTTGGAAGGTGTCGCGGCGGTAGACCTCGGAGCAGGCCGGGCAGCGGGTCGTGCGGCGGTTGTTGCAGCGGACGAGGAGTTGGCCGGCCGGGAGGCCGCCCGAGTCGAGGTGGTGGAGGATGCGGCCGATCTCGCCGGTGGAGGTGTCGACGTCGTATTCGGTGCGGTGGCCGTCGAGGCGGATCGGGTGGGTGCAGCCGCCGAGGCCGGAGAGCTGGCGGAGGATACCGGGCAGGGTGCCGCCTGCGGCGAGGTTGCTGAGTTCCGGGAGAGGGGGCGGGGTGGAGCGGGCGAAGATGACGGTTCTCCTTCTGACGGGCACTTCGGGAGGGGTGGGCCGCCGGGGCGGCGGGTACGTGGCTGTGTCACGCCGCCCCGGAGGTCTGGCCGCAGGTCAGCGGCGGTGGTGGTCGCGGAGCAGGGAGCGCAGGACCACGGCGGCGACGGCGACCGAGATGGCCGTGACGGCGATGGCGGCCAGGAGCGCGGTGAGGACGACTCCGCCGACGAGGACGACCGCGACGGTCTTCTGATCGATGGAGACCGACGGGAGCGAGCGCCGGACCGTGACAGGGGCCAGGTCGGTCGGTGCGTGGCTGTGCGCGGGCGGCGGGGTGGGGTTGTCCGGGTACTTGGGCAGGAACACGGCGAAACCCTCCTTATCTACTCGTCTAGTCATGTAGGCCGTTTACGACGTCCACGCCGGACCGCGTGCCGGACTCGATGGCGGGGGCGAGGAAGGTGCGCGAGAGCCAGAAGCCGAAGAGGGTGATCAGGACGACGATCCAGACGCGGACGCCGAGGAACTTGACCGCCGCCCAGGCGAAGAAGCCGAGGACGACGACGAGCGGCAGGCTGACGGTCACGGGGTACGGGGTCCTTTCAGCGGACGGGGCAGCGGTGGGTGCGGGCGGCCAGCTCGGCGGCGGCGCGGCTGTCGTAGTCGGCGGAGAAGTTGCAGCGCGGGGTGGTGCAGGCGGCGGTGTGCTTCTCGCGGCCGCGGTGGTCGTAGGCGGTTCCGACCTGTACGAGGCCGATGCGGGTGACGTTGCGGAAGCGGCGGTTGGCGGTCATCAGAGCTCCCTTTAGGGGTGGGCGGCGATGGCTTCGGCCATGGGCGCCGGGACGCCGAGCCGGGCGCGCAGGGTCGTCACGTCCATGGGGATGCCGGTCCGGGTGTGGTGCTCGGCGGCGACCTTGCGGGCGTGGTCGATGAGGGCAGCCGGGACCGGGACGGCCGGGCGGTCCGGCGGGGCCTCGATGGCGGGTGGTGCCGGGGTAGGCGGCTCGGGGGCCGTTTCGGGCTCGCCCTCCTGGTCCTCGATCAGCTCGACGTCGTCGGCCAACTCGGGGCCGGAGTGGGCGAGGAGCGTTCCGCCGAGGAAGGCGACGGCGGGCCAGCCCGCGACGAGGATGCGCAGCCAGGCCGGGACGTTGCCGAGGTCGAGCAGGCCGGCCGTGGCGACGTTCACGCCCAGGGACGCGGCGAGCGCGATGACGAACCAGCACCAGGCCGCCCCCTTTGCGGAGCCGGAGCGCAGTCGACGCCAGGCGGCGACGAGCAGCAGGTCGACGGAGACGGGATAGGCCCAGGCCTTCCAGCCGTCCTGTCCGGCCACCACGGCGACGTCGTGAATGTGGGCGAACGACAGTGCGGCGGCGATGAGCGCCTGTACGAGCACCGCGTCGACGCGGGCCAGTTGGGCGCGCATGGTGGCTCCTTCCGGGTTCAGGCATGGGAGGGGTAGGGACGTGGCGCGAGGCGGTCACGCCGACCGTGGAAGCGGGGTGTCAGTCCGTGACGGGGCGCGCTGGACGACAGGGGCCGAGGTCTCGACAGGCGGTACGGGGACGTCGGGCCGGAAGGGCTTCAGCGCGGGCAGCTCGGGCACCAGGTGAGCCGTCTCCCAGCAGACGTCGGCGGCGTCGCCGAGGGAGAGGTACGGGGTGCGGATACGCGACCAGCCGCCGGAGGTGTCCCCCGCGACGGCGAGACCGGGACGCTCAGGGGCGATGGCGCAGGCGGCCAGCACCGCTTCCGGCGCGATGTCGCCGAGGGCCATCTTCGCGGAGGCTTCGTCATTGACGCGGTGGCAGACGCGGCCGGTCAACTGGGCCCGGAGCATGGTCGCGCCCTTGCCCAGCTCAGCGCCGAAGCGCTGCCCGCACACCTCCAGGTAGATACCGGCCGCGCGGCCGAGCTGGGCGAGGCGGATGAGCTGGGTGACCATCTCGTCGCGCCGTTCCTCGTCCTTGCGGGTGGCGGTCAGGAAGAGCTCTGCCACCTCGTCGACGAACAGGACGATGGGCACGGGCCGTTCGCTCTCGGGCAGACCCCAGATGTCGGAGGTGATCTCTTCGTCAGGGAGATCGGGGGCGATGCCTTGCCTGGCCTTGATCAGGTCGTATCGGTCCTCCATTTCCTTGATCAGGACGGGCAGCAGTTCGGCGGCTTCGTCGGGATCGGTGGCGAGGGCCGACAGACGCGGGGCGAACGGGGCGAGCTCGACCCCGCGCTTGCAGTCGATGCCGACGAGAGCGACGTTCTGACGGGCGAGTCCGGTGACCAGGTGCCGGAGGTACATGGACTTGCCCGACAGCGTCGCGCCGAGGGTGAGTTGGTGGGGAACAGTCCGGTAGTCGCGTACGAAGGGCATGGCGTCCTCCCGCAGTGCGACCGGCACTTTGAGGAAGCCGCCCTCGACCTTGTGGGGCATCCGTACCTTGCGCAGGACGTCGAAGCCGACGAGCCGCAGTTCGACGACACCCGGCTTGACGGTGGAGACGTACACGGCGTGGACGCCCCAGACATGCCGCAGCCGCTCGGCCGAGGCGGCGACGCCGGCCGGTTCCTGCCCCGGAGCGAGGCGGAGCCGGAGCCGTAAGCCGGTGGTGGTCGGCCGGATGATGCCCCCACGGGGAGGCACCGGCCGGACCTCACGGCGGGTGGTGGCTTTGACGGCGAGGATCCGCAGCCGGGAGGGGGCGACGGTCAGGCCGCACGCTTCCATGACCGAGGCGTACGAGCTGAGGAGGCGGACTGTCGATATCGGACCACCGACCGCCGACCAGTAGAGACCCGGGTGGTTGGCCCGGGCGTAGGCAGCCCCGCCGCCGAGCGCGGCGACAGGACCACCCACCTCCAGGAGCGTCGTCAGGTCGGACATCAGGCCGAGGCCCCCATGGCGGCCGGGAAGGCGGCCGGTGTGACGGCGGCGGCGCGGTAGGCGATGCCGTGACGCTGCTGCCCGTTGAACACGGACTCCCACGGCCGGGCGATGAGCCCCGGCAGCGAGACCGGCGCCCCAAGGTTCAGCCCCTCGGAGACACCGCCTTCCGGGACGGTGACCTTGATGAGCGAGGACTCCCCGTCCTCGATGTAGACGACGCCGATGGTCATCAGCGCCTCACCGCTGACGGCGTCTTTGGCGATCTCGCCGGTCTGACGGTCGCGGACCTTCGGCTCAGGGGCTTCCGTCAGGAGGACGGTCGCGGCGGAGGTCTCAACACGGACGCAAGGTTGCGTTCCTGTCTACTCGTCTATACGAGATGCGATCTGCGAACCCATTCCTCGGGCTCACGACGATCACCTTGCCACACGGCTTGCCCACTCGTCTATACGAGTAAGCGAGTTGGGGTGTACGAGTTCGAGAAGCGTGCCGGCCACTGTCAGACCCATCCGTCAGAATCCCGCCATGCTGATAGCGACAAACGCCAACGGCCTCGTGGTGAAGCGCCCCTCGAAGCCGGCCATCGGGACGATGCTCGCCAACTTGCAACGCGGCATGGAGCACATGGTGCTTGAGCGGCAGGAAGAGGACCTCACGGGAGACTGGTACATCCAGGTCCTGTTCCGCGCCAACAACACCTACCAGCTGGAGTACAGGGACGGCGTCCCTGCCGAGCACTACCAGACGCAGACCGTCTCGCAGGAGAAGGTGCGGGAGGCGCTCATCGGCTGGGCGACCGGCAAGCCGGACTGGCGCGAGGGCTTCATGTGGAGCAACGTCGGCGACATGTTCACGCCGGAGGCCTAGCACCCCACCGACACCGGTCACGCGATCACGTCGCCGGGAGCTGGTACGCCAGGACGTAGGCGTCCGCCGCCATGACCGTGTCGCAGACCTCGACGGGTCGCTTTTCGGTGTCGAAGGCGGTCCGGATCAGGTGGATCACGGGCACGCCGGCCGCCAGTCGTAGCGTGCGCACCTCGTCCGGCGAGGGCATCCGAGCGCGGATCTCTTCCTCGAAGTGGTCGAGGCGGTGGCCCAGCTCTTCGAGTCGGGCATAGATGCCGCCGGGGCCGGGGTTGGGTTCGGCGATCTGCGTGCCGCGGGCGATGTCGAGCGGCAGGTAAGACGTGGCGAACTCGACCGGACGCCCGTCGAGGAGGTAGCGGCGCCGACGTGCGAGGACCCGCCGCACGGACCCGAGCTGCGTGGAGATGTCCTGGCTGGCCTTCTCCTCCTTCACCTCAAGGCTGTCGACCTGGGGGTGGCTGCCGGCCGCGTCGGCTTCGACGATGAACGCGGACTTCCCCTGCTCCCGATGACGACGGGCGAACCGGTCCGAGGCGAGACGCCGCACGGGAGGACGGGGCCGGACAAAGACGCCCTTGCCGTGCTCGGCGTGGACGAGGCCTTCCCCCTGGAGGATGGAGAAGGAGTTGCGGACCGTCATCCGGGAGACCCCGTAGTGGTCGACGAGCTCCGCTTCCGAGGGCAGCTTCTCGCCCTCCCGGAATCGCCCACGGTCGATGGCCTCACGCAGCTGGTCGGCGATCTGCCGGAAGACCGCACGATCACTCGTGGGGTCGAGATCACCGAGCAGGCCCGAAGAAAGAGGGCTCACGTGTGTACTCCTTTAGGTATCTAGACGAGTGGGCGAGTGCTTGTTGCTACGGTGGAGAGCCTAGCCATCCGAGAGGGCCGAGGAACGTGAGCACAGAACGCCCGCACTCCGTGAGCGTGGCCGGGGTCGTCGTCGACGCCCAGGGCCGGGCCCTCCTGATCCAGCGCCGGGACAACGGTCACTGGGAACCGCCGGGCGGCATCCTCGAACGCGAGGAGACCGTTCCCGAAGCCCTTCAGCGCGAAGTCCTCGAAGAGACCGGCATCAAGATCGCGCTTCCCGCGACCCTCACCGGCGTCTACAAGAACATGACGGGCCTGATCGTCTCGCTGGTCTTCCGCTGCGAGGCAGCCGACGGCACGCCGACCACCGGCGACGAGACGCGCGCCCTGCGTTGGGTAACCCGTGAAGAAGTCTCCGAACTCGCCGACGAGGCGTACGCGATCCGCGTCATAGACGCACTCCACGCAGCGTCCCCGCCGGCCATCCGCGCCCACGACGGCGTGAAACTCGTCTAGTCCGCACCCGCTGCACATGGCGGCCTACCAGCATGAAGAACTTGTATGCACGAGTATACGAGTACTACCCGGGTCTGGGGACTGTCTTGCCCAGGTTTCCCGGAAGAGGTCAGCCGTGCCCGGCGCTGGACACGCGACATCCTGCGCGGCTCCCCTTTTGCCGAAGACGCCGAACTGATCGTGAGCGAGCTGAGCGCAAACGCGATCCTCCACACGGCCAGCGGCCTGGAGTTCGGCAGCTTCCACCTGGCCGTCGCCGTCTCGGCCCAGGTGGTCGCGGTCTCGGTCACGGATGACGGAGGCACGGGCACAGCCCCCAAGGTCGAGCACCAGGACCAGGACGCTGAGCATGGCCGGGGTCTGGGCATGGTCAGCGCGATCGCGCACCGGGTCGTGATCCACGACAGCGACGGCGGCCATACAGTCACCGCGGAGCTCTTCACGGACGTACGCCGAGGAGGCCACCCATGCTGAGGACGACGACCAGCCCGGGCTTCTGGTGCGAGTGCTGGACGGAGAAGCTCGGCGGGCAGCATCCGCCGGCGCTCTTCGGATCCTTCGACGCCTACTCGGCGGTCGAGGCGAACAACTGGGTGGCGACGATCCTGCGCACCATCTCACCGGCCCTCAACACGGCAGCTTCCACAGAAGCGTGGACGCGACTCCACGACGACCGCATCGACACGAGACGAGCCCTCTTGCGCCGGGAGCCCTGGACTGTGTCCATCACCCACGTCAGCACGCGCATCACATGGACGGTCCGACCAGCGCTCTTCCTGCCGATGGCACACCGCAGAATCAGTGAACTTCCCTCGTGCGCGTACGACTTCAAGCCTCATAGCTCCCGGGCGGCTGACTGAGTTACAACTTTCTCTACTGGTTCAAGGCGGCTCGCTCCGCTCCCCGCACGCGGCCCGGCCCCCGGCCGGGCCTGCGCTCCTGCCTCCGTCCCGCTCCAGCCCGGCCGGCGCCCGTGCCGCGCACACAGCAATCAGCCACCTGATGCCAGAGAAGGGGTACGTCGTGGCTGAGGCGGTCGGTTCCACGGCTTTCGGCAGCCACTTTGGCGCGATCCTCGAAGCCGCTCCACCGACCTCAGGGACTGCCGCACACCGAACTACGGGCTAACGGTGCAGGCTGCGATCAAAGACAACCTTGCTGGTCAAGTTCGAGACAGCACCGCCATGGAAGTTATATATTGCGTCAGCCTAAGCGTTGTCCCGTAAATGATCTTTGACGTGCCGGATGACCTGCGGTTCCTCCGTCACCCGGCAAGGGTGAGGTTGTGCAGGCGGGCAATGCCGAGCATGGCGTGGTGGACGCCGTCGCCCTTGAGGCGGCAGTCACGCAGGATCTTCCAGGTCTTCATGCGGGCGAAGGCGTGCTCGACACGGGCGCGGACTTTGCGGTGGGAGGCGTTGTGTTCCTCTTTCCAGTCGGGGAGTTCGGCCTGGCCGCGTTCGCGGCGGTGTGGGATGACCAGGCCGGTGCCGCGGTAGCCGCCGTCCGCGATGACGGTGGTCTTGCCGACGGCGTCCTTCGCGCCGGACAGTTCCCATGCCTTGCAGTCGTTGCGGTTGCCGGGCAACGGGCGGCCGACGGCGACGACGAGCCGGGTGTCGGCGTCGATGACGACCTGGTGGTTGGTGGAGTAGCGGTAGTTCTTCGACTGCTCGGCGATGCTGTGGTCGCGGGTGGGGACCAGGGTGCCGTCCACGATCAGCACGGTGTCCTTGCGGAACCGTGTGCGCGGCTGGAGGGCGAGCGCGGGTCCGAGGTGGTCGATGATGCGGTCGGCTGCGGACTTGGACACCCCGAACAGCGGCGCCAGTTGGCGCAGCGTGAGGTTGGTCCGCCAGTAGGCGGCGACCAGGAGCACCCGGTCCTCCAGCGGCAGGCTCCACGGCCGGCCCTTGCGCACCGGGTCGGCGCCCTCGCGCCGCAACGCTGTGATCAGCTTGCCGAACTGACGCGGGCTCAGCCCGGTGAACGGGGCTATCCAAGACGGCTCCGACGCCGTGATCACACCAGACACACCAAGATCATCTCACCCGTGACCAGCAGTTACGGGACAAGTCTTAGCAGTGAGGGAGCATCATGAGCGGTCAAGATTCCGTCGAGAATTCAGAACGCAAGCTTATCAGCATTGAGGTAAGCCAGCTACTTGGCCGTTTTGATCATAAGGTTGACTTTCCACCAGATCGCGACTTTGTAATTCTTCACGGGCCGAACGGAATTGGCAAAACTAAGCTTCTTGAGCTAATTGCAGCAACTTTCTCTCTGGATCTTCACACTATCGCCGAAACTCCCTTCCGTTCGGCAATTTTCACCTTCAGTGACGGCAGCATCCTATGTGTCGAACGGCTGGGGCAAGAGGCACTTCCGGGGCTTGCAGAAGAGGAAGCAAGTGGCGATGTATTCATCATGCGACTTTTGCAGTCCGGGAGGGGGGAAATTGTATGGAATGCTTCCGAGTCTCTTACTCAGGCCGATTCGCCAAACCTTTCTCTATACATCGAGAGATCAGATATCCCTGTGAGAAAGATGCGGTCCGGTAGATGGACGGACCTATCGGATGGGGATATTATCTCGACGCGCGAGGTGATCTCACGCTACCCAGATCTACTACCTTCTCGTCTACTTGCCCTTAGGGCGGAGAGCATCCCAGAGGAGGTCACTAAGCTTCTTTCATCTGCCACCGTGCATCTCATCGAAACTCAGCGACTCATCAATGTGGCTCCTGGGCGCAATAAGGCGGAGCGACGTCAACCCACTGTCTCAGAATTCAGTCGCGATTTTTCTAGGCGGCTCGATGATGCCCTTGCGCAGAATTCACGAGTTTCCCAAGGGCTCGACCGGTCATTTCCGCGGCGCCTCCTGTCTGAGACTGAATTGGCCCCGGAGATCACCGAGGAGGCGATTCGTTCACGCTACTCTGCCCAGAGCGAGATTCGTCGACGATTGACAGCAATTTCAGTACTGGACGCTTCAGGTGAGCTTCCCTTGCCGGATCGAACGCTGGAGCCCTGGGAAAAACGTGTCCTCTGGACTTATCTTGACGATACAGAAGAGAAGCTAAGCACCTTTCAATACCTCCTTGACCGGGTAGCACTTTTGCGAGAAATCGTTAATTCACGATTCCTGTACAAAGAGCTTGTTCTGGATCGCGAAGGCTTTAAGGTGGTCACTGCAGCTGGAAAAGAAATCAAACCCAGCCAGCTCTCTTCAGGGGAGCAGCATGAACTGGTACTGACTTACGATCTACTTTTTAACGCACAGAAAAATAGCCTCATTCTAATCGATGAGCCCGAGATCTCTCTCCATGTGGCCTGGCAAAAAGAATTCTTGAATGACATCGTGCGAATCGCTGCAATCAATTCCTCTCGTTTTATTGTCGCAACCCACTCACCGCAGATCATCAACAAATATTGGTCGAATACTGTGGGACTGGAGCCGGGTTACGAGAACGAGAGCCTGTGGACGTGACGATGCAAAATGACTTGACTGGGGATGACCTTTTTTCCTACGTTCTACTGCTCCGCTCTGGGCCCACTGCGAGGAAGTACATTCTTTGCGAGGGGGACTCCGATTGCGCAGTGCTGGATCCGCACTTGGAAGAGGATCTCTGTGAAACACTCCCGGGGTACGGAAAGAGCTCCGTTCTCGACGCTATTAAGATCGTCGAACAGCAGCAGATGCGTGGGGTGGCAGCCCTAATAGATCGCGACTGGGAGAAAGATGAAATATCTATTCCCGTCGTGGCCGTGCAAACCGATCACTACGACATCGATGCGACCGTCTTCTACTCAGGAGATGTGTGTCGACGGGTCGTCTATTCATTTTGCGACCGAGCCAGTGTGCGGAATTTCCTGCAAGTAGGCGGGTGGGCCTCCCCAGTAGAGCCAGCGACCCTTCTGGCCTTTCCTATCGGCGTTTTGCGGAAACTCAACTATGAGCACGGTTGGGGCCTGAGATTCTCGGATACACCTTTTTCCGAGGTTGCTTTGCCCGACGCTACAGGAGTGGATCTAGTAAAGACGGTTTCATCGGCACTTGCCCGAGCGAAGAAAGCCCGCATAATGCCGAGCGATATCCCTGCCGTCGCAGCTCTCGCGAATAGCGAAATGAAAAGTGTCACGGATCCTACTGCTTACTGTTGCGGGCATGACTTGAACGCCTCCCTAGCCTACTTGATGAGCCAGAAGTGGCGAGGTCGAATAAACCGTAAGACCCTGGAGAAGGCAATGCGAGCTGCTTTCTCATGCAAAGAAATCGCCGTAACCAAGATGCGCGCGGGGTTGCCGGTCGCACTTCGGTGCTCACCAGAGGACCTCTACGTGTGCGGGTGACTCTCACGCAAGACAAGCCGAAGACGTCGGCAACAGGAACGGCACCAGAGGCTCAGCCTCGCGACCGATCCAAGTGCTGGGTTCCCGCTGTTCAGCGGTAACCACGAGCGTCGACCCAGGGGCGTCCGCATGCTCGACCACGAACATCGGCGACCAGGAGCTGGCCCGGGAAGTACTTCGGCCTGTTTCGCAGCCGCCCGCGGTACCGGCCCAGTGCAGTGACAGTCCAGCCATTCGTACAGGTCAGCGTCGGAAGCGACCCTAAATGCTCGCCGCTTCCCAAGCTGAGGGCTCGTCGTTACGGGACGGCCGTCGCGACTTGCTCTGGTCGACGGCAGCGGCAGCGTGGCGGAGGCCCGTAGGGGTGCAGCGAGGCACACGCGCGCCTAGTCGGCTGGCGCGCCCGCCGTCGTGGCTGGCTGTCGCCGGCTGAGGTCCGTGCCACTGCCGTGCCAGATGCAGCGGTCAGCCACGGCCAACAAGAGTGTCTGGCAGTCGGGTTCCCGGACATCTCACCAGGCATCGAAGCCGCAGGTCACCGGCCCGGCGCACCAGCCTCTCTCCTAAGACGTCGTCTCATTTGGAGTGCTGGGTAGTCTGCACCGTGTGGTGATGGTTGAGCGCATGGTGCCGGACGAGTTGTGGGAACTGTTCCAGCGGGTGGTCCCACCCGCTCCATCGCGGCCGCAGGGCGGCGGTCGGCGCCGGTACGGGGATCGCGAGGTGCTGGCCGCGATCATTTTCGTGGCGACGACGGGCTGCACCTGGCGGCAGTTGCCGCCGGTCTTCGGCCCGTCGGGGCCGACTGCGCACCGGCGCTTCACCGAGTGGACCGCCGCCCGGGTCTGGGCGAAGCTGCACCGCGTCATCCTCGACGAACTGGGTTTGCGCGGAGACCTGGACTGGTCGCGCTGCGCGATCGACTCGGCGAACATGCGGGCCCTGAAAGGGGGGACCTGACAGGTCCGAATCCTGTAGACCGGGGCAAGAAGGGCTCAAAGGTCCACTTGATCACCGAGCGGACCGGTTTACCCCTCTCGATCGGCATCTCCGGCGCGAACCTGCACGACAGCCAGGCACTCGAGCCGCTCGTGCGCGGCATCCCGCCGATCCGCTCCCGCCGCGGCCCGCGCAGACGACGGCCCGCCAAGCTGCACGCGGACAAGGGCTATGACTACGACCACCTGCGCCGATGGCTACGCAAGCGAGGCATCCGGCACCGCATCGCCCGCAAGGGCATCGAGTCCTCCACCCGGCTGGGCCGGCATCGCTGGACGATCGAGCGCACGATGTCCTGGCTGGGCGGCTGCCGCCGTTTGCACCGCCGCTACGAACGCAAGGCCGAGCACTTCCTGGCCTTCACCGCCATCGCCTGCAGCCTCATCTGCTACCGCCGACTCGCCAAATGAGACGACGTCTTAGATGGGAGGCGGGTGATTTCCCTGTCGCTCGACGGTCGGGGCCAAGCCGGATGAAATCCTCTCACAACGTATGACGCAGGGAAGGCCGATGGAGATTTTACCGTCTCATTGCAACGCGGTCTGATGCTGCGCCGTCTACCCAGCCGATCCGCTTCCGACTGTGAGGAC
Organism: Streptomyces sp. NPDC060002; assembly: GCF_042737245.1. Lineage (NCBI taxonomy): Bacteria > Bacillati > Actinomycetota > Actinomycetes > Kitasatosporales > Streptomycetaceae > Streptomyces > Streptomyces sp. NPDC060002. Next base: position 65,201 of record NZ_JBHWUW010000004.1, read on the forward strand.
CCTGTGATGACACGCTCGATCGGCCGCCGCCTTCTCCTGGCCGGTGCAGCCACCACGGCACTGCTGACCCTCAGCGTCTTCTCCGGCAGTGCCATCGCGTCTGCCGCCCCCGCTCCCGCCACCACCGCAGCGGCCTCCAAGCCGTGCGGGGATCCTTTGACCGCGCACAACTTCGGGTTGATCCTTGACGGCGCCTGCGTCGAGTTCCTCAATGGAGCCAATGGCCTAAGTGCAAATCAGATAACCCTGTACCGGGGCGTGGCCGGCAGCCAGGCCTTCAGCGAATTCATCTTTACCAGTGCGTGGAATCCTGGTGTGCGTAAGAACATCAGCGTCGTGCTTCTTGATTACCAGAGTAACGAGGTCAAACGCTACAGTCTCCGCAATGCGCATGCCATTAGCTACGACACCAATGGGACCGTCAAGTTGCAATTCGACGAGGTCATCGTGTCGTAGGGCAGTTCGCTGAGGATCTCCGGCACCGCGTCAGCCGCCGGGCGATTCCAAAGTCGCAGTGACCTTATGAGTGCGATGGTCGCCGCGGCGCAATGAGCAGGGCTGTTTCAAATTCCGAGTGACGCCGCGAAGTCGTAGTTCGCGGCGGCGTGACGACTGTCGGTCGGCCCGTCTCGCGCACAACGAAGCTCCGGTTGGAGCGGGTGACCTCTCAAGGCGCCTTCTCGTCAGCACCGCGCACTCCCGGGGCTGCCGCAGCGGCTGGCCACGCTGGCCGATCTGCGGCCCCCGGGGCGGGAAACGTCACCCGTTCGTGAGCGTGCTGCTGATCGCATGCTCGGCCGTGCTGAGCGGGGCGCGTTCGTTCGCCGCGATCGGCCAGCGGGCTAAGACGTCGTCTCATTTGGAGTGCTGGGTAGTCTGCACCGTGTGGTGATGGTTGAGCGCATGGTGCCGGACGAGTTGTGGGAACTGTTCCAGCGGGTGGTCCCACCCGCTCCATCGCGGCCGCAGGGCGGCGGTCGGCGCCGGTACGGGGATCGCGAGGTGCTGGCCGCGATCATTTTCGTGGCGACGACGGGCTGCACCTGGCGGCAGTTGCCGCCGGTCTTCGGCCCGTCGGGGCCGACTGCGCACCGGCGCTTCACCGAGTGGACCGCCGCCCGGGTCTGGGCGAAGCTGCACCGCGTCATCCTCGACGAACTGGGTTTGCGCGGAGACCTGGACTGGTCGCGCTGCGCGATCGACTCGGCGAACATGCGGGCCCTGAAAGGGGGGACCTGACAGGTCCGAATCCTGTAGACCGGGGCAAGAAGGGCTCAAAGGTCCACTTGATCACCGAGCGGACCGGTTTACCCCTCTCGATCGGCATCTCCGGCGCGAACCTGCACGACAGCCAGGCACTCGAGCCGCTCGTGCGCGGCATCCCGCCGATCCGCTCCCGCCGCGGCCCGCGCAGACGACGGCCCGCCAAGCTGCACGCGGACAAGGGCTATGACTACGACCACCTGCGCCGATGGCTACGCAAGCGAGGCATCCGGCACCGCATCGCCCGCAAGGGCATCGAGTCCTCCACCCGGCTGGGCCGGCATCGCTGGACGATCGAGCGCACGATGTCCTGGCTGGGCGGCTGCCGCCGTTTGCACCGCCGCTACGAACGCAAGGCCGAGCACTTCCTGGCCTTCACCGCCATCGCCTGCAGCCTCATCTGCTACCGCCGACTCGCCAAATGAGACGACGTCTAAAGCGGGTGTCGCAGGTTCGAATCCTGCCGGGGGCACCAGGGAAAAGGCCACCTAGGAACGTTCCTAGGTGGCCTTTGACATCTACTTCTGACATCAACGCGGGCGGTCACGCCCGACCGGGACGCCTCTTCCTGAGCAGCCGGTCCATGTGGCTCACGGCTTCGCGCTGGGTGTCCTGGACGACGTGGGTGTAGACGTTCATGGTGATGCTGATCTGCGAGTGACCCGGCCGCCTTCATGGCCTGAGCCGAGGTAGCGACCTTCCCCGGGTCGCGACCCCCTCCACCGGGCATCGGGTTGTGGTGCAGGAAGCGGCCCGCGTACTGCTCGGCCGGCCTGGGAGGTTCGACGACGAGGCGGGGAGCGGCGCAGGACGCACAGGGACACTTCCGCCCCTGCGGACCGGCTAGTGGTCGTTGACGTAATAGTGCGTGGTCACGCTGCCGTAGTCCGGGCCCAGCCAGACAGCGACGCTGATCGAAGTGTCCTCGGGGAGGTCGTAAATGCCCCCCTGCGAAGCACGAGCCGAGGCGCATGCGCCCTCTCCGCCCGAGGCGGTGAGTGTGTAGCGGATGTGATAAGCGCCGCTCGGGTACTGGACGGCGATCTGGCCGGGGCGAGACTCTGTCGGCGTCCGTGTCGCAGACCGAGACGATGTCGCCGTACTCGGCGATGTAGGCCGTGCCACCCGGGTTGGAGTCCGAGGTGGTCCACGTGTGGTCCCAACCACCGCTGGGCGGATCAACAGTCGCCGACGCCGACGTCGCGTTGGCGAGTGCCCCGCCGGCAAGAAGAACCGTTGCGACCAAGGCCGCAATCTTGGCGCATCGTGTACCCCCTGTTTGTACCCACTCGGGTAGTCCGGCGAGCCGTAGTGACCCTACGTCAGGTGGGCATACTGTTCGATCCTATTTTTACCGCGCCATCGCGGGCCATCTCGTTTCCGCTGTCCAACTCGTCTCCCGTGCTGTTCCGTGCTTTGGCACGGCTTTCATGGCGTCCAGGTGGAGCGCCCTGCCGGACGTACGACCTGGACGCCATGGGTTGCGTCTGCTCGGCTTTGCCTGGGTCGACGGCGTACGGGACGGGAGCACCCCAAAGACACTGCGCCCGCCTGCGTCCTCACAGGCGGGCACTGGCACGTTCGTTGTCCTGGTCTTTGTCCAGTGCGCCGACGGCCGCCGCCGTCCACCTACGTGCACCCACGTCGTCTGACCTGCCACGCGAACGCCGCGGACGCCCCCGTACAGCCACGCGGACAGTTGGAAAGCGTGCGTCCGCCCCCGCGAGAGGGGGTGCGCGGCCGGCGCTGGCAGGTCACCTCGTGGCCATCGACGAAGCCCGGCCGTCGGTTAGGTCCCGGACGAGTCTCCGGGCCGCCCCCAGACAGGCCGGGGATGAAGCCATCCCTTCAGAGCTGGAACCCCCGGAAGCCGACCGCGCGCTTGAGACCATAGGCGCAAGCACTGACAACGCACCTGTCGGCGACCGACCGTTGAGCGGGTAAGTGTTCAACTGCGTGACAACGCAGACGCACACCGGCGGACGCCCACGAACCTCTGCGGACCATCAGAGCAGGCCCAAGACCCACCAGCTCAAGGCCCAGCTCCCACCCGAGTTGCTTCGGGTCGAAGAGGTCACGTGCTGCAGTCCGGGTTGCGCCGGCCGGCGACGACTCTTCGTTGTCCTACAGCCCTGGACGCCGCATCCTCGGCGTATGCCGATCTCTCCTGACGCCCGCGACCTCTGCCAGTCAGTCTTCGCGCCGGGCGCGGTAGAGCTGGCCGTCATGGCTCTGGAGACCTATGCCGGGCCGGATGAGGTGTGGGTCCACCAGGCCGCGATCAGGCTGAGCGAAGGGCAGCTTCACCGTCTGGCCCACTGGCTGAACTCCGCCGAACGAGAACTGGGCACCTTCCGCTGGTACGCCGACGAACCCGCAGACGTATCACCCGAATCGCACCGGTTCGCAGTCGAGTTCATCAACGGGCTGATCGACAAGGATGCCCCCAGGCCACCGGAGCCACCGTAAGCCGCGTGCCAGATCGTGCGGGGAACCACGGGGAACCACGGGGAACGGCGGGGACCGGCCACGGGTGTGCCCCGGTCTTCGACACCGCTCCGCCGCAGGTCAGCCCAGCCAGCGCCGCCAAGAAACCCCGGCTTCCCAAGCTGAGGTCCCCGAGACGTCGGCACAGCCGGCACCCGTGGAGTCGCTGCATGGTGACTGCGACTGTCCGTGAGCGGCACGACGAGGAAGGGTGGGGGTACTCAACTCTCCGCAGAAATCTGGCGGTTGTTGGGGCGGGTGTCGCAGGTTCGGATCCTGTCGGGGGCACCAGGGAAAAGGCCCCGGACCGATCGGCGGGGCGGTTTCTGTGGGCCTTTGGCATCCAGGAGGGTGGCGGTGCTGTTGCGGGTGGCGAAGACGTAGTCCGGCCCCTGCCACCGCTCCCCCACTCCCTCGCTCCCTCGCTCTGGTGCGAGCGCCGGCATCGCGCTCCTCGAGGGCGCATCGCTCCGGCGTGCGCGCTTGTGAGCATTCGTGTGTGCACGCCTTAGCGCCCGTGTGGAGCGCCCCCGCACGCTCTCTCCGGGTGCTGTCGGCGTCGATAGTGTCGGCACTTCACCAAACGCGAGGGGGATGGTGATGAGTCCTATGGCCAGGGTGCGGAGCACACTGACGGGGATACTGGGGGCATCTGTTCTGCTGGCGGGAGCACTTGTCGGGGCGTCGGCAACCCCGGCCTCTGCGACCGAGCACTGCCAGAACAACGTCGACGAGGCGCGGGCCTGGGCTGCAAGCGGGCAGTTCGAAACCCGGGGCACAAACGCGTGGTACACCTCGGTATGGGTGTCTGCACCTGGAGGTGGCCTCATCAAGAAGCGTTACCTGAACAAGGTGGAGCTCCGGTACAACCGTCCGTCGCGCTGTGTGTGGGGACTCTGGAACGGGGCCAGCAGGGCACGGGTCTACCTGGACATCAGTTCCAACGGTGGTCGGGGTTGGGCCGGCCCGCTTGGACAGTCGAAAAATGCCACTTCGGCCTACACCGGGACGTTCAACGATCGGGGCCTCGTCGCCCGCGCATGTGTACAGGTGAGCGGCGACTTCCGCTGCACCCCGTGGTGGTAGTTGCCGAAGGTGCATCAGGCGACTGATCGCTGTGCGCGCGGCACAAGCGCCGGCCAGGCTGGAGCGGGGCAGAGACTCGAGCGCAGGGTGCGCGACTTTACGGCAGTCCTGACGGCAGTCCTGACGGCAGTCCTGACGGCAGCGACTGCAACGACGGCAGCGAGGGCATACAGACGCACATGATCGTCAACCTGTGTGCGGTGCGATGGAGTTGGTGACGGTAGACCGCCCCGGCGTCAGGAGGCGCCGGGGCGGGGCGCTGTAACCGGGTCTCAGCGCCTGGCGGCTGAATGAGCGGAGCTGTGTGACGCCCGTCCGGCCGCTTCGGGGTCAGGTGGTAGCCCAGTACGGGCCGGTGGCGGTGCGGTGCAGGAGTGTGACCGGGCTGGCGTCGGCCGTCTTCACCCGGAGCTGGAAGCGCAGGTGCTTTCCGGCCGGGACGGTGCCCGACAGGGCGAACTGGTGGCCACCGCCGCCGTAGCGGGTGACGGTCTGGAAGGCCGACGGGTGCTTGCCCGAGGTGTCCGTGAGGTAGAAGCGGCCCTCGACGAGCGCGTCGTCCGGGGCCTTCTCTTCGAGTGAGACGTGGACCAGGGTGTTGTGCAGGCGCGGCCCGGAGTGGACGACCGGGTCCGTGAACGCCAGGCCGACCCACTCGCCGGAGGGCAGTTCGACATCGGTGGGGTTCGACTCGTTCAGCATCGAGGGGTTGGGCACAGTGTCCTCCTGGCTCGGGGTGGTCGGGGTGGGGATCGGGCTGTCGGCGCCGGGGGTCTTGCGCAGCCGGGACGCGACCCTGGCGCGGAGGTCGGCCATGGTGAAGCCGCGTGGGTCTGTCTTCGTGTTCGTCCACTCCTTGTGGCCGATCACGGAGGCTGCGGACCAGCCGTGGGCCCGGCACAGCGCGGCGGAGGCGCGGACCATGGCTTCCAGCTGGACCGCCGGCCAGGGGTCCTTGCCGTCACCGAGGTTGACGCACTCGAAGCCGTAGAAGCGGGCGTTGCCGTCCGTGTCGTTCTCGTTCGGCGCGGGCAGCGACTTCTCGGCGATGACCGCTTTCAGCACGTCGCCGTCGCCGCTGCCGGCGTGGTTGGCACGGCCCCAACCGACGAGGTGCACGACGCCCCGCTTGTCGATGACGCCGTGACACAGCGGTCCGGGGAGACCGGCGTATCCGTCCCGGCATATCGCCACGGAGGCGGCCGTCCCGGACGTCACGGTGTGGTGGACGACCACTCCCGCGACCGGGCCCCACGCGCCGTGCCCTGCCCGGTTGTGGGTGCGCCAGCCGCCGACCTCGACGACGGTGACGCCCTCCGCTCTGAGGGCGGCCAGAACCCTGGCTGCGGTCAGGGGAGTTGCCATGGTGGTTCCTTTCTGAGAAGCCGTGCTTATCCGGGTTCCCCGCCGATCGGTTCGCCACCGTCGCAATTGCCGCCGCTGCCCGGCGTCCGACGTCCGCAGGGGCGGTTCATCCCGCTCCCGGCCCTCCCGCGACAAATGAGAACGGCGCGGCGGGGCCGCTGACATCGGCTCATGACGACCGATCAGGCGGTTGCCGTGTAGGTCCCCGCGCGAGATACGGGCCGGCGTGCCCGGCGGGCGGAGCGAGGGTGCGGTGGCACGCGGCTCATCGGCGCGAATCCGGGGCTCCGGCGTGTGCCGCCGTTCACACGTACCTCTTCGTCGATGCCTCGACGTGGTCGCGCGCAGCGACAGCAGAGTGGCGGGCCTCGATCCGAGGCGACTGCTACGGCCGGGCGGTCCCCTCTATCCGACGGACATGCCGTGCGAGGTGGCTGTGGCGACCCAGGAGCGGCCCGAGCCAGGACCGGACGGAATGACGTTCCGGGTCCGGGTCCCGGTCCGGGTCCGGGTCCGGGTCCGGGTCCGGGTCCGGGTCCCGGTCCCGGTACGGGTCCGGGTCCGGGTCCGGGTCCGGGGCGGGACGGGACGGTCATCTGGTCCGGCCTGGAGTACCCGGGCCTCGATGGCCGGCCCGTCGAGGGGGTTCGCTTCCGTCTGGAGCAGTACCTGGGCGAGGTCGGGCGAGCGCACGCGGCGTCGGGGGGACGGTCCTGGTCGAGGGAACGGTCCTGATCGCCCATGGGCTTCCATCGGTGCGTGAACTCATGCGTGCGCACGGGCGGCCGTTCCTGCATTCCATCGGGCCCATCGGGCGCGTCGGGCCCCCTGGGTGTCCCGGCGCGGGCGTGCCCGGCCGCGCCGGGGCCCCGGGCGGGGGAATGCCGGATCGTGCGGTTGTTCGCGTACGGCGGCGTCTAGGGTCGTCCGGTGACGAGTAGCAGTGTGCGGCGCTCCCCCGTTCTCGACGTCGGCCGTCCGACGAAGGCGCCCGACGACTGGCGGGGCCGGCTGCGCCTGTTCGGGTACGCCGGGCGCTCCCGGGCCGATGTCCGGGAACGCCTGGTTCCGCCGTTTCCGGGGCCGTCGACCCGCTGGTGGGAGCTCATACGTCTCGGTCCGGCCGGGGCGTACCGCGTCGCGAAGGTGATGGACTGGCTGGGGCCGGTGCTCGTCGCCGTGCTGGCCGGAGCGATCCGGTTCCGGCGGCTCGGGCAGCCGCGGGGCCTCGTCTTCGACGAGACCTACTACGCCAAGGACGCCTGGGCGCTGCTGCGGCTCGGCTACGAGGGCACCTGGCCCGACCGCAAGATCGCCGACCCGCAGATCCTCGCGGATCCTCAGGTGATCCCGCTCTCCGGCACCGGGGCGTTCGTCGCCCATCCGCCGACGGGCAAGTGGGTGATCGCCCTCGGCGAGTGGATGTTCGGCCTCACACCGTTCGGCTGGCGCTTCATGACCGCGGTCCTGGGCACGCTGTCGGTGCTGATGCTGTGCCGCATCGGGCGCCGCCTGTTCCGGTCGACGGCGCTGGGCTGTCTGGCCGGTGCGCTGATGGCGCTGGACGGTCTGCATGTGGTGATGAGCCGTTCCGCGCTGCTGGACCTCGTCGTCATGTTCTTCGTGCTGGCGGCGTTCGGCTGTCTGCTGCTCGACCGGGACCAGGCGCGGGCCCGGCTCGCGGCGGCCCTCCCGGTGGACGGGGACGGCCACGCGCGCCCGGACCGGGTCATGGCTGACCGTGCCGGGACGGGACCGCGTCCGTGGCGGCTCGCGGCCGGCGGCTTCCTGGGGCTGGCGGCCTCGACCAAGTGGAACGGCCTGTACTTCCTGGCCTTCTTCGTGGTCCTCACCCTGCTGTGGGACGTCGGCTCGCGCCGCGTGGCCGGGGCGGGCCGCCCGTACCGGGCGGTGCTGCGCAAGGATCTCGGCTGGTCGGTGCTGTCCGTCGTGCCGGTCGCCGTGGTGACCTATCTGGTGACGTGGACCGGCTGGTTCCGGTCGGACGACGGCTACGGGCGGCACTGGGCGGACGGCCGCGGCGGCACCTGGTCGTGGATACCGGCCCCGCTCCGCAGCCTGTGGCACTACGAGTACGGGGTCTACCGGTTCAATGTGGGGCTCGACACCTGGCACCGGTACGAGTCCAACCCGTGGAGCTGGCTGGTTCTCGGCCGCCCGGTGCTGTTCGACTACCAGTCGCCGAAGGCCGGGCGGGACGGGTGTCACGCCGCGGCCGGCTGCTCGCAGGCGGTCCTCGCGCTCGGCACGCCGCTGCTGTGGTGGTCGGCTTGCTGCGCACTGGCCTATCTGCTCTACCGGTGGGCGCTGCGCCGCGACTGGCGGGCAGGCGCCGTCCTGTGCGCGGTGGCGGCCGGCTATCTGCCCTGGTTCCTCTACCAGGACCGCACGATCTTCTCCTTCTACGCGGTCGCCTTCGTGCCGTATCTGTGCCTGGCCGTCGCGATGATGCTGGGCGCGCTCCTGGGTCCGCCGGGGGCGGGTGCCAGACGCCGGACGCTGGGCGCGGTCGCCGCGGGCGGGCTCGTGCTGCTCATCGCCTGGAACTTCATCTATTTCTGGCCCGTATACACCGGTCAGGTGATCCCGGTCGGCGACTGGCGGTCGCGGATGTGGCTGGACACGTGGATCTAGCCGGGATCCAGCCGGCCGGGCGGACGCACCGCGACAGCCGCAATGACCCCGACGACCCCGACGACCCCGGCGACCACGCCGACCCCGCGGTCGGCGTGGTCGGCGTGGCCGGCGTCGGTCGCGGTCGGCGTGGCCGGCGTCGGTCGTGGTCGGCGTCGGTCGTGGCCGGCGCCGACGGACCCGGGCCTCGGCTACTTGAGTTCGGCGTCGGTGTAGTACCCGCCCGCGACCAGGACGTACTCGTAGTTGGTCTTGTCGACGGTCGTCGGCTGCAGCAAGTAGGCGGGCACGGCCTTGACTCCGTTGTCGTAGGCCCTTCTGTTGTTCACCTTCGGCGTCTTGTCGTTGAGTATGTCGTCGGCCATCTCCGCGGCGACGCCCGCGAGTTGGCGGAGGTCCTTGTAGACGGTCTGCGACTGCTCACCCGCGATGATCGACTTCACCGAGGCGAGTTCGGCGTCCTGGCCGGTGACGATCGGCAGGGGCTTGTTGCCGGAGCCGTAGCCGTCCGCCTTGAGCGCGTTCAGGACGCCGATGGAGATGCCGTCGTACGGCGAGAGGACCGCGTCGATCTTCTTGCTCCCGTACGACTCGGTGAGGATGCCGTCCAGGCGCTTCTGCGCGGTGGGCCCGTCCCAGCGCAGGGTGGTGACGTCCTTGAGCGCGGTCTGGCCGGACCGGACCACCAACTGCTTGGTGTCCAGGTACGGCTGGAGGAGGTGCATCGCGCCGTCGAAGAAGAACTTGGTGTTGTTGTCGTCGGGGGAACCGGCGAACAGCTCGATGTTGAACGGGCCCGCGCCGTCCTCCAGGCCGAGCTTGTCGATGATGTAGCGGGCCTGGAACCGGCCGACCTGCTCGTTGTCGAAGGAGACGTAGTAGTCGACGTTCTCGGTGCCGAGGATGAGCCGGTCGTAGGAGATCACCGGGATGTCCGCGTCGGCGGCCTGCTGCAGCACGCCGTTCAGCGACTTGTTGTCGATGGCGGCGATGATCAGCGCGTCGACGCCCTGCTTGATCAGGGCCTCGATCTGTGAGACCTGCGTCTTCGGGTCGTCCTTGCCGTACACCAGTTTGGTCTGGTAGCCGTCGGCCTTCAGGTCGTCGACGACGCTCTTGCCGTCGGTGAGCCACCGCTCGGAGGCCTGGGTCGGCATGGCGATGCCGATGGTGCCCTCCCCTGAGCTTCCCTCGGAGCTGTCGCCGATGCTCTGGCCGCAGCCGGACAGGGTGAGGGCGAGAGAGGCGGCTCCGGCGGTGGCGGCGAGGGCAGCTCTTCGGTTGCGCATGGTGATCGTTCCTCGTTCTTCTCGTCGTTGAGAGGATGGGGGGTGTCGGATGGCTGTGGGGAACCGGTGGAGCGGGCCGGGCAGCCGGCGGGCGGGGGCGGGCGGTCCGGGGGTGGGACGCGCCGTGTCCGCTTCCGCGCTGTCGGTGCGGGGTCGGGCCCCGACCCCTCAGGGGGGCGCCGTGCGGGTGGGTTTCGGGGGCCGTGTACCGACCGGGCTTCCGGTGGAGCGGTACGCCCCGCGGCGCGGATCCGCTCGGCGATCTCCTGGATCGGCGTGCGGCCGCGAGGCCGTCGGGGGTCTGGCGCGCCTGTTCATGGACGGCGAACAGGCGGAGGGTCACGCTGAACTGACTGACGATCGGATCGCCCGGCGCGTCGCCCGGGCCGGCGCTCGAGCGCCTCGGTGTCCGGTGGATCGTCGATCAGTGCGACGGTACGGCCGGTACGGCCGGTACGGCCGGTACGGCCCTGTAAGCAGGTCTCGCCGGCGCCCGCGATCGCGTCACCGGGGCGCACCTGTACATACGCCAGGCCGCGCCGGGGCGCGCCTGCCACGTATGTACTCATTTCGGTGGCGCGCAGGGCACTTGCCTTTCAGGCGTTCGAAATATCGTCACGTGGTCGGAATGGTGGCGTGACAATAAGAGGGGGTGTGCGGGGTGTCAACGCTACGAACAGAAACGGTTCCGGAAAGTGGTGGAGATCGCTTTCTGTCTACCGCGGAAGTCTGTGAAAACGCCATGAACCACGGCCCGGGGAAGCCGAGTTGGGCCGGCCGCCGCACCTTCCGGGGCCGCCACCGCCGTGGTCAGCGCAGGGTGAGCGGGGTCTCGAACTCGACCCGGGTCAGCTTCTCGGGGTTGCGGACGTAGTAGAGGCCGGTGATGCGGGCGTCCTCGACGCGGATCGCCATGACGCCGTCGTTCTCGCCGCCGAGCCGTACGAGGAGTGCCGGGCTGCCGTTGACGAGCGTGGGGTGGCCGGTGAGGACGGCCTCGTGCCTGGCCGCGGTGCCGATGATGAAGCGGGCCACCTTGTCGGCGCCGATGACGGGCCGTCGCGCGGCCTGTTTGACGCCGCCGCCGTCGTTCAGCATGACGACCTCGGGCGCGAGCACGTCGAGGAGACCCTGGAGGTCCCCGGTGGCGAGCGCGCGCCGGAACGACTCCAGCACCGCCCGGGTCTCGCGCGGGGAGACCACCTCGCGAGGACGGCGGGCGTCGACGTGCTTGCGGGCGCGGTGCGCGATCTGGCGGACGGCCGCGGGGCTCTTGTCGACCGCGGCCGCGATCTCGTCGTAGCTGACGTCGAAGGCCTCGCGCAGCACGAAGACGGCGCGCTCCGTCGGCGACAGGGTCTCGAGGACGAGCATCAGCGCCATCGACACGCTCTCGGCGAGCTCGGCGTCCTGGGCCACGTCCGAGGCGGTGAGCAGCGGCTCGGGCAGCCAGGGGCCGATGTAGGCCTCCTTGCGGCGCGTCATGGTGCGCAGCCGGTTGAGCGCCTGGCGGGTCGTGATCCGGACCAGGTAGGCGCGCCGGTCGCGCACCTGCGCCAGGTCGACCCCGACCCAGCGCAGCCAGGTCTCCTGGAGGACGTCCTCGGCGTCCGCCGCCGATCCGAGCATCTCGTACGCGACCGTGAAGAGGAGGTTGCGGTGGGCGACGAACGTGTCGGTCGCCGGGTCGTCGGCGTCGTCGCCCATGGCTCGGCCCTTTCCTCTTGCACACGGTCAGCCCCGGCTGCCGAGGGCCTTCAGGGGTGCGTCCGCACCAAGGTCCATTCTCCCCCGTGCGGGCGCGCCCGCCTCGCTAGGCCGCCCGGTCGGCGGTGTCGGGCGCCTCGCCGTGCTTCGCCCGGAGCAGCTGCCGGCGCTTGCCGTCCTTGACCCACCAGGTGCGCACTCCGGGTTTGCGCGCTTCGTACGCCAGTTGCCAGACGGTGCTCCTGCACACGAACTCCTTGAGCCTCCCGCCCAGGCGTCCGCCGAGGTAGAGGCTGATCGCGAGGTCGTTCCTGCGGGCGAACTGGAAGACGCCGGAGCGCCGCCCGAGGCTCATGCACTGGCCGACGAACCCCACGTCGATGGGCGTGGGACGCTCGCAGGCGATCCGGCTGAGCACGGTCTCGGTGGCCTGCGGGCCGAGCTGGACCGCGGACTGGCAGCCCAGCCGGAACGGCAGGTCCGACGGTGCCGCGCAGTCCCCGGCCGCGACGATGCGCGGGTCGTCCACGCTGGTCAGGGTCTCGTCCGTGCGCAGGCGGCCCAGGGCGTCGGTGCTCAGTCCGCTGCGCGCGGCCAGGTCCGGCACGCCGAACCCGGCGGTCCAGATGGTCACCTCGCTCGACAGCTCGCGGCCGTCGGCGAGCCGCACGGCCGCGCGGGTCACCTCCGTCACCTGGGTGTCGGGGCCGTCGAGGACGCTCACCCCGAGCCGGGCCAGCCGCCGGGCGACCGCGCGTCGGCCCCGGGGGTGCAGATACGGGCCGAGCACGCCGCCGCAGACCAGGGTGACGCCGCGGCCCGCCTCCGCCAGTTCGGCGGCCGTCTCGATGCCGGCCGGGCCGGCACCGACGACCACCACCGCGGCCGTGGCGGGCGCGGCGGCGACGACCGGCCGCAGCCGCTCGGCCTCCTCCAGGTCGGCGAGGGGGTAGGCGTGCTCCGCGGCCCCGGGGACCCGCGGGTCGGCGCTGCCGCTGCCCACCGCGTAGATCAGGTAGTCGTAGTCGACCGTGCCGCCCGAGGCCAGCTCCACGCGGCGCCCGGCCGCGTCGATCCGGGTGACGGTGTCGACCGTCAGCCGGACGCGGTCGGCCAGGATCTTCGCGTAGTCGACGACCGCGTCGTCGGACCCGCCCACCAGTTGGTGCAGGCGGATCCGCTCGACGAAGGTCCGGCGGGGGTTGATCAGCGTCACGGTCACGTCGTCGCGCTGCGTCAGGCGGTTGGCGGCCATGACGCCGGCGTATCCGCCGCCGATCACGACAACATCGGTGTTCTCAGCCATGACGTCTCCTCCATGTTCGGTGGTTCGGCCTCAAGACACCGCGTCGTCGATCCCTGTGACAGCATGTGAGGCAGATCACTCCGCTTAGCCCTGAGATAGCCCGGCGAGGGCCACGCGAAGGCCGGAGGAAGGCCGGAGGAAGGCCGGAGGAAGGCCCGGACGGTCTAGAGGTCCGCCGCCGGGGTGCCCGTCCCCGGGGTGATCAGGCCGGTCTCGTAGGCCACGACGACGGCCTGGGCGCGGTCCCGCAGCCGGAGCTTGGCGAGGATCCGGGCCACGTGGGTCTTCACGGTGGCCTCGCTGAGACGGAAGCGGGCGGCGAGTTCGGCGTTGCTCAGGCCGGTGCCGAGCGAGCGGAGGACCTCGAGTTCGCGAGGGGTGAGCACCGCCAGGTCGCGGTGCAGGGCGACGGAGGCCGCTGTCTCGCGGGCGACGAAGCGTTCGACCAGGCGCCGGGTGATGGCCGGCGCGAGCAGCGCGTCACCGGTACGGGCGAGACGGACGGCGGCGACCAGGTGTTCGGGGGTGACGTCCTTGAGGAGGAAGCCGCTCGCGCCGGCGGCGAGGGCCGCGTACACGTAGCGGTCGAGGTCGAAGGTGGTCAGCATGATGACGCGGGGCGGGTCGGGCGGCACGGCGCCGGAGAGGATCCGCCGGGTGGCTTCCAGGCCGTCGGTCCCGGGCATCCGGATGTCCATGAGGACCAGGTCGGGGTGGGTGCGGCGGACCGCGTCGACGGCCTGGTCCCCGTCGCAGGCCTCGGCGACGACGTCGATGCCGTCGGCCGCCAGGATCATGCTGAAGCCGGTGCGGACCAGCGCCTGGTCGTCGGCGATCACCACGCGCGGCGGCTGCCCGGTCACGCGAGCTCCTCCACGGGGATGACGGCGCGGACCTCGAAGCCGCCGGTGGGGCGTTCGCCCGCGCGGAGGGTGGCGCCGTAGACGGCGAGGCGTTCGCGCAGGCCGATCAGTCCGCGGCCGCCTCCCGTACCGTCCGGTGCCGCGGACGTGCCGCCGGTGTCGGACACCTCGATGTGCACCGCGCCGGGGACGTGGTCGACGGCGACCCGCACCCGGCTGCCGACGGCGTGCCTGACCGTGTTGGTCAGCGCCTCCTGGACCACGCGGTACGCGGCCAGGTCGGCGCCGGCGGCGAGCGGGGCCGGGGTGCCGGTGACGGTCAGCTCGACGGGCACGCCCGTCTCGCGTACCCGGTCGGTGAGGGCGGGCACCTGGGCGAGGCCCGGCTGCGGCGCCAGATCGGCCCCGGCGGCCGGGTCGGCGCCGGCGGCCCCCTCCGGTTCTCCGCCCCCGTCCTCCCCGCCACCGGCCATGGTGAGCAGGCCCATGACGTGGCGCAGCTCGGCCATCGCCGTGCGTCCGCCCGCCTCGACGGCCAGCAGCGCCTGCCGGGCCCGGTCGGGCGCGGTGTCCATCACCTTGCGGGCCGCGCCCGCCTGGATCACCATCACGCTCACGTTGTGGGTGACGACATCGTGCAGTTCGCGCGCGATCCGGGAACGCTCGCGGTCGACGGCCAGCCGCATGGCGGCCTCGTGCTCCTCCTCCAGAGCGGTCAGCCGCTGCTTCCAGATGTGGACCGCGTTGGCTCCCAGTCCCACCCCCAGCAGCGCGAGGAACGGCACGAGGCCGGGAGCGAACGAGGGGAGGTTCTCGTCGCGCAGTACGGCGAGCAGGGCGGCGCCGGCCACCAGACCGGCCAGCGCCCGCGCCCGGTACGGGCTGTACACGGCCGCACTGTAGGCGGCGACCACGCAGGACAGGAACGTGTACCGGGTCGGGTCGCCGCCGCGCAGGTGCTGGTTGAACAGCAGGCTCGCGACGATCACCGCCCAGAACGCGGACAGCGGAAACCGGCGGCGCACCACCAAAGGCAACGCGGTCATGGCGGCCAGCACCAGCTGCCAGGGCTGGACGGCTCCGGCGAACTGCGCCACGCCCACGCCCATGTCCGGGAACGGACCGACCTGGGGGACGCCGGGCGCGGGCACCCGCGGCGGCATCGGCACGAGCACCGGCGTGACCGGCGCGGCGCCGTCGCCCTGCCGGTAGGCGGCCCCCACGGTGCAGGCGGCGAGGACGAAGGCGAGGATCGCGTCGGCCGTCCACATCCACCGGGACGGGCGGGGCAGCGGGCTCCGGCGCAGCAGGGCGGCCGCTCCCGTCCGCCACCGCTCCACGATCTCCGCCCGCACAGCCCCGCCCGCCCCGCCCGCCCCGCTCATGCGCACAGTGTGGCAACCCGCGTGTCCTCCCACATCCGTCGCGCTGCGGACGGCGGCGCGGCGGGCTACATCCGCCGCGTACATCGCAGGGATGACGTGTCCGGCGGGTCATCCCGGGGTGGCAGCCGGTCTCGCCGTCACGGGCGACGCCCCGGACCGGGGCCCGCCCCTAGCTTCGGAGCGAACCGTCGGCCGCCGAACCGTCGGCCGCCGACCGCCGAACCTGGAGGCACCGTGACAGCGACCGCGCCCGTCATCGACATGCGGGCTGTGAGCAGGACGTACGGGGAGGGGCCGCCGGCCCTCGCCGACGTGACGCTGAGCGTGGCCGCCGGAGAGGCACTCGCCGTTCTCGGGCCGTCCGGCAGCGGCAAGTCCACGCTGCTCAACCTGATCGCGGGGCTCGACCGGCCGAGTGCGGGCAGCGTCACGGTGGACGGGCTGCGGGTGGACGAGCTGGGCGAGGCCGGGTCGGCGCGGTACCGGCGCACCAAGGTCGGCATGGTCTTCCAGTTCTTCAATCTGCTGGACGACCTGACGGTGACCGACAACGTGCTGCTGCCGGCCCAGCTGGCGGGGATGCCCCGGGCCGAGGCCCGCGCGCGGGCCGCCGCTCTGCTGGCGGACCTCCGCATCGACCGGCACGCGGACGCGTACCCCGGCAGGCTGTCCGGCGGGGAGCGGCAACGGGTCGCGGTCGCGCGGGCCCTGATGAACCGTCCGGCCCTGCTGCTGGCCGACGAGCCCACCGGCGCGCTGGACACCGCCTCCGGCGCGGACGTACGGGAACTGCTCGCCGAACTCAACGCGTCGGGGCAGACGATCGTGCTGGTCACCCACGATCTGAGCCTCGCCGCGTCCTGCGCGACCCGGACCGTCGAGCTGGTCGACGGCCGCGTCGTCCGGGACACCAGGAGCGCCAGGGGCGCGGCGGCGGTGGCCCGATGAGCGCCCTCGGCCGGGTGGTGCGCGCCGGGGTCGGGCGGCGGCGGGTACAGACCGCCGTGATGATCATGACGACACTGATGGCCGTCACCGCGTCGGTGCTCGCCGCCGGGCTGCTCGTCGCGTCCCAGGCCCCCTTCGACCACGCCTTCGCCCGGCAGCACGGCGCCCATCTGACCGCGCGGTTCGACGGCGCGAAGGTGACGGCCGCGGAACTCACGGCGACCTCCCACACGTCGGGTGTGACCGCCGCGGCCGGCCCCTTCCTGACCGTCTCGGTACGCGCGCGTACCGCCTCGTCCTCGGACGTCCTCCCGGAAGGCGTCGATCTGCCGCCGGTGACCCTCGCCGGCCGGGCGGACGCCGGGGGCGGGGTCGACCGGGTCGACCTCGCCTCCGGCACCTGGCTCACCGGACCCGGCCAGATCGTGGTGGCCCACGGGAGGCTGCCGGTCGAACCGGGCGCGCGGCTGACGTTCCCCGACGCGCCGGGCAGCCCCACGCTGACCGTGGTCGGGGTCGCCCGGTCGGTGACCGACTCCGCGGACGCCTGGGTGGCCCCCGCACAGGCCGGGGCGCTGGCCGCGAAGGGCGGCACCCCCTCGTACGAGATGCTCTACCGCTTCGGCCACGCGGGGACGGACGCCCAGGTGGCCGCCGGCCGGGCCGCGATCACCGCGGCGGTGCCGAAGGGCGCGCTGACCGGGTCGCAGTCCTATCTGACCGTCAAGCAGGAGGAGACCGCCAACGCGATGGCGTTCGTGCCGTTCCTGGCCGCCTTCGGTGTCCTCGGGCTGCTCCTGTCGGTCCTGGTCATCGGCATCGTCGTCAGCGGCGCGGTGGGTGCCGCGACCCGGCGCATCGGCATCCTCAAGTCCCTCGGCTTCACCCCGGCGCAGGTCGTACGGGCCTACGTCGGGCAGGCGCTGGTCCCCGCGGCGGTCGGCTGCGCCCTGGGGCTGGTGGTGGGCAATCTGCTGGCCCTCCCCGTGCTCGACGAGGTGGGCGAGGCCTTCGACGGGCCGTCGGAGTCGATCCCGCTGTGGATCGACGTCGCCGTGCCCGCCGCGGCCCTCGCCCTGGTCGCCTGCGCCGCTCTGGTGCCCGCGCTGCGCGCCGGACGGCTGCGCACCGTGGCGGCGATCACCGCCGGACGTACACCCGGCTCCGGCCGGGGGCGCCTGGCGCGGCGGCTCACGGGACGGCTCGCGGTGCCGCGCGCGGTCAGCCTCGGGCTGGCGGGCCCCTTCGCCCGGCCGGCGCGTTCGGCGACGATGGCCGCCGCGGTGGTCTTCGGCGCCGCCGCCGTCACCTTCGGGGTCGGGCTCGCCCTCACGCTCGGAGCCGTCCAGTCGGGCCGCATGCTCGACTCCGGCGGATCGGTCATCGTCGGTACGGGCGGCGGGCAGGCGCCGCCCGGCGCGCAGGCCGTCCACGTGGGCGGGCCCGAGGAGCCGAAGGCCGACCCGGCCGAGATCGCCGCCGCGCTCGGCGCGCAGCGGGGGACCGGCCGCTTCTACGGCACGACCCAGGCGGAGGTGAGCGCGTCCGGCATCACCGGCGCCACCACCGTGGTGGCGTACCAGGGCGACGCCTCGTGGGCCGGCCCCCCGATGGTCTCGGGCGACTGGCTGCACGGGCCGGGCCAGGCCGTGGTCACCACCCGGTTCCTGAAAGCCGCCGGGATCCGGGTCGGCGACACGGTGACCCTGACGGAGCAGGGGCGGAACGTCCCGGTACGGATCGTCGGCGAGGCGTTCTTCACCGAGGGCGAGGGCATGGAGCTCCTGACCCCGGCCTCGACCCTCACCGCGCTCGGGCTCGACGCGACACCGGGCCGGTACAACGTGGAGACGAAACCGGGCACGGATCTGCCGCGCTATCTGACCGCGCTCGGCGACAGGCTCGATCCGCTCGGTGCCGTCGCCCTGGCGAACACCGACAACGAATCCAGCGTGATCGTCGCCATGGACGCGCTGATCGGGACCCTCACCCTCATGCTCGTCGTGGTCGCCGGCCTGGGCGTGCTCAACACGGTCGTCCTCGACACCCGCGACCGTGTCCACGACCTCGGCGTCCTCAAGGCCCTGGGCATGGCCCCCCGCCAGACCCTGACCATGGTCGTCACCTCGGTCGCCGGGATCGGCCTGGTGGCCGGCGCGGTGGCGGTGCCGGCCGGCGTGGCCCTGCACCACTACGTCACACCGTTCATGGGCGACGCCGTCGGCATGACCCTGCCCGCCTCGCACCTCGCCGTCTACGACCCGTCCGAGCTGGCCCTGCTCGCCCTGGGCGGGCTGGTCATCGCGGTGGCGGGTGCCCTGCTCCCGGCGAGCTGGGCCGCCAGGACGACCACCGCCACCGCCCTGCGCACCGAGTGACCGTGCAGATGCTCTTCGGCCGGCCGCGCGACCGGCCACGCGGTGAGCGGCAGCACCGGCGGCAGAAAGACGAAGACCCCCATGAGAGACGTCAGCCCTCGCCCGTGTCCGTCTCTGCCGGTGTCTTTGCCGTCGCGTCTGCCGTCGGGTCCGCCTCTGCCTCTGCCTCTTCGTCTTCGTCTTCGTCTTCGTCTTCGTCTTCGTCGCGGGGCTGTCCCAGGAGTTCGCGCAGCAGCCGTTCGTCGGCGGGGCCGAGGCCGGTGACGAAACTGGCCAGCACGGCCTCGCGGTCCCGCTCGGCGTCCAGCACCCTGCGCATGCGATGGGCGGCGAGCCCCGCCTCGTCGGACGCGGGCAGCCATACGAACGACCGTCCGCCGCGCTCGCGGGTGACCGCGCCCTTGGCCAGCAGCCGGGTGAGGATCGTGATCACCGTCGTATAGGCGAGGCCGCCGCCCAGGCGTTCCTGCACCCACCCGGCGGTGGCCGGACCGTCCGCC
Source organism: Streptomyces sp. NPDC060002 (assembly GCF_042737245.1). Lineage (NCBI taxonomy): Bacteria > Bacillati > Actinomycetota > Actinomycetes > Kitasatosporales > Streptomycetaceae > Streptomyces > Streptomyces sp. NPDC060002. Next base: position 84,433 of record NZ_JBHWUW010000004.1, read on the forward strand.
TCCCGCAGCGCCGACAGGACCAACGCCTCCAGCTCACCCTGTCCCCGCCGCCGGGGGCGCCGCCGGTGATCCGTCACGCCCTGCCTCCTCTCCGCCGCCGTCCGTTTCCCGGGCCGACATCGTATAGACGCCGCTGGCCGCACTCGCCCCGCGCCGCCCGGACGGCCCTTGCCCAACATACCCCTAGGGGGTATACAGAAGGCATGGACCACGACCAGCACCACCACGATCACACCTCTCCGGCGGGGCACGGGGGCGTCTCCTGGGCGATGGCGGCGAAGGCGACACTGCACTGCCTCACCGGGTGCGCCATCGGCGAGATCCTCGGGATGGTCATCGGTACCGCCCTCGGCTGGGGCAATGTGCCGACCATGGTCGTCGCGATCGTTCTCGCGTTCCTGTTCGGCTACTCCTTCACCCTGTTCGCCGTTCGCCGGGCCGGCCTGGGTCTCAGGGCCGCGGTCAAGGTGGCGCTGGCCGCCGACACCGTGTCGATCGCCGTGATGGAACTGGTCGACAACGCCGTCGTCGCCCTCACCCCGGGCGCGATGGAGGCCCAGCTGTCGGACGGGCTCTTCTGGGCGGCCCTCCTGGGCGGCTTCGCTATCGCCTTCCTGATCACCACGCCCGTGAACAAGTGGATGATCGGCCGCGGCAAGGGCCACGCCGTCGCCCACGCCCAGCACGCCTGACGCCCCCGCTCCTCCCCCTCGCCGCTCCCTCGCCGCTCCCCCTCGCTCCTCCCCCGGGTTCGCTCACAGCCTGCCGAACGCCACCCCGCGCCAGATCCAGCCCGCCGCCAGCACCGCCTCCCGCAGCGGATCCTTCATCTCCGCCGGGTCGAAGCGGTACGTCTCCCGGAGGCGCCGGCGGCCGTCGGGACCACGCTCGACCGCCCATTGGCGGGAGACCGCGGTCACCTGGCCGCGGCCGAACTCCCGCGCCACGGCCAGCCGGGGAGGGTTGCCCACCCACGTGACCTCACGCCACTCGTCGACGCTGCGCACCTCGTGGGTCCCCGGCAGCAGACGCATCCGCGTCTTGAGCGTCTGCCGCATCCGCACCCGGACGAAGTACGTGTGCCAGGAGGGCTCCCGGACCCGCCACTCCGCCACCAGATCGGCACGCTCCTCGGGCAGCGCGTCGCGTATCCGGTACGGAACCTCCGGGCCGTTGATCGCGGACAGCGCGGCCCGGACCTCCTCGGCGGAGCGCGGCACGAGACCGCTCTCGGGGTGTCTGGTTCCGGTCAACTTGTCGAAAAAACCCATCCGATCAACCTAGGGCACGGGCGAGTACGACCATCCGGGCCGCCCGGACATCTCGTCCGACAGAGGGTCGAGCCGTCTCCGCGCCCGCCGCTAGTCTTTCCCCTCATGGGGAAAACCGCAGGTGAGCAGATGGCGGTCGTGGCCGCGTTGGTGCGGTCGGCGTTCCTCGTGAACGCCGTGTACGCCGAGTCGAGCCGCGCCCACGGCATCACTCCGCAGCAGGGCCAACTGCTGTGCGTGCTCATGCTGCAGCCGTACGGCATGAGCGAACTCGGCGAGATGCTCGGGCTCGCCAAGTCGAGCCTGACGGGGCTGGTGGACCGGACGGTCCAGCGCGGACTGGTCCGACGCGAGCCGGATCCGCGGGACGGGCGGGCCGTCCGCGTCGGACTCACCGAGGAAGGCGACCGGCTCGCGCACGGGTTCTACGACGAGACGTGCCGCCGCCTCGAGAACCTGCCCTCGGGGCTGAACACGAGCGAACGCGACCGGCTCGCCGCGCTGCTCGCCCGCGTCGTCGTCGACAACAAGGTGCCCGAGGTCTTCACCGGCCGTTCCTAAAAACTGAGCGGGAGTGAGTCCTGTTGCCAGGAGCCATGCTCAGCCGCGTGTCCCGAACGGTGTTGGGCACGCTGGTTCCCCGCTGTGACCGCACGGCCGGTCGCCGCCCTCTGGGGGCTGGTTCCGTTCCGTGTCCGGCGGAGTCCCTCACGCCCCCCGAGTACCACGATCGGCCTGGACGCTCCGATGCCCGTCACCATCGCTCTGGTGGTGGCGGGGCGGTTTCGTCCGTCGCCGGACCGGGTGCCCGAGGGCGCGCCTTCCAATCGCGATGCCCGCCGCGTCGTGGCGAGTCATCGCACGCTTGCTGCTGTTCAGGGGTGTCTTCCAGTGCTCGGCGCCCCACTTGGAGGTGTACGCCGCGTCGACGGCGACCAGCGCGAGGCCGTGCTCGGCGGCCATGTTCACCAGCCGGGCCTTGACCTTGCCGGTGGGGATGCCGTGGATGAGCTGCCGGAAGCGCTTCCTGCGGCCGAACTTCTCGCGGCTCTTCCCGTCGGAGAAGTCGAGGTCTTCGACGGCGATCGCGGTGACGCCGGTCCGGGTGGCCCAGCGCAGCAGCCGACTGAGCGCGTGGCGTAGCTGCGCGTCGCGGTGGTCCGCCGAGCCGGTGAGGTCGTAGGTGAACCGTCGCGGGTCACCTACCGGGTTGCCGTGCTGGTCGAGGCGGTACGCGGCGAAGTGGTCGGCGTTCGTGTCCACACCGATCAGCCCGCCCGCCCGCGCCGCCTCCAACGGGATGCTCTGCACGGCGGGGCGCTTCCACGAGGCTGTCAGGTACCAGCGGCCCCTGGCCACGTCGTAGTGGATCTCGTACGCGACCGCACGGTGGTGGGCGATGCGGTCGGCCCACTCCTTCCCTCGGTGCTGGAACACTACGCGGCTGGTCAGGACGTACCGGCCACGCGGGCTGTTCGCCAGGTACTCCAACGGCTTGGGCAGCTTGATCGAGACCTCGCCGTCCGGGGCGACGCGGATCGTCTCGTTCCCGAACCGCTTCCCCGACTCGCCGTCCGCGCTCAGAAACCAGCGGGTGGCCTCCCAGCGTTCCCGCCATCCGGTCTCGGTGAGTCCGGCGGCGGCCAGGTTGTGCCGGTTGCTCGCGAGCCTCCTCCCGCCGCGCACGACGTGCACCCGACCGGTCGCGATGTCCTTCGAGACGGCCGCGAGACGGGCCTCGAGGATGTGGAGCCGGCGGGACTTGCGGAACCACTCCGCCTGCGACCGGTACCCACCCGGCCTGCCCTTCGTGCCCTTCTCCCCGACCGGCAGGGACAGGCGGTGCCGAAGCATGCGGATGCCGTCGGTGAGCTTGTCGCGGTACGCGAACTGGCCGCGCCGGGCCAGGGCGTACTGGTCGTGGGTGGCCTTGGTGACGGCGCCGGCCCAACGCGACGACGACTGGGCGGTCAGGCCCTGCTTGCGGGTGGCCCAGGTCCGGTTGGTGCGCTCGAAGCCGGCCCGCGAGTACAGGGCGAGGTCAGCGGCTGCGAGAGAGCCGAGGTGGGCGCCGACCAGGCGCAGGACCTCCTGACCCCGACCTGACCCCGCCGCCCGGCCCCCACTACCGTCCCGGTCACCCAGTCATCTCCCGCTCACTCACTCGCCCGCGCGCTCACCCGCTCACCCGGCCGAAGCCGTTCGCCTCGCGCTCCGTGCCGGCTCGTGCGGCGATCCTCAAGGTCAGGGTCACGGCGATCGACGCGAGCGCCATCGCGCTCATCGCCGTCGCGGGTGAGGTGAGTTGGGCCACCGCCCCGGCCAGCGTCGCGCTCACGCCCTGCATCGTGAGCATTCCGGCCGAGTGCAACCCCAGTGCGTGGCCGCTGAGTTCGGGCGGGGTGAGGGCCATCAGCCGCTCCTGCTGGACCAGGCTCGCGCCGAAGCCGACGGAGGCGAGGGCGGCGCAGGCCGCGGCGAGCGGGAGGGCCGGGCGCAGGGCGAAGAAGGCGTAGGGGGTGGCCAGGAGCAGGAGGAGGGGAGTGGCCAGACGGGGGCGCAGGGCCGGCGGGACGAGGCGGCCCACGGTCACGTCCCCGGCCAGCATGCCCAACGCCCCGCACGCGAACAACGTGCCCGCCGCGTCGGGGTCGTAGGACACGAAGAGCGCCTCGCAGCCGACGACCAGGCCGTTGGGGAGCCACAGGCCCAGATAGGTGAGGCGGCGGGGGCGGGAGGACCACAGGACGGCGTTGGTGCGCCGGGTCGCCGCGACCGAGGGACGGCCGGAGGCCCGCGGGGGGCGGACGGTCAGGCCGAGGCGGGTGACCACGGCGGCGGTCGTGTGGAGCAGGGCGGCGAGCAGCAGGACGGCGCGCGGGGAGAACGCGGTCACCAGGGCGCCGCCACCGGCGAATCCGATGATCTGCATCAGCCCGCTCAGCATGTTGAAGAGCGAACGCCCCGGCAGATAGCCGTCCTTGGTGAGGATCTCGTTCAGCAGGCCCCAGCGGACGCCCCCGCCGAGCGAGGCGATCAGCCCCTGGAGGAGCACGACCGCGAAGACCCCCCACACCGGCAGCCCGGGCAGCGCCATGACGGCCGTCGCGGCGGCGAAGGCGAGGGAGAGGCCGGTCAGCGCCGACCTCGGGGGCAGCCGGTCGGCGCCCGAGAGGAAGAAGGTCGCGCCCAGCACCTGCGCGAGTGACGGGCCGAACATGCTCACCGCCGACAGCAGCGGGGAGTCGGTGGCCCGGTAGACGAGCGTGCCGAGGGCGAGCCCGCTCACCGTCCCGGCGGCGGTCTGAGCGGCGGCGGAGAGGAAGAGGGGCGTGAACTCGGGGGTGCGGAAGAGCTGTCGGTAAGTGTGGCCGGTCATGGGCGGAGTCTGCGACGGGCCGGCGAGGGGTGGTTATTGTTTCGCGGGACCGCGAAACCTCGCATGTCCCACGGGCGCGCGCTCGGGCTCGGGCGCGCGCTCGGGCACGGGCTCGGGTCGGGCACGGGTCGGGCACGGGCTCGGGTCGGGCACGGGCTCGGGTCGGGCACGGGCTCGGGTCGGGCACGGGCTCGGGTCGGGCGCGCGCTCGGGTCGGGCGCGCGCTCGGGCGCGGGTCGGGCACGGCTCGGGTCAGGCACGGGCACGGGTCGGGCACGTGTGAGGGTGAGGGGTGCAGGGGCATGGGCTGGTGGCAGGTGAACGCGGACACCCTGGCGCGCAGCCGGTTCGTGCTCTCGCCGCTCGCCGAGACCTTCGCGAGCCTGAAGCTGCTGCACGCGGGCGTGGGCACGCATCCCGGCGAGCGCGACTGGCTGCGCGACCGTCTCCCCGGCTACCGCGCCGTCTTGGCGGCCGACCCGGTGACCGCGCTGCTGGTGCGGGCCGGGCTCGGGCGGAGCTGGGTCGCCGACTTCCTGACGCCCACGCCGAGGGACGGCGAGAGCTTCGAGGAGGGCGTGGCCCGCATCCGGGCGGCCCACCCGGCGGAGGCCCGTGCCCATCTGCGGACGTCCCTGGCCGGCCCGCTCCCCGCCGACCTGGACCGGGACGACCTTCCGGAGCGGGCGGCCGGGCTGCTGGAGCACGTCTGGGAGACGGGCGTACGGCCGCACTGGGAGCGGCGACGGCGCGTCCTGGAGGCCGATGTCGTCGCGCGGACAGCGCAGGTCAGCCGGGGCGGCTGGGCCGCCGTACTGGACTCGCTGCGGCCGGGGACGCGGTGGCTCGGCGAGAGTCGTTTTCAGGTCAACCTGCACGAGTATCCGCCCCGCGAGATCTCCGGCGCCGAGCTGGTGTTCGTGCCGGTCACACCGAAGACGGGGTGGGTGTCGTGGGACGAGCGGGAGCGGTACGCCGTCGTCTATCCCTGTACGGGGGCGCTCGCCGAGGACCACCGGGACCGGGCCCGTGCCGTACCGGCCGCGCTGGGCACCCTGCTGGGGCCGGGGCGGGCCGCGGTGCTGGTCCTCCTCGCCGGCCCTCTGAGCACCACCCAGCTGGTCGCCCTGACCGGGCAGGGCCTCGGCTCGGTCGGCCGCCATCTGCGGGTGCTGCTGGACGCGGGGCTGGTGGAGCGACGGCGCGCGGGGCGGTCGGTGCTGTACTCGCGGACCGCGGCGGGCGAGGTCCTGGCCAGGGCCGCCGCCGGGTAGGTGTCCCGCAGGTCCGAGGGGGGGGCGGGGCGGGGCAGCAGCGGTGACGGGCCGGAACCGGAAGCGGGGGGTGGCCCCGGAAGGGGTGGGTTCACCGCCCGGGGCTAGCATCCGAAGCATGACTACTGATGCCGGTGCCTCTCCCCTCGACGTTCGGATCGATGCCCTCAAGGGCGGTTCCGCGGAGCTCTCCCAGTACGCGGGCAAGGCCGTGCTCGTGGTGAACGTGGCCTCCAAGTGCGGTCTGACCCCGCAGTACACGGGCCTGGAGAAGCTCCAGGAGCGGTACGCCGCCCAGGGCTTCACCGTGCTCGGCGTGCCCTGCAACCAGTTCCTCGGGCAGGAGCCCGGCACCGCCGAGGAGATCGCCGAGTTCTGCTCGGCCACCTATGGCGTGTCCTTCCCGCTGACCGAGAAGGTCGAGGTCAACGGCGCGGAGCGGCACCCGCTGTACGAGCGGCTCGTCGGGTTCGCGGACGGCGAGGGCCACGACGGCGACATCCGCTGGAACTTCGAGAAGTTCCTCATCGGGCGGGACGGGTCCGTCGTCGCCCGCTTCTCCCCGCAGACCGAGCCCGAGGCCGCGGAGGTCGTCGCGGCCATCGAGAGCCAGCTGGGCTAGTCGGGCCGGACCGGTCGGCCGGACCTGGCGGGCGGACCGGTCGGCCGGACCTGGCGGGCGGACCTGGCGGGCGGACCTGGCGGGCTGACCGGTCGGCCGGACCTGGCGGGCGGACCTGGCGGGCGGACCGGTCGGCCGGACCTGGCGGGCGGACCGTCCGGCTTGACCTTGCCCCTGGGGCAGGGCGGAGCCTCCTCGTCGCCGGGCGCGAAGGCCGCCCGGCGACAGAGGACGACGAGGGGGCGTGGTGGACATGGGCGACGACGGCGCGCTGCTCACGATCGGCGCGTTCGCCGCGCGGGCCCGGCTCTCGGCCAAGGCGCTGCGGCTGTACGACCGGCTCGGGCTGCTCGCCCCGGCGCACATCGACGAGGCCAGCGGTTACCGCTACTACCGGGCCGGCCAGGTGGAAAGGGCCCGGCTGGTGGCCATGCTGCGCCAGCTCGACATGCCGCTCGCGCGGATCGCCGAGGTGGTGGAGACCACTGACGGGCCCGCGTCCGGGGAACTGCTCGCCGCCTACTGGGGCGATGTCGAGACCCGGTTCGCCGCCCAGCGCACCCTCGCCGCCTACCTCCGTGCACGGTTGTCGGGGAGGAGCTCAGAGATGTACGAGAAGTTCGAGGTCCGGTTGGTGGACGTGCCCGAGCAGGTGACCGTCACCGAGACACGGCACACGCTCGCGGACGAGCTGCCCACGTGGATCCCCGCCTCGCTGGGGCGGTTGGAGGAGGCGGCCGGAGAGTGCGGGGGCGTCGTCGGGGCGCCGTACGTCGTCTACTACTCCGCGGTGTCCATGGAGAGCGACGGGCCGGTCGAGTCGTGCGTACCGGTCGCCGACGAGGCCGGGGCCCGGGCCTGGGCGGCGGCCGCACAGGGCCGGGGCCGGCGGTTCCAGGCGCGGATGGAGCCCGCCCGGCGGCTCGCGTACACGAGGATCACCAAGGCGCAGGTGGCACACCCGCAGATCCTCGCCCCGTACGAGGCGGTGGAGGCGTGGATGAAGCGGGAGGGCTGGGAGTACGACGGGCCCTGCCGGGAGATCTACTTCGCCGACTGGGACACGGCGGGAGCCGAGGACCCGGTGTGCGACGTGGCGTTCCCGGTGAAGCGGGGCTAGCGGGTCCGGTTCGCCGGGCGGGTCAGCCAGCTGGCGGGGTCGCTCGGCGGAGCGGGTCAGCGGCCGGTCGGCGGGCCCGCGCCGGGGATGTGCCGAGCCCCCTCGGCAAGGACGGCGATCTGGTCGAGGGGGCTCTTGGGTCGTACTGGTGAAGCTGGTCGTACTGGTGACGCTGGTGAAGCTGGTCCTGCTGGTAGGGCTGGTGGGGCTGTCTCAGGGGATCGTCCCCTTAGGCCTTGACCGATGCCACGAAGGTGTTCCACGCGTCGGCGGGGAAGGCCAGGGTCGGGCCCTCGGTGACCTTGGAGTCACGGACGGCCATGGCCGCACGGAGGGGGGACTTGATCTCGACGCACGCGCCGTTGCCCTGGGAGTAGGAGGACTTGACCCACTCGTTCGCGGCGCCCTGCTGGATTGCCATGTTCGCTCCGGTAGTCAGTTGCTGAGTTGCTGTCACCACGCCGTGCGCAGATCTCCGTCTGCACGGCATGGTTTGCGCCACCGTTGTTGCTTGATGGCGTGATCGACGCTACTCGCCAACATCGTGATACGGAGCGACTATTCACCCGTCCGGATGGCATATTCCATAGGGACTTCCCCCCGGTCCGGCCGAAGGTGTACCTTGCCGCGCCTCATGGAGCGACCTCTCTGGCGTAGTCCTTCGCCACCTTCGCGATGAACTCCCGGGTCTGGTCCGCGTTCAGGGCCTGGGCCCGCAGATGCTCGTACATCACGCTGTACTTCTGGACGTCCTGCGGCTTCTCCAGGTACAGGTCGCTGGTGACTCCCTCGATGTAGACCACGCTGGAGTCGGCGGCGTCCGGGAACTCGAGGATCGCGTACTGGCCGCTCACCCCCGGATGCGCGCCCATGGTGAACGGGATCAACTGCACGGTCACGTGCGGCAGCTGGGACATCTCCAGCAGGTAGTCCAGCTGCTCGATCATCACCTGCCGGTTGCCGACCTGGCGACGCAGCGCCGCCTCGTCCAGGACCGCCCACAGACGCAACGGGTTGTCGGCTGTGGAAATACGTTCCTGTCGGCGAAGCCGCACCTGGATCCGCTTCTCGATGTCCGCCGGCGGGGCCTCCGGCAGCGCGCCCGAGATCAGCGCCTCCGCGTACTGACGGGTCTGGAGCAGCCCGGGCACGACCTGCGGGTCGTACACGCGCAGGCTCGCCGCGTCCGTCTCCAGACCGATGTAGACGCTGTACGGAACATCGCCGAAGGCATGCCACCAGCCCTGCTGGCGGGAGTCCTTGGCCATCTCCATCAGCGAGTCGACCATCCGCTGGTCCTCGACCTCGTACACCCCGCACAGGTCACGGACGTCACGCTGGCTGATGCTGCGCCGGCCGTTCTCCAGCCGGCTGATCTTCGACTGGGACACCAGCAGGCGCTCGGCCACCTCTTCGGCCGTCATGCCCTTGAGCTCACGGAGCCGACGCAGCTCCTGGCCCAGCCGGCGTCGCCTGACAGTGGGATTGACATTGGACGCCACGGGACGTGCACCTCCGGCTGCGTGTCTGCAACTGACACTTTGCGTATCTGCTGTTGAGCAGACTGCCACCAAGGCGCTTTCTACCGCTGGAAAACGGTGGATATGCGGCGGGTACACGCCAGTTCGGGTCGGTCCCCGACATGCGTCCGCGCGGGGCGGCGGGTCGATACGTCCCACCACCCCGCGCGGCCGCTGCGGCTCCCGGACGGGTCCTGGGTCCGACGGGTCCAACCGGCCCTGCGGTTCTTACGTCTTGCGGTTCCCCGGTCCTGCCGGCGCGCTGTCGTGGAACTGCGGCTCAGTGAGCCACGACACGCGCCATCGGACCGCGGTGCGGCTGCGCCGGAACGCCACGGGCGGGTTCCGGAGCGGGCCTGGCACCGGGTCCGGCCTGCCGGCCGGGTGGCGCCTGGTTGCGACGCGGCTGTGCCACCGCGCCGTTCTGGACGTCCATCACGGCGTGCGCCACGAGTCCGCCCATCGGGTCGTGTCTGATCAGATCCCGCAGCCGGGAGCGGGACGAGCGTCCCTCGTTGCCCGGATACAGGTGCTTGCCGAGGCCGACCGCGTGCGCCAGTGCGGCGAGCGCCGCGGTCCGCGGGTCCGGCGGTACGCCGGTGCGGATCGCGGAGTCCAGCCGGGCCTTGATCTCCCGGCTGATGTCGGTGTCCGTCGCCTGGTAGCGAGTCGTCGGCAGCACTCCGCACATCTGACCCGCCACGGCATGAACCATGCCGCACCGCTCCAGATGCGAGAGGTAGATCTGGCGTAGCCCGAGACGCGGCCCGCCGATCCAGTGGACGGCACGTACAGGAGCGCCACGCCTTCGCAGCAACTCCAACGCGCAGTCCAGCGTTGGGTCTCCAGTCGGCCGTGGGGACACCACGGCGATACGATCCCCGTCAGGGGCTATCCGTCCGGCCAGCGCCAGCTCCACTAGCTGCGCTCCGGCCAGACCGAGGTCGAGCGACTGCGGCTGTGCGGTGGTACCCGTGGTCGGGTCCAGCGCCAGCAACAAAAGCTCTTCCGGAATTGTTCTGCGGCTCCTGCCCATCCATGCCTCCCCGCGTGGATGAGTGACAGGGTGACCCCTCTCACAATGGTCTGTCGAGGGTGCGTGACCTGTTTGTAGTGGAACCAGTAGGTATGTCGTTCTCGTCTACCACTGGAGCCAAGCCCTCTACACAGGACACTGGTACATGGTTCGGACACGCTGTGAGGCGTGTTCCGGGCGGGCGGTTCACGGTTCGGCACGAGCGCGCGGTGGGCGTGCGGCACAGGAGGAGGCATCGGTGGCGGGCGAGTCCCCCGACAGGTCGAAGCAGCGCGAGTCGTCGGCAGAACCGACGTCGGGGAGCGCGAGCACGGTTCCCGAGGCGCGTGAGCCTCGCGAAGTCCGCGATCCGCGGATGGCCGTGGCACGGGAGGCCGAGCCGTCGGCGTCACGGGGCGGAGTGGACACGGCGACGCGAGTGTTCTCGGTACGGGACCTGAAGACCGCGGAGTCCGAACAGCCCGAGGCCGAGGCGCCCGGGGAGGGCGAGGAGCGCGAGGAGCGCGAGGAACCCACGGGGGCCGAGGACGGCGGCGAGTCCACGGCGAGCGAGTCCACCGGGGACGCCGAGGAGGCCGAGGACGCCGGGAAGACCGGGACCGACGCCGAGGAGGCCGCCGAGGAGGCCGCAGGGGCCGAGGACAGCGGCACGGCCACGAAGGCGGGGTCCGTCGAGGCCGAGGACGCCGAGAGTGGCTCCGAAGACGCCCAGGACGGCCCTGAGGGCACCGCGACGGCCGCGAGCGCCTCCGGGACCGCCGAGGGCGCCTCCGGGGGCGGTGACGAGCGCCTGCGGGAGGCTGTGGCCCAGTGGGTGGCCTCGGCGGACGACAAGGGCTCCACGGAAGAGCCCGCGACGGACTCCGCGGTGGACGGGAACGCCTCGGACGGGAACGCCTCGGACGAAGACAGCTCGGACGAAGACACCTCGGACGAAGACACCGGCGCCGAGGCGGAGGAACGTTCCGCGAGCGACGCCGCGCAAGCCGACGCAACCGACGAAGGCGACGCAACGGACGAGCCCGCCGACGCGAAGCCGGAGGCCGAGCCCCAGGCCGAGGCCGAGCCCGCCGCCAGGTCCGCGTCCAAGCCCGCGCCGAAGTGGGCGTCGGGCGCCGGCCGGGCCGACGCCGACGCCGACGAGGGAGCCGCCCCGGACGCCAAGGCCGGTCAGGCCGGGGACGCAGACGCCGACAAGCCCGACGACTCCCCCGTCGACCAGCCCACGGCCGTCTTCAAGGCCCCCCGGCCCAAGCCCGCCGTCGACCAGCCGACCACCATGCTGAAGCTGGGCGGCGCCACCAAGCCCAGGCCCAAGCCGGACGAGGACGAGGCCGACCCGAAGCCCGGCGAGAAGGCCGGCCGGAAGGCCGGGCCCGAGGCCCCCGCGGAGCGGACCAGCAGGTTCGTCGCGCTCAAGCCGCTCGACGAGCCCCGCCCGCCGAAGCCGGCCGACGTCACCGCCCTCGTCCCGCAGGTCGGCCCCGAGCGCACCACCCAGCAGCCGCTGCCGCCGCGGCCGCCGCTTGATCTGCTGGCGGAGCTGACGAACACCCCGCCGCCCCCGCCCACCCCGCTGCGCACGCTCGGACGACGGCTCAAGATCTGGACGCCTCTGGTCATCCTGCTGCTGGTCGCGTTTGCGATCGCGCAGGCCGTGCGGCCGCTGCCGGAGACCGCGCTGACCCTCACCGCGAAGGACTCGTACACCTTCGAGGGCGGCAAGACGCAGCTGCCCTGGCCGAGTGAGGGACAGGGCTGGATGGACGCCGACGGTGTCGGCACGATGGGCAGCTTCGGCAAGCAGACGCCCGTGGCCATCGGCTCGGTCGCCAAGACCATGACGGCGTACATCATCCTCAAGGACCACCCGATGAAGGCCGGGGAGGAGGGCCCGGAGATCGAGGTCGACGCGACGGCGGAGAAGGAGGGCGGCTACGACGTCTCCGGCGACGAGTCGACGCTCAACACCGTCAAGGCCGGCGACAAGCTCACCGAGAAGCAGGCCCTGTCGGCCGTCCTGATCCCCTCCGCCAACAACATCGCGCGACTGCTCGCGCGCTGGGACGCGGGCTCGGAGGCGGCGTTCGTGAAGAAGATGAACGCCACCGCCAAGGAACTGGGGATGACGAACACGACGTACACCGACCCCTCGGGCCTGAAGGAGACCACCGTCTCCACGGCCGAGGACCAGGTGAAGCTCGGCCGCGCGTTCGTGAACGTCCCGGCCCTGGTCTCCATCTCCAGCGCGGCCAGCTGGACCGACCCGTCCGGCAAGTACTGGAACAACTACAACGAGCTGCCGTACAAGATCGGCGCGATCGGCATCAAGACCGGCAGCACCACCGCGGCCGGCGGCAACCTGCTCTTCGCCTCCCGCAAGCAGGTCGACGGGCAGACGGTGACCCTCGTCGGCGCGGTCCTCGGCCAGCACAAGCCGAAGATCCTCGAGACGGTCAACGCGGTCAGCCAGACGGCGCTGCTCGCCGCCCAGGACGCGCTCACCTCGGCGAAGATCCTCAAGAAGGGCGACGTCGTCGGGTATGTGGACGACAAGCTGGGCGGCCGTACGCCCGTCGTCATCACCAAGGACGTCCCCGCGCTCGGCTGGGCGGGCATGACGGTGAAGCTGTCCTTCACCGCCGACGCCGTGCCGCACAAGGCGAAGGCCGGCACCCAGGTGGGCACGCTCACCGTCGGGGACGGCTCCAGCAGTGCCGTGAAGGTGCCGGTCGCCCTTCAGACGGACCTGGTCGAGCCGGGCTTCTCGGACAAGCTGACGCGCATCGGCTGACCCGCGACCCCGCTCGTACGCCTGCGTCACCCCGTCGGGCAGCCGCCCGGCGGGGTGCGTGCTAGCGTCGCGAAACGGGACAGGTCGCCGGTCGCAAGGACGCAGCCGTGAAGCGGACGCGAACGGCATGCGGCCGAGAGCAGAAGACGGGACACGGGGAGTGCCTTCAGGTGGCCACTGCGGAGCCGACACGCGCCGACGACACCGGTCCGGACCCGGACGCCGGCCCGCGACCGAGGGTGCCCGCCCCACAGTCGGGCGACCACGACCGTGACGACCGTGACGCGGTGGTAGAGCTCGAGCGGGACCAGGTTCCGGACCGTACGGCGGCGGACGGCCCCGCGGGCGATCGCGCGGACGGCCGTACCGACGGCGCGGGCCCCGCCGGTGAGCCGTCCCGGATGAGATCCGCGCTCGACCGGCTGGGCGGCCGGCTGCGACGCCACCCCGTGCTGGCCATGACGGGACTGTCCGGTGCCCTGCACCTCGTCTGGTTCTTCACGTTCGCGAACAGTGGCGGCGACCTCGCGGCGCAGGACGCCTGGGCCGAGTTCGTCGGCCGGCACCCCGACTCCGCGTACAACCTCGCCTGGTACGGCGGCATGCACCCGGTGTCGTACAGCATGGTGTCGCCGTATCTGATGTCCCTGCTCGGCGTCCGGACGACGATGATGATCGCCGGGACGCTCTCGGCGGGCCTGCTCACCCTGATCCTGTTGCGCTGCCGGCCGGTGAAGAACCCGCTGTGGCCGGCGCTGGCCGGGGTCTTCGCCCTGTTGTGCAACGCGGCTTCCGGGCGGGTGACCTTCGGGCTCGGCAACACGTTCGCGCTGGGCGCGGTCGCCGTCGTCTTCTGCTGGCCGTACCGCTGGCGCTACAAACGGTGGGCGAAGGCGCTGTGCGCCGCCCCGCTGGCCGCGCTCGCCACCATGGGATCGCCGGTGGCGGGGCTCTTCGTGGGGCTCGTCGCCGCCGCGCTGTTCCTCCAGAAGCGGCGGCCGGGCGCGTGGGCGCTGGGGCTCGCCCCGACGGCCGTGGTCGCCCTGTCCGCCTGGCTGTTCCCGTTCTCCGGCACCCAGCCGATGTCCTTCGGCTCGGCGTCCCTGCCGCTGCTGTCCGCGGTGGCCGTCTTCGCGGTCGTCCCGCGCGACTGGAAGACGGTACGGATCACCTCGGCGGTGTACGGGCTCGGGGTCCTGATGGTGTGGCTGATCAGCTCGCAGATCGGGTCCAACATCACGCGGCTCGCCATGCTGTTCACGGGTGTGGTGCTGATGGCGGCGCTGCCGTTCGCCGTGCCGCGCAGCCGCAAGTGGTACGTGATCGTCCTGGCGTTCCTCGGGTTCGTGGGCTGGATCGGCTTCAAGTCGGTCGACGACGTCCTGCGGACGACCCCGGCGGCCTCCTGGGCGCGTGAGCTGGCGCCGCTCGTCAACGAACTCCAGGAGATCGAAGCGGAGAAGGGGCGGGTGGAGGTCGTACCGGCCCGCTCGCACCGCGAGGCGTCCGCGCTCGCGCCGTACGTCAATCTCGCCCGGGGCTGGAACCGCCAGGCCGACATGGAGCGCAACCCCCTCTTCTACGACGACACCCTCAACTCGGCGAACTACCACGAGTGGCTCCAGCGGTGGGCCGTGCACTTCGTCGTCGTCCCGAAGGAGGCGCTGGACGGGGACGGCGGCGAACGGGAGCGGGTACTGGTGCAGCGCGGGCTGCCGTATCTGACGCAGATCTGGGGCGACGCCAACTGGCAGCTGTTCAAGGTCACCGACCCCGCCTCGCTCGCCGAGCCGAACGCGGTGGTGCAGCGGGCCAAGCAGGACGAGATGACGATCGACGTGAAGAAGGCGGGGCGGATCCTGATCCGGATCCCGTACTCGCCGTGGCTGAGCGTCGTCGACGCGGAGGGCAAGAGCCTGAAGCCGCCGCAGGAGACGAACGCGTCCAAGAACCGGGCAGAGGGGGAGCCGAAGACGTACGACAACGTCGACGGGTGCCTGTTCGAGACCGAGGAGGACACGGACGGGGACAAGTGGACGATGCTGGTCGCTCCTCGGGCGGGGGTGTACCGGCTTGCCGCGCCCTATCAGCTGCCGCGGGGCACGCCGTGTCCGGACGAGCTCAAGCAGCCGTGATCAGCGCAGGTCGGTCACATACCGGTCCGTGCCCGGCACCGTCGGGATGAAGGGCGCGATGAGTTCCATCCTGCCCAGGCCCGACTCCGTCACCGCCTCCCCCAGGCCGGTGAAGTGCGGGTCCCAGCAGTGCCTCGGGTCCGATTCCAGGAACCAGAGCAGGGTCAGGCGGGTGTCGACGCCCTCGACCTGCTTGACGTAGGTCATGCGGTCGCCGGGGAGGGGGGTGGGGCGGAAGACGGTGACCATGGCCGTCGGGGAGCCGGCCACCCGCTCGGGGAGGTGGCGGGCGCGCAGCCACTCCAGGAGTTCGGCGCGCTGCTGCGCCGAGTCGGTGTCGATCACCTCGAGCACCAGGCCCGCGTACGGGTGGTCCAGGGCGTGGAAGTCGCGGGGTCCTGCGGCGCCGTCCCGGTACACGGTCGCCTCGTGGTCCTGGAACGCCGTGAAGACGTGGGTGCGGTCCTGGTGGACGCGGGCGTCCCGGTTGAGGCGCTTGTTGATGGCGACCGTCCACTTCATGTGGTCGTCGTAGCGTCCCTCGGTGATCCAGTAGGTGGAGAGATAGCAGCCGGCGGTGACCGGCTGGGCGACCGCCGACTTCTCCGGGTGGCGCAGCAGCTGGAGGTCTCGGGTCGCCACCCACCTGCGGCCCGCGTACATCCAGGGCATCGCCATCGCGCCGGCGTAGTAGTGGTCGTCCTCGTACCAGCGGTTGTAGGCGTACTCGTGGCCGGGGTGCGGTTCGACCATGGTGATCAGGGCGTGGCCGGGGCGCACCCCGTAGGGGCCGACGGCGGCCAGTTCGGCGTACGTCTCGCTGTGTGTGTCGTCGTGCTCGTCGCTGTGCTTGTCGCCGTGTGTCTCCTCGCGCATGCTCTTCCCCATCCTCCGTGACTGGCCCATACTCTGACGCTCCGTCAGATAATGCGCCAGAGGCCAGGGGGTCCCGATGTCACTGCTCACCGGCAAGACCGTCGTCGTCTCGGGAGTCGGCGCCGGGCTCGGTCACCAGGTCGCCGCCGCGGTCGTCCGGGACGGCGGGAACGCCGTGCTGGGGGCGCGGACCGAGGCGAATCTCGCGAAGAGCGCGGCCGGGATCGATCCCGAGGGGGCGCGTACGGCGTACCGGGTCACCGACATCACCGACGAGGGGCAGTGCGAGGCGCTGGCCGAGCTGGCGCGCGAGCGGTTCGGGGGGATCGACGCCGTGGTGAACGTGGCGGCCTGGGACTCCTGCTTCGGCGGGGTCGAGGACGCCGACTTCACGACCTGGCAGTCGGTGATCGACGTGAACCTGCTGGGGTCGCTGCGGATGACGCGGGCGTGTCTGGCCGGGCTGCGGGTGCGGGGCGGGTCGGTGGTGTTCATCGGGACGCAGTCCGCCGTGGCGGCCCCCTCGCAGGTGCGGCAGGCGGCGTACGCGGCCTCGAAGGGCGCGCTGACCAGCGCCATGTACTCGCTCGCGCGGGAGTGGGGGCCGCACCGGATCCGGGTCAACACCGTGCTGCCGGGCTGGATGTGGGGGCCGCCGGTGCAGGCCTACGTCCAGTTCGCCGCGCAGACCGAGGGAGTGCCCGAGGAGGAGGTGCTGGGGCGGCTCACCGAGCGGATGGCGTTGCCCGAGCTGGCGACGGACGGGGATGTGGCCGACGCGGCGGCGTTCCTGGCGTCGGACCGGGCGCGGGCGATTACGGGACAGTCGTTGCTGGTCAACGCCGGGGAGCTGATGCGTTGAGTTCATGTAGGTGAACGCGAACCACCATACCGAATTCCTTTACCTCCCTTTGACCTTACGGTTACTTGTCGTGTTCACGCGGCAGCGCCCACGATGAGCGCCGGGCCGAACGCCGGGCTGAACTCTGGGAGGGCGCACATGAACGGTCTCGACTGGACCGTGCTCATCGGCTATTTCGGCGTGATGGTCGCGATCGGCGTCTGGTCGCACAAGCGCGTCGACGACGTGAGCGACTTCTTCACCGCCGGCGGCAAGATGCCCTGGTGGCTGTCCGGCATCTCGCACCACATGTCGGGCTACAGCGCGGTGATGTTCACCGGGTACGCGGGCATCGCCTACACCTACGGCGTGACCTCCTTCGTCACCTGGTCCTTCCCCATCGCGCTCGGTATCGCCATCGGCTCGAAGCTGTTCGCGCCGCGCATCAACCGGCTGCGGTCGCGACTCCACGTGGCTTCCCCGCTGGAGTATCTGAAGAACCGCTACGACCTCAAGACCCAGCAGGCGCTGGCCTGGTCGGGGATGCTGCTGAAGATCGTGGACGTCGGCGCGAAGTGGGCCGCCATCGCCACCCTGCTGTCCGTCTTCACCGGCATCTCCCTCAACCAGGGCATCCTCATCACCGGCGCGATCACCGCCGTCTACTGCACGATCGGCGGTCTGTGGGCGGACGCGCTGACCGAACTCGGCCAGTTCGTCATCCAGTTGCTGGCCGGCATCGCGATGTTCGTCGCCGTCGTGCTGAAGCTGAACGACAAGGGCATCGGATTCCTGGACGCCTGGGACCAGCCGGCGCTCCAGGGCCACGACAAACCCCTGGTCGCCCAGTACGGCACGGTGTTCCTGCTCGCGTTCCTGTTCATCAAGCTCTTCGAGTACAACGGCGGCATGCTCAACCAGGCCCAGCGGTACATGGCCACGGGCAGCCCGAAGGAGGCCGAGCGGTCGGCGCGGCTGTCGGCGGCGCTGTGGCTGGTCTGGCCGCTGGTGCTGTTCTTCCCGATGTGGATGTCGCCGCTGCTGGTGACGTCGAACAAGCCGGACGGCTCCGACTCCTACGCCCTGATGACCGAACAGCTGCTGCCACACGGTCTGTTGGGGCTCGTCATCGTCGGCTTCTTCTCCCACACGATGGCCATGTGCTCGTCCGACGCCAACGCCATCGCCGCCGTCTTCACCCGGGACTGCGCGCCGGTCATCTGGGCGCGGGCCCGGGAGTGGAACCAGCGGTCGGGGCTGATCGCGGCGCGCGTGGCGACCGTGGTCTTCCTCGGCCTTTCCATGGCGGCGGCCACGCAGGTCAACTCCGCCGCCTTCAAGGACATCATCACGGTCGTCATCAAGTGGGTGGCGGGACTGATGGGCCCGATGGCGATCCCGATGATGCTGGGCCTGCTGCGCCCGTTCCGCCGCTCCGGCCCGACGGCCGCGCTGACCAGCTGGTCGATGGGTCTGCTGGCCTTCTGGCTGGTCAACTACCCGATCAACTGGAATGTCGACGGCGGAGTGCCGCTCCAGTACCAGGTGTCGATCCCGCTGTTCGTGTCGCTGGTCCTCTACATCCTCATCGGCTTCGTCAAGCCCGAGGACACCCCGGAACGCCTCGCGATCATCGAACAGATCAACACGGACGGGGACGGCGGCGCCTCGGCCGCCGCGCGGGTGCCGCGGCCCAAGGACGGGGTCTCCACGACCGTGTCGGACTAACTCCCCCTGGGGTACCTGGCCATCCAGCCGGGTGACGCCCCGGCGGGACCGTGCAGGGCCGGCCCCTGGGTCATCTCCATGGCGAAGTCGTCGGCCAGTTCCAGGATCGTGGGACGGCCCTCCAGCTCGGCCAGCCAGGCCGGCGGGAGGGCCGTCTCGCCGTGCAGGGCGCCGAGCAGACCGCCGGTGAGCGCGGCGGTCGGCCCCGAGGGCGCGCCGTGGTTCACCGCGAGCCGCAGCCCGTGCCGGACGTCCTCCGCGACGAGGGCGCAGTAGACGGCGCCCGACAGCACGGCCTCCGCGGTCCCCGCCCCGGCGAGCTCCTCCACCCGCGCGGGGCCCGGCAACCCCTGCCGTACGGCGCCCAGCGCGTGCTGCAGCGCCTCCGACACCGCCTCGTGCCCCGGCCGCGCGGCCAGCAGGGCGAGCGCCCGCTGCACCGCGCCGTCCAGACTCTCGCCGCAGGCCAGCGCGTGCACGGTGACGGCGTACGCGGCCGCCGCGAGGTACGCCGTGGGGTGGCCGTGGGTCTGGGCGGCGCACTCGACGGCGAGCTGGGCGACGAGTTGCGGCTCCCAGCCGACGAGCAGCCCGAAGGGCACCGAGCGGGGAACCACCTCGGGCCCGGCCGCGCCGGGGCTCTTGGGCGAGTCCAGGGTGCCCATGACCTCGTCGCCGAGCCCGAGCAGCAGCGTCCGGGTCGGATCGCGCCGGGCGTACAGCCACTCCTCGCGGGCCAGCCAGCCGTCGTCCTTGCGGCGCAGGTCGGGCCCCCAGTCGCGTTGGGTGGCCGCCCATCTCAGATACGCCCGGTGCAGATCCGTCGGCGGATGCCAGGCGCCGGTGTCCCGGCGCACCTGGGCGCGGATCAGCCCGTCCACGGTGAACAGGGTCAGCTGGGTGAGATGCGTGACCGCGCCGCGCCGCCCGTGGGCGGGGGCCAGGTCCACGACCCCCTCGGGCCCGTGGGCCTGCCGGATCTCCTCGGTCCCGAGCCCGTCGACGGGCGCCCCGAGGGCGTCCCCGACGGCCGCGCCGAGCAGCGTGCCACGCACCCGGCCGCGGAAGTCCTGCTGTTCGGCACGGCCCCAGACGGGCCCGGCAGTCGCACCCACCCAGCCCTCCCGCACCGTGCGTACATACGACGTCCGTCACTGTAATCGAACAGCGCTCTGTTCCGGCCCTGTGTACGGGCGTTCGGGTGGAGGGGTGATGAAGACCTGGTGGGGTAAGGACACCGGCATGACCACCCCCACCACACGTATCCCACACGCGTCACGCGTGCTTCCGCTCACCGCCACCCTCCTCACCGGGACGGTCGCGCTCTACATGCTTCTCGTCGCCTTCGGGAACATCACCGACTTCGGCACCAACCAGCAGTTCGTGCGTCATGTGCTGGCGATGGACACGACGTTCAAGGACGACGACGTGATGTGGCGGGCGGTGACGAGCAAGGGGCTTCAGGACGCCGCCTATGTCGTGATCATCGCGTGGGAGACCGTCGCGGGGGTGGTGCTGGCCGCCGGGACGTGGTTCTGGGCGCGGCGCGACCACATACGCGGTCGGGCGCTGTCCACGTACGGGCTGGTCATGCTGATGCTGCTGTTCGGCGCCGGGTTCATCGCGATCGGCGGTGAGTGGTTCGCGATGTGGCAGTCGGACACCTGGAACGGGCTGGACGCGGCCACCCGGGCGTTCCTGTTCGGCGGGGTCGTGCTCCTCGTCAACCATCTGCCGCTCGGACAGGCGCGGGACGACTCCCAGGCGTGACGTCAGGGCGTGCCGTCAGGGCGTGCCGTCAGCGTGACGGCCGGACCTCCGGGGTCTAGTCGACGACCCTGACCTTCGTCCCCGTCTCGCCGAACGCCCACAGCGCCGTCCCGTCCGCCTTGGCCATCCGGATGCCGCCGGTCTGCGTACCGGCGGCGGCCGGGGGCGGGGAGGAGCCGTCGACGGCGTTGGAGAAGGCGATGTTGACGCCGGACGTGGCGGAGAAGTACACGATGTGCTCGATCGCCACGCCGTCGGAGCCCGTGGTGGCGTCCTTGCGGAGCGACACCGTGAAGCTGCCGACGGCCGGGTCCACCGTGCCGGGCCAGACCGTGAAGGTGCGGCGGGCCGTGTCGTCCGCGTCGACCAGCCAGACCCGGTGCTGCCCCAGCGAGTAGACGATGCGCCGGCCGGTGCCCGAACTGCCGGGCACCGCCGCCGCCTTGGGGGTGGCCGACGGTTTCGGCGAGGCCGAGGGCTGCGCGCCCGCCGACGCCGAGGCGCTCGGGCGGCCGGCCGCCGACGCCGTCGGGTGCGGGCCCTGCTCGGCTCGCGCCGTCAGGAAGACGACCGCGGCGATCGCGCCGGTCGTCAGGCCGGTGACCCAAACCCAGGAGGGAAGCCGTCGGGCAGGCACGGGCACGCATCTCCTCAGCTACGGGACCCCTCCGGTCGGGGCCCGATCATCGTACTGCGAGGGGCCCGCTCCCCGGTCCCACCGTGGTCCCTCAGTCCAGCACCGGCAGCAGTTCCGGCAGATGCCCGTCCGACGCCGAAGCCGCCCGCTGCCGTTCCTCGGGCACCTCGCCGTACAGCGTCGTCCGCGGCCTCGCCGGGCGGCCCGCCGCGTCCGCTACCGCGATCAGGTCCTTGACCGACTTGTAGGAGCCGTACGACGAGCCCGCCATCCGCGAGATCGTCTCCTCCATCAGCGTGCCGCCGAGGTCGTTCGCTCCCGAGCGGAGCATCTCCGCGGCCCCCTCCGAGCCCAGCTTCACCCAGCTGGTCTGGATGTTGGGGATGTGCGGGTGCAGGAGCAGCCGGGCCATCGCCGTCACCGCCCGGTTGTCCCGCATCGTCGGACCGGGGCGGGAGATGCCCGCCAGGTACACCGGCGCGTTCGTGTGGATGAACGGGAGGGTGACGAACTCCGTGAAGCCGCCGGTGCGCTGCTGGATCCCGGCCAGGGTCCGCAGGTGGCCCAGCCAGTGCCTGGGCTGGTCGACATGGCCGTACATCATCGTCGAGGACGACCGGATCCCGAGCTCGTGCGCGGTGGTGACGACCTCGATCCAGGTCGCGGCCGGCAGTTTGCCCTTGGTCAGCACCCAGCGGACCTCGTCGTCCAGGATCTCGGCCGCCGTGCCGGGGATGGAGTCGAGCCCGGCCTCCTTCGCCGCCGTCAGCCACTCGCGGATCGACAGGCCGGTGCGGGTCGCGCCGTTGACCACCTCCATCGGCGAGAAGGCGTGCACATGCATGCCGGGGACCCGTTCCTTCACCGCCTTCGCGATGTCGAAGTAGGCCGTGCCGGGCAGGTCCGGGTGGATGCCGCCCTGCATGCAGACCTCCACCGCGCCCAGTTCCCAGGCCTGTTGGGCGCGGTCGGCGACCTGGTCGAGGGAGAGCGTGTACGCGTCGGCGTCGGTGCGGCGCTGCGCGAAGGCGCAGAAACGGCAGCCGGTGTAGCAGACGTTGGTGAAGTTGATGTTCCGCGTGACGATGTACGTGACGTCGTCGCCGACGGTCGCGCGGCGCACGTCGTCCGCGATACGGGTCAGGGCGTCCAGGGCCGGGCCGTCCGCGTGGAGCAGGGCGAGGGCCTCGTCGTCGGTGAGCTTCGTCGGATCGTCGGCGGCCGTCGCGAGGGCCTGCCGTACGTCCGTGTCGATGCGCTCGGGCGCCATGCCGGGGGCGGCCGCCTCACGCAGGGCGCCCCAGTCGCCGTACACCTCGTCGAAGTCGTCGCGCCGGTCGGAGGTCCGGCCGTCGGTGTCGATGGTGCGGTGCAGGTCGGTACGGCCGGACGGCACGAACACCTCCTCCGGCTCCTGCCACGGGCGGCCCTCGACGACCGCGTCCGGCACGGCCAGTCCCGTCTCCGGGTCGGCCAGCGCGCGCACGTGCGGCAGCAGCCGCGGGTCGAGCCACGGCTCGCCGCGCCGCACGAACTCCGGGTAGACGCAGAGACGTTCCCGCAGCTCGAAACCGGCCGCCGCCGACTTCTCGGCGAGCTCGTCGATCTGCGGCCAGGGGCGCTCGGGGTTGACGTGGTCGATGGTGAGCGGGGACACCCCGCCCCAGTCGTCGACACCGGCCCCGATCAGCCGCTCGTACTCGCTGTCGACGAGGTTGGGCGGGGCCTGGAGGCAGGCGGCCGGGCCCATGATGTGGCGGGCCACGGCCACGGTCGCGACCAGCTCGTCGAGTTCCGCGTCCGGCATCCCGCGCATCGCGGTGTCCGGCTTGGCGCGGAAGTTCTGGATGATCAGCTCCTGGATGCCGTGGTAGGCGCGGGAGACCTTGCGGAGGGCGAACAGCGACTCGGCGCGCTCCTCGTACGTCTCGCCGATGCCGATCAGCAGCCCGGAGGTGAACGGGACGGAGGAGCGGCCGGCGTCCTCCAGGACCCGGAGCCGGACGGCGGGCTCCTTGTCCGGGGAGCCGTGGTGCGGACCGCCGGGCTCGGACCACAGCCGGGTGGCGGTGGTCTCCAGCATCATGCCCATGCTGGGCGCGACGGGCTTCAGCCGCTGGAAGTCGGTCCAGCTCATCACCCCCGGGTTGAGGTGCGGCAGCAGCCCCGTCTCCTCCAGGATGCGGATGGAGATGGCGCGGACGTAGGCGATGGTGTCGTCGTAGCCGTGCGCGTCGAGCCATTCCCTGGCCTCGGGCCACCGCTCCTCCGGCTTGTCGCCGAGGGTGATGAGGGCTTCCTTGCAGCCGAGGGCGGCACCGCGCCGGGCGATGTCGAGCACCTCGTCCGGCGACATGAACATCCCGTGTCCGGCCCGGCGCAGCTTGCCGGGGACGGTGACGAAGGTGCAGTAGTGGCACTTGTCACGGCAGAGCCGGGTGAGGGGGATGAAGACGCTCTTCGAGTACGTGATGACGCCGGGCCGGCCGGCCGCCTCCAGGCCGGCGTCCCGCACCCGGGCGGCGGAGGCGGTGAGGTCCTCCAGCGCCGCACCGCGCGCCTGGAGCAGCACGGCCGCCTCGCCGACGTCCAGGGCGACGCCGTCACGAGCCCGTTTGAGAGCGCGACGCATGGAGTTCTCGGTGGGGCCGGGGGTCGGGCCGGGGCCGGTTCCGGAGGTCGCGGAAGTCGTCATCCTTCGAGCATACGATCACGTTTTCCAAGCTTGGGACTCTGAGTACGCGTACCCATCCCGCGCCCGCAGCCGTACCGATGCCCCGCGCGCCCCGGCCGACCTACGGTCGCCGTATGCCCGAGGAGATCGCCACCGCACCCGCCACCGCCCACGCACCCGCCACCGCGCCCGTCCCGGCCGGCCGCACCGCCGCGCAGGCCTTCGGTATCGGCTGCGCGGTGCTCGTCGCCGTTCCGCTGCTCCTCGTCGTCGCCTTCTTCGGCTGGATCGCCGTGGTGACGAAGGACGCGTCGGACTACCCGCGCGTCACGCCCGAGGAGATGGTGGACCGCGCCGTCGACCGCTCCCGGGAGGCGTACGACGTCCTCGGGTTCACCCGCACCATCAGGCCCGGCGTCGAGAAGATCGGGGTCTCCACCGAGAACACGGTCGGCTCGAACTACTGCTACCGGGGCGGTCTGACCGACGAGACCGTCGACGGCGTCTACAGCGTCAGCCACGACTGGGCGCTCGACCACGTCCCCGCCGAGCAGGCGATCCCCGGTCTGCGCCGGCTGCGCGACCATCTCGAGGACACCGGCTGGG
Organism: Streptomyces sp. NPDC060002; assembly: GCF_042737245.1. Lineage (NCBI taxonomy): Bacteria > Bacillati > Actinomycetota > Actinomycetes > Kitasatosporales > Streptomycetaceae > Streptomyces > Streptomyces sp. NPDC060002. The sequence continues at coordinate 108,716 of NZ_JBHWUW010000004.1, forward strand.
ACATCACCTCCTACCGGGAGAACGTCTCCGGCGACTACTGGGATCTGTACGCCTCCCGCTCGGACGGCGACGAGCGCGTGTCCTTCCAGTGGTTCGCGGACCGCGACTACTTCACCGGCGGCACGTCCACACCCTGTGCCACGGACCCGGGTTGGCGGCAGGGCGACGACGAGCCCGCCGGGGACCAGCTGTGGCCGCCCGACTTCGGACCGTCGGCGAAAAGCGGCTCCTAGAGGTACGGCGTGAACTCGTCGAGTGCGCGCAGCGCCTCCGCCTCCCCCACCGGCGGCAGCTGCACCACGGCCTCCTCGATGCCCAGCTCGGCGTAGTACGCGAGCTTGCCGGGGGACGGCTGGACGGCGTACGGCACGACCTGGAGGGCGTCCGGCTCGCGGCCCGCGTCCGCCCACGCCGAGCGCAGCACGGGGAGCGCCTCGGACAGGCCACGGCCGCCGATCGGCAGCCAGCCGTCGGCGTACTCGCTGATGTGCGAGAACAGCTTCGGTCCGGCGGCGCCGCCGACGAGGGTGCGGGGGCCGACGACCGGCCCGCGCGGCTTCTGTACGGGCTTGGGGTACGCCGTGCTGGCGCGGACGCTGCCGTACTCGCCCTCGTACGCGGTCGGCTCCTGCGCCCACAGGGCCTGCATCAGCCGCATCCGGTCCCGGACCAGTTCACGACGGGTACGCCAGTCGACGCCGTGGTCGGCGGCCTCCTCCACGTTCCAGCCGTAACCGAGGCCGAGGGTGAGGCGGCCGCCCGACAGGTGATCGACGGTGGCGATCTGTTTGGCGAGGTCGATCGGGTCGTGCTGGGCGACGAGCGTGATGCCGGTGCCGAGGCCCAGCGTCCGCGTCACCGCCGCCGCCTGACCGAGGGCGACGAAGGGGTCGAGGGTGCGGCCGTACTCGCGGGGCAGGTCGCCGCCGGCCGGGTAGGGGCTGGTGCGCTCGACGGGGATGTGCGTGTGCTCGGGCAGATAGAGCCCGGCGAACCCACGCTCCTCCAGCTCACGGGCGAGGCGGGTGGGGGTGATCGTCTCGTCGGTGAGGAAGATCGTGACGGCGATGCGCATGGGGGGCCTTTCGCTGCGTACGGCTCTTTCGACGGCGTCGTCGCGGGTGACGTCCTCATCTGTACCGGGAGAGGGGGCGGGTGTCCATACCGACTGGTCGGCATTGGCATCAGAACGCGCCCGGGGTGTCCAGCGGCCGCCTGTCCGGCTCCGACGTCCGGCTCCGACGGAGGGCTGCGGGCCGTGGCCCGGCCGAGCTGTTCTCTGAAGGCGACGACGCCTCCGCCGCCCGGCCCGCCGGCGGCCTTCACGAACCCGGTTTTCCCGGGCGGGCGTAGCGGCGGCTGAAGGGGACTTGCGAGACTGCCCGGATGACTCGCACGACTCGCCTCCCGGCCGTACGACTGCACCCGCGCCGAGGTCGGCCGGGCCCGCGCGACAGTCACATCGGGGGCCCGCTGTGGTGGCCGGCGGACGAGCCGTGGCCGCGCTGCGCCGAGCACCGCGACGTGAACCGCAGACAACTGGGCCCGTATCACCTGGTCCCGGTGGCCCAGTTGACGGCGGCGGACTTTCCGGAGATCCGTTTCCCGGAGGGCGCGGACCTGGTGCAGCTCCTGTGGTGCCCGGACTGGCACGACCAGCCGCACCCGGAGGGCTGGGGCCAGGCGTGTCGGCTGTTCTGGCGAACGGCGGCGGACGTTCTGAACCCGCTTCCCGAGGGCGAGCAACCGGAGCCGGACACCCACTGGGACGGGGACATGATCCCCCTGCCGTGCGTCCTGCACCCCGAACGCGTGACGGAGCACTCCTGGGACGAGGAGCTCCCGGACGAGCTGTCACCGACTCCCGGTTACAAGGTCGGCGGCAGCATGAGCTGGGGTGTGACGGACCGCCCCGAGTCGATGGACTGCGGCGAGGACGGATGCGGGGCACCACTGGAGCTGTTCCTCCAGCTCGACTCGTACGAGTACGAAGACGGGGGCCGGTTCCAGCCGCTGGGGGAACGCGGCTTGGACCCGACGAGCGAGGCGGGACGAGCCGCACGGGAGCCGGTGGGCATGACCGTGGGACGCGGTGGCCACGCAGGCCTGTTCGTGTGTACGGCGGACCCCCGTCATCCGGTGTCGTTCTTCACCCAGTGAGGAACGGAGCGAGCGGTGCGGGGGATGACGTCCGCGTCGCCGTCCGACCCCTCGGGGGCGCGTACTGCATCCAGGCCGCTCCAGAGCCCGGCACCTTCTCACCGGAAGCTCTGACCGCGCTGCACGAAGCCGTCGAAGGTCTGGGCGGGCTGGTCGAGTCCCCTGCCACCCTGCGCTTCGCCGTGATCACGATCGAGCGCGCCACGGATCCAGCTGCCCTCGAGCACGCGTTGGACGCCTGGGCCGGTCACGGCCAAGTGGCCTGGTGGTACGGCAACGGTGAGGTCGCCCAGTAGCGGCCGTAGGGCGGCTCGGGCGCCCTGCCGGGCCGGGCACCGCGTACTCACCACTTCGCCTCTCCCCCGCAGTCCGCCCACAGCAGCTTCCCGCCCTTCGACGCGCCGAGGTAGCGGAGTACCGACACCCCCACATCGTCCGCGCACGCCTTTACGAGGTGCAGGCCCCGGCCGTGTTCCGACTCGTACGGCGGGGCGGCGCCCAGGGCATCCCCCTTGAAGCCGGGAGGGACGCGCGGGTCCGTGTCCCAGACGGCCACGCGGACTCCGCCCGGCCGGGTCGACATCAGGCGCAGGGCGTACGGGCCCTCGGTGTGCAGGTGCGAGTTCGCCAGCAGCTCGGCCGCGAGGAGCTCCGCGGTGGGGGTGAGTCCGGGCAGCTCGTGAGCGGCGAGGATCAGTCTCAGGGCGCCCCTCGCGATACCCGGTGCGCGTGGATCGCGGGGAAGGTGCAGGGTGTAGTTCCAGGACGGGGATACGGTGGCCATCGGAAGTCTCCGGTCACTGAGGGGAGTTGAACGGGTGCCTGGTGTCGATGCCGTGGCGTCCCACGGTGCGCTTCCGGGCGGGGCGCCTGAGCAAGAAGATAGGGCTCAGCAAATGTAATTTGCGAACCTTCGAGATACTTCTGCTTATATCTCCCTCGTGTGAGCGACCGACAGAACACGTGTCCAGGAGGATCTACGTGCCCCCACGACCCCCGCTGACGGCCCGCCGCCTTCGGCTCGCCGTGGAGTTGCGCAAGTTGCGCGAGCGCGCGGGCATGACAGCGACCGAAGCCGCGCGCACGCTTGGAACGAGCCAGGGGCAGCTGAGCAACGTGGAGTCAGGCCGGTTCGGCGTGAGTCCCGAGCGCGTGAGGGCACTGGCCCGCGCGTACACGTGCTCGGACCCCGCGTTCATCGAGGCCTTGGTCGGCATGGCGGCCGACAAGACACGCGGATGGTGGGAGACGTTCCGGGATGTGCTTCCGCCGGCGCTCCTGAACATCGCGGAACTGGAGCATCACGCCACCGCGCTGCGGTCCGCCAACACCGCGCACATCCCGGGGCTGCTCCAGACCACCGACCACGCCCGCGAGATCTTCCGGCAGGTCGTACCCGAATTCTCACGATCGGACATCGAACTCCGCGTGAGCCACCGGCTCCAGCGCCAGGCGCTCCTGGACAGGAACGACCCGGTCCCGTTCCGCGCCGTCATTCACGAAGCCGCCCTTCGCGTACCCGTCGGCGGCCCATCCGCCGCCAAGCGACAGCTTGAGCACCTCCTGGAGCAGAGCGAACGCGAGCACATCACCGTCCAGGTGATCCCGTTCGCCATCGGCGCCTACCCCGGATCCGGACAGAACATCCACTACGCGTCCGGCCTCATGCCCCAGCTCGACACGGTCTCACTCGACCAGTCCCATGGGCCCGTACTCCTCGACGCGGAGGCACAGTTGGAGATGTACCGCATCCTGCTGGACCGCATGGAGCGCGTGGCACTGGAGCCATCGAAGTCCCGCGACTTCATCCACGACCTCATCCACGACCTGTAAGGGGAGCCGATGCCCACCCACACCTGGCAGAAGTCGTCCTACTGCGGGCAAGGCGAATCCTGCGTCCATATATCCGCCGACCCCGGCCCCGGCGCCATCCACCTCACCGAATCCGCCGACCCCACCCACTCCGTCCTCACCACCACCCCCCGCGCCTTCGCCGCCCTGCTCGACGCGGTCAGCGCACGTCGACCCGGTAGGTGACCCGCTCCGGCTCGGTCGTCGGGGTCGGGGACGGGGACGGGGTCGGACTGGCGCCGCCTCCGCAGGCCGCGGTCTGCGCCGTGGGGAACGTGCAGTGCAGCAGCACGATCCGGGTGCTGCCCTTGCCGGTGGCCTCGAAGGTGAAGACAAGGGTGCCGCCGCCGCCGACCGACTTGCCGTCGTCGGCCGACTCGTAGCTGCGGTCGGCGGCGCGGACCACCGACGCGTCCGGCTGCGGGGCGACCACGAACCAGTGCTCGCGGGTGGACGCGTTCTCCGGGACGGAGAGCGTGAAGCGCTCGCCGACCTCGGCGGTGATGCTCAGGTCCTGCGTGGGGTGACTCGTGGGCTCGTCCGCGCCGGAGCCCGACGCGCAGCCCGCCACCAGCGTGACTGTGCAGAGTGCCGCCGCGACGGCCCCGGTGCCCCTGCTCGACCTGGCCGCCATCGGCTCCCCCGTTTCGATCTTGAACGCCGGGAGGGTAGCACCCTCCCGGCGGACCATTCCTAGCCGCCTACCTCGTACCGCCCGGCCTCCAGGAAGTACCGCAGCTCCTCCGGCGTCCCGTCGATGACCCTTTCGGCGGCCGCGCGCAGGGCGGCGCTGATCTTCGGGTCGGCCAGGATGCGGGCCACGGCGACGCGGTCGTCCTCGGCCCGGGCGAGACGGTAGCCGGTCTCCAGGAAGGCGCGCAGAGCCTCCGGGGTGCCGGTGTCGAGGGCCTTGTTGGCCTCCCGGACGACCCCCTTGCCGGAGTTCTTGTCCGCCAAATTGCGACCGATGGCGACGGCGTCGTCCTCGGCCTGGGCGAGGCGGTAGCCGGTCTTCAGGAAGGTGCGCATGTCCCCTGCCGCCCGGCGGGACGCACAACTCCCTTTGCGAGGAGGACGGTTACGTCGGAGGTAATCGCTCCGAGCCGTCTCCGCCGGAGATGATGGCGGCCTCGTCGCGTCAGTGGGACGCGGCTTCCGCACCGGAGGGATCCACCGTGTCCTCAGCCACCCCCACGACTCCTCGCGCCGTGGTCCAAGAACTGCTGCGCCGGATCGGCGAAGGGGACCCCGAGCGCATCGCGGAGCTGTACGCCGAGCGGAGCGACTGGAGGCTGGACTGGCCGCAGGACGAGCACGGTCGTGCGCGGAGCGCCACCCCGTGGATCCGTCACCGGGCCACCCGTGCCGACGCCGCCGCCCACTACCGCGAGCTCGCCGAGCACCATGTGCCCGGGCAGGCGGCCACCGGGATCGAACGCGTCCTCGTCGACGGCGACGACGCGGTCGTGCTCGGCGAGATCCGGCAGACCGCCCGCTCCACCGGGCGGGCCTATCGCGCCCGGTTCGCGCTGCACCTCACGATCGAGGGCGGCCTGGTCACCCGGCACCACGTGTACGAGGACAGCCTCGCCGTCGCCCGGGCCTTCGGGACGGAGGGGACGGGTGAGAAGGGGGAGAAGGGTGAGACGGCTTAGATGATCGCCGTCTCCTCCTCCGCCAGGTCCGCGACCACTGCCGCGTGGTCCGAGGGCCAGACGCCGTCCACGGGGCCGTGGCCCGCCCGGCGGACGTGCCGGACGTGGCCCTCGCCGATCGGGCCGGGTGGGCCCACGTGGATGTAGTCGATGCGGACGGCGGGTTCCGGCAGGCGGGCCGCGAAGGGGTTTTCGGGGGTCCAGGTGGCGGCGGGGGCGGTCGGGTCGGCGTAGTCCCAGGCGTCGTGGAGGACCAGGCCGGGGACGGCCGGCGCGGTCCTCGTCCCGCCGAAGAGGCGCACCTCGCCGGAGTCCGGCCGGGCGTTGAAGTCGCCGGTGACGACGGGCGGGAAGGGCGTGCCGTCGCGGTGCCGGGCGACGAGTTCCGCGAGGGCGGTGACCTGGGCGCGGCGCACCTCCGAGGCGTGCGCGGCGGAGGTGAGGTGGGTGGTGAAGAAGGGGATGTCGAAGGCGGGGGCGGCCACGCGGGCGTAGAGGGCCGCTCGGCCGTCGGCCAGTTCGGGGGGCGCGGGCAGCAGCAGCGTCTCCCGCTCCACCACCGGCCAGCGGCTCAGCACCGCGTTGCCGATGTCGACCGAGCCGGCGTCGGGTTCGGCGATCCGCTTCCGCCAGCGTTCAGGGGCCGGTGAGGGGGCCCAGGTGCAGTGCAGGCCCAGCTCGTCGGCCAGCCACTCGGCGAGGTTCTCGGCGCCGGCCGCCCACACCTCCTGGAGGCCGACCACGTCGGGGTCCAGCTCGCGCAGTACGGCCAGGATGGCCTTCCGCCGTTCCCGCCAGGGGCCGAACCGCCACCACAGGTTCCAGGTCACGAAGCGCATGTGCAGCCCCCGCTCTCGTCACGCCGACGGCGTCGGGGACCATTCAAGCAACAGCGCCTCGTGTGAAGGAGCCCAACGGACGATGTCCCGCCCCGCCGACCTCCGTTTCCGCGCGACCACCGCCGTCCAGCGGTACCTCGCCAACCCGCTCATGCGCCGCCTGCCGTTCCACACGCTCCTGGAGACCACCGGCCGCGTCTCCGGCCTGCCCCGGCGCACTCCGTTGGGCGGCCGCCGGGTCGGCAACACGTTCTGGCTGGTCTCGGAGTTCGGGGAGCGGTCGCAGTACGTCCGCAACATCCGGGCCGATCCCCGGGTGCGGGTGCGGGTGGGCGGTCGATGGCACTCCGGTACGGCCCACCCGATGCCCGACGACGACCCGGTCGCCCGGCTGCGCACCCTGCCCAAGGGCAACAGCGCGGCGGTACGGGCCCTGGGAACGGCGCTGCTCACCGTGCGGGTGGACCTGGCGGACTGACGGCGACGTCAGCCCGGCCAGACGATCGACTGCACCTCGCTGTACGCGTGCAGCGCGTACGAGCCGACGTCCCGTCCGACGCCGCTCCGCTTGAAGCCCCCGAACGGCGCCTCCATGTTGCGGCCCACGGTGTTGACGCCGACGCCGCCGGCCCGGAGCCGGCGGGCGACGCGGAAGGCCCGGGCCACGTCGGCCGACCAGACGTAGTCGATCAGGCCGTAGTCGCTGTCGTTGGCCAGGGCGATTCCCTCTTCCTCCTCGTCGAAGGGGATGACCGTGACCACCGGGCCGAAGATCTCCTCCCGGGCCACCCGCATGTCGTTCGTGCAGTCGGCGAGGAGGGTGGGGGCGACGAAGAAACCCCGTTCCAGCGGCGGGCGTTCACCGCCCGCGACGACCACCGCCCCCTCCTTCCGGCCGAGTTCGACGTACGACTCCACCCGGTCCCGATGGGCGGCCGAGATCACCGGGCCGACCACCGTGTCCGGCTCCCGGGGATCGCCCACGGTCAACCTGCCCGCGTACGCGGCGAGTTGTTCCACCAGTCGGTCGTACACCCCGCGCTGCGCCAGCACCCGCGTCGGGGCGGTGCAGATCTGGCCGCTGTAGAAGGAGAAGGTGGTGCCGATGCCGGCCACCGCCGAGGCGAGGTCCGCGTCGTCGAGGACGACCGCCGCGCCCTTCCCGCCCAGCTCCATCAACTGGCGTCTCATGTCCCGGCCGCACACCTCGGCGATGCGCTGCCCGACCGCCGTCGAACCGGTGAAGCTGACCATGTCGACGTCCGGCGACGACACCACCGTCTCGCCGATCTCGACGGCGCGCCCCGAGACGACGTTCACCACGCCGCGCGGCACGCCCGCCGCCTCCAGCGCCTCCGCCATCCGGTAGACGGACAGGGGGTCCTGCGGGGCCGGTTTCACGACCACCGTGTTGCCCATGGCGAGGGCGGGGGCGACCTTTCCGGCCGGGTTCGCCCACGGGTTGTTGTAGGAGGTGACGCAGGTGACGACCCCGACCGGATGCCGTACGGCGACCGCGCCCATCACGCCCGCCCTCCCCATCGGCCCGGCCTCGTTGACCTGCGGCGCGATCGGCCACTCGGCGGGCTCCACGCGCGCGTAGCGCCGGAAGCGGGCCACCCCCACCCCGACCTGCATCCCGCGCGCGGTACCGGTCGTGGCGCCGGTCTCCGCCTGGGCCAGCTCGGCGTACGGCAGCAGCCGGGCGCGCATGATGTCGGCCGCCCGGGCCAGGGTCGCCGCCCGTTCCTCCGGCGGGGTGCGCGACCACGGCCCGAAGGCCTCGCCGGCCGCCGCGCAGGCCGCGCGCGCCTGGTCCCTGGAGGCCTCCGGGGCCCAGCCGACGGTTGCCTCGGTCGCCGGGTCGACGACCTCGTAGTGGCCGCCGTCGGGCTCCACCCAGACGCCGCCGACGAACAGCTTCTGCCCGCCGGCACCGCCGCTGCCACCGGTCCCACCGCTACCACGGGTCCCACCGCTACCACGGGTCCCGCCGCTGCCACCGGTCCCGCCGCTGCCACCGGTCCCGTCGGTCACCTGGTGCTCACCGTCCTGGTGTCCCGCCCCGAGCGCAGCACCCGGCCCGGCACGGCGCCCGTCACGACGTCGTCCCGGATGGCCGCCACCCCGTTGACCCAGACCGCCCGCACGCCGATCGCCCTGGAGTCCAGCCGCGGGCTGTCGCCCGGCAGGTCGTGCACCAGGGTGGCCTTGCCCGCGTCGATCCGCTCCGGGTCGAAGAGGACCAGGTCCGCGTGCCAGCCCTCCTGGATCCGGCCCCGCTCCCGGAGGCCGAACAGCCGCGCCGGGTCGTCCGTCAGCATCTTCACCGCCTGCTCCAGGCCCGCCAGCTTCCGGCCGCGCAGACAGTCGCCGAGGAAGCGCGTGGTGTACGGCGCCCCGCACATCCGGTCCAGGTGCGCGCCCGCGTCGGAGCCGCCGAGCAGGACGTCCTCGTGGCTCCAGGTGTCCGCCCGCAGGGCCCAGGAGTCCGGGTCGTTGTCCGTCGGCATGGGCCACAGCACCGTACGCAGTTCGTCGGCGGCGCAGATCTCGACCAGACAGGCGAAGGGGTCCAGGCCGCGTTCGGCGGCGATGTCGCGGACGACCCGCCCGGTGAGGCCCTCGTTCACCGCGCTGTAGGTGTCGCCGATGACGTACCGCCCGAAGTTCGCCAGCCGCCGGAAGACGCCCGCCTCCTTGGAGGTCGCCCGCCTCAGCAGCTCCGCCCGCACCTCCGGGTCCCGCAGCCGCCCGATCCGTTCCGGGACCGGCAGGCCGAGGACCGGCCCCCACCCCGGGATCAGGTTCAGCGCGCAGAACGTGCCCAGGGACATGTTCATCGGCGTGAGGATCGGCATGGTCAGCGCGACGACCCGGCCGCCGGCCTTCCGCGCCCGTTCGCTCGCCATGAGCTGCCGGGGCACGCGTTCCGGGACGGCCGCGTCGACGGTGAGGACGTTCCAGTTCAGAGGGCGTCCGGCGGCCGCGCTCATCTCCACGAACAGATCGATCTCGGCGTCGCTGAACTGGTCCAGGCAGCCCGCCACGATCGCCTCGATCTGGGTGCCCTCGTGCTCGCCGACGGCCCGGGACAGCGCGAGCAGCTCCTCCGGCCGGGCGTGCCGGGAGGCGACCGGCCGGCCGTCCCCGTCGGAGTGGGTCGAGGACTGCGTGGTGGAGAATCCCCACGCGCCCGCGTCCATGGCCTCGTGCAGCAGCCGGACGATGCCGGCCAGCTGCTCCTCGCTCGGCTGCCCGCCCACCGCGTCCGCGCCCATCACGTACCGGCGCAGCGCGCAGTGCCCCACCATGAACCCGGCGTTGACGGCGATCCGTCCCTCCAGCGCGTCCAGGTACTCCCCGAAGCCGTTCCAGCTCCAGGGCGCCCCCTCCTCCAGGGCGACCAGGGACATGCCCTCCACCTTGGACATCATCCGACGTGTGTAGTCGGCGTCCTCGGGACGGTCCGGATGCAACGGCGCGAGCGTGAACCCGCAGTTTCCGGCGGCGACCGTGGTCACCCCGTGGTTCAGGGACGGGGTGGCGTACGGATCCCAGAACAACTGGGCGTCGTAGTGCGTGTGCGGATCGACGAACCCGGGAGCGAGGACGAGCCCGGACGCGTCCTCACTCGTCCGGGAGACCTCGGTGACCGACCCGATGACGGCGATCTTCCCGTCCCGGATCCCGACGTCGGCGACGAACCCGGGCGCGCCCGTCCCATCGACGACGGTCGCCCCTTTGATGACGTGATCGAGCATGCGGGCTCCTTCTCAACTCCGATGCGATGGGCGCCCCGAAGGGGCGCGGGGCTGTACCGCTGTGCGGCTCCGCCGCGTGGGCGCGACCAGCCACGACGGACCCGCAGCCGCCAGGCGACCCGCACCCCCCGGGGCGACGACGCGCCCGCAAGTCCGCGACGGCGGCTACGCGCCCTGCCGGAACCGCGTGGTCCGATGGACCGGATCCGTGTCGATCTTCGGAATGACCTGCTCACCGATCAGCCGGATCGTCTGGAGCGTCTCCTCCTTCGGCACCCCCACCGGCAGCCCGAAGGACAGCTGATCCGCCCCCGCCTGCTCCCAGCGCTTGCACTGGCGCAGCACCTCGTCCGGATCGCCGCAGATCAACAGCTCCTCCTCGACGAGGAGTTCGACGAACTCGGCGTTGTACTCGGGCAGCGTCTCCGGCCAGACCGGGAAGCCCTCGGGCCGGGGGAAGGTGTCGTGGTACCGGAACACCAGCGACGGCAGATAGTGCAGCCCGCCGTTGACGGCGATCCGGATCGCCTCGTCGTGCGTCGGCGCGCAGATCGCCGTCGTCGTCACCATCACGTTGTCGTTGACGAAGTCGCCGATCGGCTCGGCGTTCACCACCGCCGTCTTGTACTGCTCCAGCACCCACTCCATGTCGGACACCTTCTGGATGCTGAAGCCGAGCACCCCGAGCCCCTTGCGGGCGGCCATCGCGTACGAGGGCGGCGAGCCGGCCGCGTACCACATCGCCGGGTGCGACTTCCCGTACGGCTTCGGCAGGATCTTGCGCGGCGGCAGCTGCCAGTGCTTGCCCTGGAAGCCGACGTACTCGTCCTGGAGCCACATCTTCGGGAACTCGGCGATGGTCTCCTCCCAGATCTCCTTCGTGTAGTTCATGTCGGTGATGCCGGGGAGGAAGCCGAGGATCTCGTGCGAGCCGGCGCCGCGTCCGCTGCCGAACTCGAAGCGGTTCTCGGTGAGATGGTCGAGCATGGCGACCTTCTCGGCGACCTTCACCGGGTGGTTGACCTGGGCGAGCGGGTTGAAGATGCCCGAGCCGAGGTGGATGCGGTCGGTCGCGTGGGCGAGGTAGCCGAGGAAGACGTCGTTGGCGGAGAGGTGCGAGTACTCCTCCAGGAAGTGGTGCTCGGACGCCCAGGCGTACTTGAAGCCGGACTTGTCCGCCTGGATGACGTACTCGGTCTCCTCCATCAGCGCCTTGTGCTCGGCGAGCGGATCGGTCTCGGCCCGCTTGCCCACGTATCCCTGTACAAAGAGCCCGAATTCCACGGAGGTTCACCGTCCCGGTTCCTGGATCTCGATTAACTGACGGTTCGTCAGATTCAGCGGATGCCGCCGACTGTGGCACCGGGCACCTGGATGGTCAATAGCCGACGAACGGTCAGATGACCGAAACGCCCGCCAGCCATCCCCCGTCGATCACGAACGGCTGCCCGGTGATGTAGGACGAGTCCTCCGAGGTGAGGAAGAGGGCGAGCCGGGCCACCTCGTCCGCGCGACCGATCCGGCCCAGGGGCACGAGCTTGCGGTAGAGGGAGTCCAGGGCGCGGGTCGTCTCCTCGGGGTCGGAGTCCGGCTCCAGCCGGGACGGGTTGGACATCGCGGTGTCGACGGCTCCGGGACACACCGCGTTGACCCGGATACGGCGGGGCGCCAGCTCCAGGGCGGCGACCCGGGTGAGGCCGAGTACGGCGTGCTTGGTCGCCGCGTAGGCGCCGACGGCGGCCATGCCGGTGAGCCCGGTGTAGGAGGCGGTGTTGACGATGGTGCCCCCGTCGGACAGCTCCGGCGCGGCGGTCCGGATGCCCAGGAAGCAGCCGACCTGGTTGACCCGCACGACCTGCATGAACTCGTCGAGTGGGGTGTCGACGAGGGCGTTGAAGCGCAGGATGCCCGCGTTGTTGACGAGGCCGTCGAGATGGCCGTACGCCCGCTTGGCCGCGCGGACGGCCCCGGTCCAGTCTTCCTCGCGGCCCACGTCGAGGTGGACGTACAGCGCGCCGATCTCGTCGGCGAGCGCCTTCCCCTGCTCGTCGAGCACGTCGGCGACGACCACCTCGGCGCCCTCCTCCCGGAACAGCCGCGCCTCCTGTTCGCCCTGGCCGCGCGCCGATCCGGTGACGAGGACCACCCGTCCGTCGAGCTTGCCCATGCCGGCTCCCTTCGCATCGGTGGAGCTCGGCATCGTATCGCCGTAGCTGACGGATCGTCAGATACGTGCGTCAGGAGAAGGAGGTCTGTCCTATTCGAACTTCAAGCGGCGCTGCCGAGCAGGGATCCCACCTCGGCTCCGAACAGGCCTATCTGGTCGGTGAGTTCGGTGCGGCTCCGGCAGCGGAAGCGCACCTGGATCTGGTCGACGCCCATCGCCCCGTAGGCCCGCAGCGACTCGGCGAGGGCCTGCGGGGACCCGGTGAGGGTGCGGCGGCCGACATCCCAGCCGGGGGTGCCGACGTACAGGGGCTCGGTGATGGCGCCGATCGTGAACGGCGTGTCCTCGTCGCTCCGGAGCCGTCTGACGGTCTCGATCTGCGCGGGCAGCCGGTCCCGCGGGTCGCCCTGGGGCAGCCAGCCGTCGCCCTTGAGGGCGGCCCGGCGGACGGCGGCCGGGGAGGATCCGCCGACCCAGAGCGGCACCCGCGCCTGGGCCGGTCTGGGCCGCTGCCCCAGCCCCTCGAAGTCGTACGCCTTGCCGTGGTGGGAGGGGAACTCGTCCGGCCCGAGCGCGGCGCGCAGCGCGTCGATCGTCTCGTCGAGGACCGCTCCCCGCCGTTCGAAGTCCATCCCCAGCGCCTCGAACTCCTCCCGTACGTGACCGGCGCCGACGCCGAGGATCAGCCGGCCGCCGCTGAGGTGGTCCAGGGTCGCGTACTGCTTGGCGGTGAGCAGGGGGTGGCGCAGGCCGACGACGGCGACGTGCGCGAGCAGCCGGACGTGTTCGGTCACGGCGGCGAGGTGGGCGAGGGTGGCCACGGGGTCGTACCAGACCGTGCTCATGGCCTCGGCCAGCCGGTGCGGGATCGCCACGTGGTCGCAGGCGGCGACATAGGCGAATCCGGCGCGGTCGGCGGCGCGGGCGACCGCCACGAGGTCGGCGGGGCCCGCGTCGGCCTCCCAGGGTTCGGCGTAGAGCGTGGACTGGGACTGGACCGGGAGCTGGATGCCGTAGTCGAGGCTCACCGCGGGCTCCAGAGGCCGTCCGGGGTCAGCCCCAGCAGGTCGATCGCGTTGCCTCGCACGATCCGCTCCACGACGTCCGGCGCCAGGTGGCCCATCTGCGCCTCGCCGACCTCGCGCGACTTCGGCCAGGTGGAGTCGGAGTGCGGGTAGTCGGTCTCGTAGAGGACGTTCCCGACGCCGATGGAGTCGAGGTTCCTGAGGCCGAAGGCGTCGTCGAAGAAGCAGCCGTAGACGTGGTCGGCGAACAGCTCCGACGGGGGACGGTGGACCTTGTCCGCGACCCCGCCCCAGCCCCGGTTCTCCTCCCACACCACGTCGGCGCGCTCCAGGATGTAGGGGATCCAGCCGATCTGGCCCTCCGCGTACATCACCTTGAGGTTCGGGAAGCGCTCGAACTTGCCGCTCATCAGCCAGTCGACCATCGAGAAGCAGCAGTTGGCGAAAGTGATGGTGGAGCCGACGGCGGGCGGGGCGTCGGCGGAGGTGGAGGGCATCCGGCTCGAGGAGCCGATGTGCATGGCCACGACCGTGCCGGTCTCGTCGCAGGCGGCGAGGAAGGGGTCCCAGTCGTCGGTGTGGACGGAGGGCAGGCCCAGGTGCGGGGGTATCTCGGAGAAGGCGACCGCGCGGACCCCGCGGGCGGCGTTGCGCCGGACCTCCGCCGCCGCCAGTTCGGCGTCCCAGAGCGGGATGAGGGTGAGCGGGATCAGCCGGCCGCGCGCCTGCGGGCCGCACCACTCCTCCACCATCCAGTCGTTGTAGGCGCGCACGCACAGCAGGCCCAGTTCGTGGTCGGCGGCCTCGGTGAAGGTCTGGCCGCAGAAGCGGGGGAAGGTGGGGAAGCAGACGGCGGACTGGACGTGGTTGACGTCCATGTCGGCGAGGCGGGACGGGACGTCGTAGGACCCCGGGCGCATCTGCTCGTAGGTGATGACCTCCAGCTTGATCTCGTCCCGGCTGAAGCCGACGGCGGTGTCCAGGCGGGTGAGGGGGCGGTGCAGGTCCTCGTAGATCCACCAGTCGCCGATCGGGCCGTCGTCGCCGGGTTCGCCCATGACGGGCTTGAAGCGGCCGCCGAGGAAGGTCATCTCCTTCAGCGGGGCCCGGACGACGCGGGGTCCGGTGTCGAGGTACTTCTTCGGGAGGCGGTCCTGCCAGACGGTGCTCGGCTCCACGGTGTGGTCGTCGACGGAGATGATCAGCGGGAGGTTCTCGGTGGCCTTCGCGGTCTCCAATGCGTTCTCCATGGGGGCACGGTAGCGCCGATCTGACGGATCGTCAGCTAGTGGGCGGGTGCCGGAGTCGATCGGCTCTGTGGGGATGTGTGCACATCGGATGTGTGGGGCGTGTGGACTCCCGGGCACCTCCCGGGGAAGCTGACGGTTCCGGCATGGACAGGGCAAACTGGGCCTGGACCTTTCCGGCCGATCACGCCGCAGGAGAGTGACGGTGCCGAATCGGTGCCGGTGAGCGGGATCCGGCGCCTGCGGCTGCAAGGCGGAGGAGGGCGTCGACGCGGAGCGTCGGCAACCGACGACGACGCCGCGGACGCGCGTGCCGGATCCCGCGTCTGCGGCGTGATCGGCTGGACAGGTCCTTGATTCGGATGCCTAAGGGGAGCCCTGATGGACGACCGGGTAGGACACCGCGACCCGCGTGTGCCGGAGCAGAGACGTCCCGCTCCCCCCGAGGAGCCGGCGACGCTGCGCTTCGACGTGCTCGGCCCGGTGCGCGCACGTCGCGGCGACGAGCGGCTGGCCACCGGTTCGCCGCAGCAACGTGCCCTGTTGGCGGCCCTGTTGCTGCGTGAGGGCCGCACAGCGACGGCCGCCGAGCTGATCGACGCGCTGTGGGGCGAGGATCCTCCGTCGCAGGCGCTGGCGGCGGTACGGACCTACGCCTCCCGGCTGCGCAAGGTGCTCGACCCGGGCGTCCTGGTGAGCGAGTCGGGCGGCTACGCGGTGCGCGTGCCGGCCGCGGGCGCGCTGGACCTGGCGGTGGCACAGGAGTGGGCGGCACACGCGGAGAAGGCACGGACCGCCGGTGACCTGTCCCACGCGCGCGAGGTGCTGAACCGGACGCTGGGGCTGTGGGACGGGGAGGCCCTGGCCGGCGTCCCCGGACCGTACGCGGAGGCGCAGCGCGTCCGGCTGGAGGAATGGCGGCTGGGGCTGCTGGAATCCCGGCTGGACATGGACCTGGAGCAGGGCTGCCACGCGGAGGCGGTCTCCGAACTCACCGCGCTCACCGCGGCGTACCCGCTGCGCGAGCGACTGCGCGAACTGCTGATGCTGGCGCTGTACCGCAGCGGCCGGCAGGCGGAGGCGCTCGCGGTGTACGCGGACACCCGGCGGCTGCTGGCGGAGGAGCTGGGGGTGGATCCGCGGGCCGGGCTGCGGCAGTTGCAGCGCCGCATCCTGCAGGCCGACCCGGAGCTGGCGGAGCCGTCGGCGCCGGCGGCGGAACCTGCGGTCGTGCGGGTACGGCCCGCACAGCTTCCCGCCACCGTGCCCGACTTCACCGGCCGCACCTCCTTCGTGCGGGAACTGAGCGAGGTGCTGGCGCGGGCCGGTGACGGCACGGGCGCGGGCGGCCGGGTGATGGCGGTGTCCGCGCTCGCGGGCATCGGGGGCGTGGGCAAGACGACCCTCGCCGTGCACGTGGCCCACCAGGCCCGTCCGGCCTTCCCCGACGGGCAGCTGTACGTCGATCTCCAGGGCGCGGGACCGCGGTCGGCGGAGCCGGAGACGGTCCTCGGATCGTTCCTGCGCGCCCTGGGCACGGCGGACTCGGCGATCCCCGACTCCCTGGAGGAGCGGGCGGCGCTGTACCGCTCGGTGCTGGACGGCCGCCGGGTCCTGGTGCTGCTGGACAACGCGAAGGACGCGGCCCAGGTACGCCCCCTGCTGCCGGGCACGGAGGGCTGCGCGGCGCTGGTCACCTCACGGGTGCGGATGGTGGACCTGGCGGGAGCGCATCTCGTCGACCTGGACGTGATGTCCCCCGAGGAGGCCCTCGCCCTCTTCACCCGGATCGTCGGCGAGGAGCGGGTCGCGGCGGAGCGGAAGGCGGCGCTGGACGTGGTGGCCGCGTGCGGTTTCCTGCCGCTGGCGATCCGTATCGCGGCCTCCCGGCTGGCCGCCCGCCGCACCTGGACGGTGTCCGTGCTGGCCGCCAAGCTGGCGGACGAACGGCGCCGGCTGGACGAGCTCCAGGCGGGCGACCTGGCGGTGAAGGCGACCTTCGAACTCGGCTACGGCGCCCTGGAGCCCGCCCAGGCCCGCGCGTTCCGGCTGCTGGGCCTGGCGGACGGCCCGGACACCTCCCTGGCGGCGGCCGCGGCGGTCCTGGACCTGCCGGTGGAGGACACCGAGGACCTGCTGGAGTCCCTGGTGGACACCTCCCTGCTGGAGTCGGCGGCCCCCGGCCGCTACCGGTTCCACGACCTGGTGCGCCTCTACGCGCGTGCCTGCGCCGACCGCGACGAATGGCCGCCCAGCGAGCGCGACGCGGCGCTCTCGCGGCTGCTGGACTTCTATCTGGCGACGGCCGCCGGGGTCTACGCCATCGAGCGGCCCGGCGACCGCACGGTCGTCCACCTGGAGCCCACGTCGTACCGCGGGCTCTCCTTCGGCGAGCGGACGCAGGCCCTCGACTGGCTCTTCGCGGAGGCGCAGTGCCTGCTGGCCTGCGCGCGGCAGCAGCAGACGGGCAGTGGGCTGCGCCGTGCCGTCGACCTCCTCTGGGCCGCCAAGGACCTGGCGGAGTCGGGGGCGAACGCGAAGCAGTACGAGTGGGCGGCCACGGCCCTGCGGGACGCCGCGCAGGACGCCGCCGACGTCCGCGCGGAGAGCCGCGCCCGGACCGCGCTGTCCAACGTCCATCTGGCCGCCGGACGTTACTCCGAGGCGGACGAGGAGGCCCGGCGCGCGATCGAACTCGCCACGGCGGCGGACGACGCGACGCCGGTCAGCTGGGCGGCGACGGACCGGGGGATCATCGCCCTGGGCCAGGGCCGCTACGAAGAGGCCGAGAAGTTCCTCACCACCGCCAGGGACGGCTACCGGGCGGACGGGAACCGGCCGGGAGAGGCCAACGCGCTGTGCAACCTCTCGCGGCTCTACGAGCGGATGAACCGCCCGCCCGACGCGGTCACCCTGGCCCGGCAGGGCGTCGACATCTACCAGCAACTCGGTCTCACCCTGCGCCTCGCGAACGGCCGTTACGCCCTCGGCGTCGCGCTGATCAGCGCCGGCCGGCTCGCCGAGGGCCTGGTGCAGCTGTCCGACGCGCTGGAGATGTTCGGCAGCAACCGGCAGCGCCTGTGGGAGGGCACGACGCACTTCCGCATCGCCCAACTGCACCTGGCCGACCGGCGTCCGGCCCAGGCCGCGCAGCACGCCGAACAGGCGCTGGCGATCGGGTTCATCGGCGGTGACCTCATCCGGGGCAGTGTGCTGACCGCGCTGGGCCGGAGCCTGCACGCACTCGGCCAGTCGGACCGGGCCCGAGCCTGCTGGCACGAGGCGCTGGCCCTGCTGGAGCGGTCCGGAGCGCCCGAGGCGGCCGAGGTACGCCGTCTGCTCACCCCCCTGGACGCGTCATGAAACATCCCGTCGGCGGCGTTCATCGAACGTTTATGACCGCCTGACAGGCTCTGCTCAACGGTCCGTCGCCTCGGGGGGCAGACGGGCCGTTCGAGCCCGCTGGGGGGTGGGCTCAGGCACATGCCGCTGTCCGGCGATACTCGGGGGAATCGCCGGACAGAGGCGCCTCACTCACTTGAACACTCCCAGGGGGAGCCGAACATGAGCAGCACCGAGAAGCAGCCGACGGCCGTCGCGGCGGACATCACCACGATGGAGAACCACGCTCCGATCCTGCCGGCCCTGGACAGGCCGGCGACGCCGGACGCCGAGGCGGCCACACCGGTCGCCACACCGGTCGTCACGCCGGCAGCCACTCCGGCAGCGACTCCGGCCGCCACTCCGGCCGCCGAGGACAAGATCGTCACGCTCGAGAACCACGCGCCCGCCCCGCCCGCCCTGGACCTGGGCGGCAAGTAGGCATCTCTTTCGGCGCCGTTACGACGGGGACCGGCCGCGGTGGCGCGGAGGGGGAGCCACCGCGGCCGAGGCATGTCCGGGGGCGCGGTCACCGGGCCCGCAGCTCCCCCTTCAGCACCTTGCCGCTCGCGTTGCGGGGCAGGGCGGTCACGAACTCGACGGCCCTCGGCACCTTGTAGTTGGCCATCTCCCGCCGGGCCCAGGCGATCAGGTCGTCGGCCGTGGACACCGCGCCCGGCCGCCGGACCACGTACGCCTTGCCCACCTCGCCCAGGCGGGGATCCGGGACGCCGATCACGGCCACGTCGGCCACGTCCGGGTGCAGGCCGAGGCGCTGCTCTATCTCCGCCGGGTAGGCGTTGAAGCCGCCGACGATGAACATGTCCTTGAGACGGTCGGTGATCCGCAGGTTGCCGGCGGCGTCCAGGACGCCCACGTCGCCGGTGCGCAGCCAGCCGTCCTCCGTCAGGGCCTCCGCCGTCGCCGTCTCGTCCTCGTAGTAGCCGCGCATCACGTTGAAGCCCCGGACCAGGACCTCCCCGGGCCGGCCCGGCGCCGCGTCCACCCGCACCTCGGTGCCGGGGATCGCGCGGCCCGACGTCGAGGCGATGACGGTGGGATCGTCCCCGCGACGGCACATGGTGACGACGCCGCTCGCCTCCGAGAGGCCGTACGCCGTCAGGACGGTCTCCACGCCCAGTTCGCCCCGCAGGCGTTCGACGAGCCGCAGCGGCACCACGGCCGCACCCGTCACCACCAGCCGCAGCGCCGACAGGTCGTGCTTGTCCCGGGACGCGTGGTCCAGGAGCGACTGGTGGAGGGTCGGCGGTCCGGGGAGGACCGACACCCGTTCCGACGCCACGTTCGCGAGGACCGTGTCCACGCTGAACACCGGCTGGGGGATCATCGTCGCGCCCCGCATCAGACAGGCGATCACGCCCGCCTTGTAGCCGAAGGTGTGGAAGAAGGGGTTCACGATCAGGTAGCGGTCGCCCTGCCGCAGTCCCGCCAGGTCGGTCCAGATCTCGTACGCCCGCAGCGTCTGCGCGTGGGTGATCACCGCGCCCTTGGGGCGGCCCGTCGTGCCCGAGGTGAAGACGATGTCCGAGGGCCACTCCCCCGCCACCCGGTCCGCCCGCGCCCGGACCTCCGCCGTCCCGATGCCCTCCCCGCTCGCCAGGAAGTCCTTCCAGGTCCGGAAGTCCGCCGGGGCGTCGTCCGAGAGCACCACCGCCTGCTCCAGCGCGGGAAGCCCCGGCAGCGGGCCGGTCCCGGCGCCCTCCGCCGTCGCCCGCCGCAGCGACGCCACGTACGACGTCCCCAGGAAGGTGCCCGTCACGAACAGCAGACGCGTCCCGCTGCGGCGCAGTACGTCCGCCGCCTCCGTGCCCTTGAAGCGGGTGTTCAGCGGCACGAGCACCGCTCCCGCCCCCACCGCGCCCAGCGCCGCCACCATCCAGTCCAGGGAGTTCGGGGCCCAGATGGCGACGCGGTCGCCCGCCCGCACCCCGTTCGCCAGACAGGCCGCCGCCGCGCGTTCGACCCGGGCGCCGAGTTCGGCGTACGAGATCCGGGTACGGCCCTCCACCACCGCCTCGGTCGTCGCGTACCGCTCGGCCGACCAGCGGACCAGGGCGGGGATCGTCCCCCACTCCATGTCACCACGCATGAGCGGTCTCCCCACTGGCCCACGAGCCCGGTAGCTGACTGACCGTCAGATTAGCGGTAACCTGACGCACTGTCAGCAGCACTGTCGCCGTGTGGAGGTGGGTGCGGCATGCCCGCAGTGACCGGAATCAAGGACGCCACGGCCATCGTCGGTATCGGGCAGACGTCCTTCGCCAAGCACCTCCCCGAGGACGAGCGGACCCTCGCCTGCCGGGCCGTCCTGGCCGCCCTCGACGACGCCGGGATCGCCCCCGGCGAGGTCGACGCGCTCGCCTCCTACACCATGGAGGAGACGGACGAGGTCGAGCTCGCGAAGGCCGTCGGGTTCGGTGACCTGAGCTTCTTCAGCAAGATCGGGTTCGGCGGCGGCGGTTCGTGCGCCACCGTCGCCCACCTCGCCGCCGCCATCGCCTCGGGGCAGGCCACGGTGGGTGTCGCCTGGCGGTCGCGGAAGAGGGGCTCCGGGCCGCGTCCGTGGACCAACACGGCCGTCCAGCTCCCCACCCCCGCCCAGTGGACCCGGCCCTTCGGGCTGCTGCGGCCCGCCGACGAGATAGCCCTGCTCGCCCGCCGCTACCTGCACGAGTACGGCGCCACCCGCGACCACCTCTTCAACGTCGCCCTCGCCTGCCGCAACCGCGCCAACCAGAACCCGGCCGCCGTGATGTACGAACGGCCCCTCACCCGCGAGATGTACATGTCGTCCCGGTGGATCAGCGAGCCCCTGTGCCTGTACGACAACTGCCTCGAGACGGACGGGGCGTTGGCCTGCGTGGTCGTGAGCCGCGAGCGGGCCCGGGACTGCCGCCGGGCACCCGTGTACGTCCACTCCGCCGCCCAGGGCCTGCCCGCCCAGCACCACGGCATGGTCAACTACTGGAACGACGACCCGCTCACCGGCCCCGCCTGGGCGGCCGCCCGGCACCTGTGGAAACACGCCGACTTCACCCCGCCCGACGTCGACGTCGCGCAGATCTACGACGCCTTCACCCCCCTCGTGCCGCTCTCCCTGGAGGGGTACGGGTTCTGCGGCCGCGGAGAGGGCGGGGCGTTCACCGAGGGAGGCGCCCTGGAGACCGGCGGACGGCTGCCCCTCAACACCGGCGGGGGCGGGCTAAGCGAGGCCTACGTCCACGGCTTCAACCTCATCAACGAGGGCGTCAAGCAGCTGCGCGGGACCAGCACCGCCCAGGTGCCGGGCGCCGCGACCTGCCTCGTCACCGCGGGCGAGGGCGTCCCGACCTCCGCCCTGCTGCTCCGCAACTGAACGCACCGAGGAGTTGATCGCGATGCTCACCCCCGTCACCGACGCCGACGGCGCCCCCTTCTGGCGGTACGCCGCCCAGGGCGAACTCCGTGTCCAGGCCTGCGCCGACTGCGGCGAACCCCGCTTCCCGCCCCGCCCCTGCTGCCCGCACTGCCAGTCCTTCGCGAGCGAGTGGCGGCGGACCTCGGGACGCGGCCGGATCTGGTCCTACGTCGTCCCGCATCCGCCCCTGCTGCCCGACTACGCGGCCCAGGCCCCCTACAACGTGATCCTCGTCGAGCTGGCCGAGGCGCCCCGCATCCGGCTGGTGGGCAACCTGGTGAGCGAACCGGGGGCGCGGCTCGACTCCTTCCCCCCCGACCGCATCCGCATCGGCGCCCGCGTCCAGGTCGTCTTCGACGGCGCCGGGCTTCCGCAGTGGGTCCTGGAGCGGCCGTGAGTGTGCGGCTGGACATCGACAAGGACACCGGGGTCGCCGTCGTCACCCTCGACCGGCCGGCCCGGCTGAACGCCCTGGACCTCGAGGCCGTCCGCGAACTGAAGCATGTCTGGCGGGAGTTGCGGTTCGACGACTCGGTACGGGCCGTCGTCCTCACCGGGGCCGGGCGGCGGGCGTTCTGCACCGGCCTCGACCGGGACGCCGTCGTGCCTCAGCCCAACTCCCCCTACATGCAGGACGATCCGCTGCTCACCGTCGGCCCCAAGGCGAACGACCTGTGGAAGCCGGTCGTCGCCGCCGTGGAGGGAATGGCCTGCGGGGGCGCCTTCTACCTGCTCGGGGAGTGCGAGTTCGTCGTCGCCGGCGCCGACGCCGTGTTCTTCGACCCGCACACCACGTACGGGATGGTCAGCGCGTACGAGTCGGTGCTCCTGGCGCAGCGGATGCCGTACGGGGAGGTCGCGCGGATGATGCTCATGGGGACGGCGGAACGGATCTCCGCCCGGCGCGCCTTCGACGTCGGGCTGGTGTCCGAACTCACCGACACCGGCGGCGCGTCGGCCGCCGCGACGACCTGCGCGACCGTCATCGCCGGATACCCCACCGCCGGGATCCAGGGCACGGTACGGGCCCTGTGGGCGGCGAAGGAGACAGCCCGCACGACGGGCTTCGCGCAGGCCCCGCATCTCATCTCCCTGGGAAACCTGCCGAGCGAGGAACAGGCGAGACTCTTCACCGGCCGCTCGCCGCAGCAGCCCCGGATCCGCTGAGCCCACCCCGGAGTCCTGTCCATGGGCAGGTACGGTGGAGTCCGGCCCCGGCGCGCGGATCGCTCCGTCACGGCCAAGTGCGCTCAATGCGATCGCTTCTCACCGCGTAGGCAGCCGGGCCGCCCTTCTCGACGGCCCGGTGGATCGCGTCACGGTGTGCCACGAGACGCTCGATCATCTCGGCGGCGCGAAGCTGCTGGTTGTCGAGATAGAAGAGCACTGCCTCACGCTCCAGGACGGGTTGGATCTCCAGGTCCCGCGTTTTGATCCGCCCGTCCTTCGAAAGCGGGACCCACGATCGGTCGAGACCGTGAGCGATCCACTCCTCGTCGGCGACGTCCTGCCCGTCATCGGGGAAGGCGTCGCCGATGCGGTGAACGGTCCACCCGCAAGCTCGCAGTCCCTCGGCGACACGGCGACCGAGATTCCGGTCTAGGAAGAACTCAGGCGGCAAGGCGCACCACTGCCTGGCAGAGAGCGTC
Organism: Streptomyces sp. NPDC060002; assembly: GCF_042737245.1. Lineage (NCBI taxonomy): Bacteria > Bacillati > Actinomycetota > Actinomycetes > Kitasatosporales > Streptomycetaceae > Streptomyces > Streptomyces sp. NPDC060002. The sequence goes on from NZ_JBHWUW010000004.1 coordinate 131,872, forward strand.
CACCTGCTCCGGCGTCATGGCGTAGTCGTATGCGATGTCCTCGACGCTCTCCCCGGCCTCCCACAGGTCGGTGATCGCCTTCACCGAGACGCGATTGGCCGCCACCACGGGAAGTCCCTGGCCGAACCTGGGGTCGATCACAACGGGGACGGAGTCCGGGTACTGCCTCAGCCGCAGGCTGGAGGGAAAGTCGTCACCGGCGTCCCAGTTCAGGTACCGGAGATAGCTGGAGACCACTTCCTGGATAGGGGCCTGGCCGTCCCGGGCTCTGCGGAGATCTCCGAGGCCGTGTTCGACGAAGATGTCCACACCGTCTGTCGCAATGCGTTTCGACACGAGGCCGTAAGGAGTGTCGAAGGCGTCCCGTACGGCGGCGGCGGCTTCCTTGATCTCACTCATGCGGAGCCCGAGGGAACGCAGGGAGCGGAGCACGTGTGCCTCGGCCACCGCGATGAACGGCACCGAAGGCTGCCCCTTCCGCACCGGCTCGACCTGGTGGACCAGTGGCGCTCCGGCGGCCCTGCCCTTCAGCCACGAGGTGAGGGTCGACTGCGGAATCTCAAGGCAGGAGGCCGTTTCGGTGGGCGTCAGAAGCCCGTCCTGGAACCTGTCGACCATGTCCCACCTCCTCTTGGCACCGGATTTCGCATCGTGCCACATCAAGCCTCCCACCTGCGGGTGGACCGCACACCGGGTCATCGGGGTCATCGGGGTCATCGGCTCAGCCGGCCGCGCGGAATTGGTCGCGGGCCCGGCAGTCGCGGCAGCGGCCGGGTTCCGTCGTACGGAATCCGCGGTCGCAGCCGTCGCAGTTCCGCATGCGCACGACCGCCGGGGGCCCGGGGGTTTCCGTGCTTCGGGCCGGTGCGGAGAGAGGCAGGGGTGTCTCCTTGAGCCGGTAGGCGAGGATGCCGGCCGGGCGGACCAGCAACCGGTCCGGGAGCCTTGCGGTGAGGTGGTCCGTGATGTGCGTGGGCAGGAGACCTGCGGCGAGCCACCGGGTGACGGCGGGGGCGAGGCGGGCGGCTTCCCGCGCGGACAGGACGAGGCGGGGGTCGACCCGGCGCAGGGCGGTGAGTACGGCGACGGCTCGGGGGTCGGCGTCGGTGCCATCGGCAAGATCGGCGACATCGGTGAGCGGGGCCGGGATCCCCACCTCGGGCTGGGCCGGCGGCCGCAGCGGTCCGCGTACGGCGGCGGGCTGCCTGCGGGGGCGACGGGGCTTCGGCGGCTCGGGAGGCCCGTCCGGATGCGGCGCGCCGTCGGGTACGTCGTAGAAGTATGTTCGGGTACGGACCTGCCCGGTGGGCGTTCGCTCGCGGCGGCGCTCCAGGTATCCGGCCGCCTCCAACTCCCTGAGCGCCCGCGAGATCAGGATCTCCCCCTCGCTGAAGTGCTCGCACAGTGCGGTGATCGTCACGGGGGCACCGTCAGGCAGGGAGGAGATGTACGCCGCGACGCCGACCGTGACCGCGCTGCCGCGTCGCTGGGCGAGCGCGTTGGAGATCACCGCGAAGTCGGCGGTGAGCCGGGTGCGGACATGGATCACGCCGGAGGGCGGAGCTCCGGCGTCGGCGCGCAGGGGCGCGTTAGACTGCGAATCAGCCATTGGGAAGGTTGGTGCTTCCTGATCGGTCAGGCCCTCGTTCGGGATTGCCGTCCCGGCGGGGGCCGTCTCTGTCTGCGGTTGTCGCGGCGAACGTAGCCGCCCGTATCCCGCGCCTGCAAGCCGGTCACTCGGACGGGTGACGCGGGCTTTCCGGCGGGGAGGGTGGGTGGGCGGGTAGTTCTTTCCCCCGGTTCTTTCAGGAGGTCAGCGGCGCGCCGGACCCTCGCGGGCGAGGGTCCGGTGAACCGGAACGACGGGCGGGGGCCGGGGCCCGGCTGACTCAGGGGCGGTGGCGCGCGGCCTTCAACTCGCCTATGAACGCGGCCCAGGAGGCTGCTTCGAAGCACAGCGCCGAACCGTACGGGGCCTTGCTGTCACGGACCGGGACGACGGCCCGGAACCCGTCGGCCACCTCCACGCAGTCGCCCCCCGCCTGATTGCTGTAGCTGCTCTTGCGCCAAGCGGCGCCGTTCAGATCGGGACGGGAGATTCGAGCCACGGTAGTTGCCCTCCATCGTGGACCGGATCATGTCGAGTGACATGAGCGGGGGCAGGGCTGCCGCCCGCAGCCGATCGTAAATCACCTTGCAGCGGGTGACGTTGGCTGGTTCCTCGATCAGTTGGCCGTAGTCCGAACCCTCCGTGTAGGCCACCTCTGAGCCGTCCGGCAGGGTCAGGATCGTCAGCGAGCCACCCATGGCCTCGTGTCCGCCTTGGTCGAACGGCAATACCTGCACGGTGATGTGGCGTTCTGCTGCCGCGCCGAGAAGCCGCGCCAACTGCTTGCGCATCACCGCATCGCCACCGATCGGACGCCTCAGTACCGCCTCGTCCAGGATGACCCACAGCTCCGGCCGGTCGGGCGAGCTCAGGCGTCCCTGCCGTCCCATTCGGGCTGTGACGCGCTCTTCCAGCTGCTCTTCGTCGTCCAACAGAGCGTCCAGGCTGAGCACCGCCCGCGCGTAGTCCTCCGTCTGCAACAGACCCGGCACCACATGAGCCGCGTACTGCCTGATGGCCACCGCCCGCGCCGAGTACTCCATGAACTTCCGGGACCAGTCCGGGAACGCCTCCCGGTACACGTACGGCCACAGCTCCACGAGCAGGTCGTCTGCGCCGAGGGCTGCGTCCAGCGCACGCGCCAGTTCCAGCGTCGGCTTCGCTCCGGACGCCCGCTCGATCTGGGTGATCCGCGTGCTCACCACGTGCGTCCTGTCGCCGAGCTCGGCCTGGGTCAGTCCGGCCGCCGTACGGAGTCTGCGTACCCGCGCGCCGAAGAGGGCCGCCATCGACGCACTGGGGTCAATTCCGTTGGCCAAAGCGTCACTTCCGTTCCTTACGGGATGAAAAGTAAGGCTGTGTCACCTGTCGAGCGTAGGGCGACCGGTCGACTCTTGAGCACAGAACGTGACGACTCATGTACGTCACGGGATGTCTCAGGTTCGACAGACCTCGACAGAAGACAAGGACGGACGAGCCGTGCTGACAGGAAAGACCACCTCGGACAACGCGCCATGCGAACTCCCCTCGTTCGCGGAGCAGTTCGCCTCCACCCCGCGAGGTGCGCGGCTCGCCCGGCGGCTCGCCGTCCGGCGCATGGAGGAGTGGGGCCACCCGCCGGCGTCGGACGCGTCCTGCGCGGTCGCCCTCGTCGTCGGCGAACTCGCGGCGAACGCCGTGCGGCACGGGCGGGTCCCCGGGCGGGACTTCGGCCTCCGGCTGGCCCTCGACGCGGCCGCGGGCGTGATCCGTGTCGAGGTCTCCGACGCCGCCTCAGCGAAGCGGCCGCCCGCGGTCCCGCCCTCGGCGTGCCCCGAGGGCGAGTCCGGTCGAGGACTGCTCCTGGTGGATGTCCTGGCCGTGCGGTGGGGGTCCGCTCCTCGTCGGCCCGTGGGCAAGACGGTGTGGGCGGAGGTGCCTGTGGAGGCGTCGGGCCGTTGAGAGGCGACCGGTCAGTTCGCCGGTGCGTACTGCTCCGGCTCGCAGTGGTCGACCTTCGCCGCGATGCCCGGGGCGGACAGGTCCACCTGCACCGTGGCCGTGTCGTTCGCGGCGACGTACTCGTCGGTGGTGCGCTGCTCCACCCGCCGGGAACCGGCGTCGAGGAAATCGACCGTGACGGTGAAGTAGCCGCCGGTCGCGTTCGGGTTGGTGACCTCGACCGTCGCGTACGCCTCGCTCGGCGTCGCGCAGTCGACCAGCTCCACCGTGGCGTCCCGCTGCGCCGTGGACGTGCTCGAGGAGCCGCCGTCGCCGTAGGTGTCGTCCGTGTAGTCGTCATCGTCGTCGTAGTCGTGGTACGTGCTGCCGGACGAGCCGCTGGACGTCGAACCCGACGTCGACGACGAGCTGTCGTGGTTCTGGCTGGAGCTGCTGCATCCACCGCCCCCGCCGCCGCTGTGACTGCTGCGACCGTGCCCCTTGCTCGTCGAGAAACCGGTCAGCGCCAGTACGACGAGCACCGCCACCGTTGTGAACTTGAGTTTCCGCCCCCGTCGATCCATTCGGACAGCCTAGGCAACAGCTGTCACGGCCATGTCACCGCGTGGCGACCGACCGGTCCCCGGCGTAGCGTCTGCGGTGACGGCCGCCGTCCGGATCCCTTCCGTGCACCCGGCACGACGGCCGTTCGGGTACTCGGCCGTTCGGGTACCGGGTCGGCCGGCTCAGGCCGTTCTCGCCGTGCCCGTGCCCTTCTCCGCGTCCAGCGCGTACACACAGCGGTCCTTGCTGGACGCGTACACGACGCCGTCGCGGACGACCGGGGAGCCGGTGATCTCGCCACCGGTCGCCAGCTTCCAGCGCAGCCGGCCGTCGTCGGCCTTCAGGGTGTACAGCAGGTGGTCCGTGGAGCCGAAGTGGATACGGCCCTCGGCGACCGCCGGGGCGCCCACGATGTCGCCGCCCGCCTGGAAGCGCCACTTGGGCGTGCCGGTGACCGCGTCCAGGGTGTAGAGCCCCTTGCCGCTGCCGACGTGGACATGGCCGGCGGCCACCAGCACCGGGTCGACCGACGCCCGGGCCTCGGTGGCGATGCGCCAGCGGTCGCGCCCGTCGGTGGCGTCGATGGCGTACACGGTGCCGAGGTAGTCGGCGAGATAGACGCCGCCGCCGGTCACCGCCGGGCCGGACACGAAGGTCGGCGGGGACAGGAACACCGCCGGGGCCTCGAAGTGCCAGCGCACCATGCCGCTCGCGACGTCGACGGCGAGGACGCGGGTGCCTGCGGAGAGGTAGACATAGCCGTCGGGGGCGGGGGTGACGCGGACCGGGACACCGCCGCAGGAGGCCGTGTCGCCGATGGGGTACGACCAGCGTTCCTCGCCCGTGCGGGCGTCCAGGGCCTTGAGCCGGGCGTCCTGCCAGACATAGACCGTGCCCTCGTGCAGGACCGGGCCGGCCTCCGGGGACTCGAAGTCGGTCTGGCAGCCGGTGATCTCCCAGAGCTTCTGCCCGGCCGAGGCCTCCCAGGCCTGGACGCCGCCACCGCGCGTGCCGGTGATGACCGTGCCCCGGTCGGCCTTGAGCGAGTACACCCAGGCGTCCGTCGACAGCCGCCACAGGTCGCCGCCCTCGCGGGCGTCCAGGGCGAACAGGGTGGGGCCGTCGGAGGCGTGCACCCGGCCGTCCGCGACCGCCATCGACCAGGCCACGTCCCGTGTCTTGAAGCGACGGCGACCGGTGGCCACGTCCAGGGCGTGCACCTCGAAGGAGGTGACGTAGACGAGGTCCCCGGCGACGGACGGCGTGCCCCACACATCGTTCGACATGCGAAAACGCCAGGGCCGCCAGCCCGCCGGGGTCTCCGAGGGCGCGCTCTGGGGGGCCGGCACGGTCGTGTCGGCGCCGTTGACGCCGGGCTGCGGGCGGGACCAGCTGGCGACCAGGCCGGGCTCGGCCACCGGCGCCTTCACGGCGGCCGTGGCACGGACGTCGGCGACGCGCGGGCCCGGCCCGATCGGCACGGCGGCGCCCGCCAGCCGGACGGGACCGACGTCGGGGGCGCCGACGGCCACGGGCGCCGGGCGGGAGAGGACCACGGGCGCGTGGGACGGCGGGGGCGGTACGGCGGGCCGGGCCATGCCCACGCCGCCTCCGCCGCCGCTGCGGGGGCTCGGGGGCGCCGGTTTCGCCGCACGGCCGCCACGGCGCGTCTCGATGAGGGTGACCGCCTTCTCGGGCAGCCACGCCGACGCCGTACCGCTGTCGTCGGAGCCGGAGCCGAAGAGGTGGGGGGCGAGCTGGGCCTGGAGGTCGGCCGGGTTGGGCCGGGCCGTGGCCTCCATCTGCATACAGGACTCGATGAGCGGACGCAGCTCGTCCGGCAGGCCCTCAAGGTCCGGTCCCTCGCGCAGCAGCATGAAGACCGTCTCGACCGGGTTCGCGCCGTGGAAGGGCGGATGGCCGGTGGCGGCGAACACGAGCATCGAGCCGAGCGAGAAGACATCGCTCGCGCCGGTCACGCTGCGCGAGTCCTTCGCCTGCTCGGGGGACATGTAGGCGGGGGTGCCGACGGCCACGTTCGTCATCGTCAAACGCGTGTTCGAAACGCCGGACGCGATTCCGAAGTCGATCACCCGGGGCCCGTCCTCGACGACGAGCACGTTGGACGGCTTGAGGTCACGGTGGACCAGCCCGGCGCCGTGGATCGACTGGAGCGCCTCGGCGACGCCCGCCGCCAGCCAGCGCACCGCCTGGGCCGGCATCGGCCCGCAGTCGTTCACTATTTCCTCGAGGGAGGGTGCGGGCACGTACGCGGTGGCCAGCCAGGGCACGGCGGCACGGGGATCGGCGTCGACGACGGCGGCCGTGTAGAACCCGGAGACCGCCCGGGCCGCCTCCACCTCGCGCGTGAAACGCACCCGGAAGAGCTGGTCCTCGGCGAGCTCGGTCCGGACCGTCTTGATCGCCACGCGCCGGCCCGAGGCCGAACGGGCCAGGTAGACCAGCCCCATGCCGCCGGCCCCCAGCCGTCCCAGCACCTCGAACGGCCCGATCCGCCGCGGATCGTGCTGCGTCAGCTGATCCACCACTTGCCTGCCACCTCCCCGTACGAACCGCGTCACCCACTTGTGTACACGGCCCCCGTGCAGCGTCTCACCACCGCACCGCCATGGCGGCACGCACCCTGATTCTTCCTGGCCGGACGGCCGGTTGCGAACCCGGGGGCAATCGGGGTGTCTCATTTCATATACGCGCATACAGCCCGCATACGGCGCCTGTCAGCGCTGGAGAAGCGCGAACGACGCCCCTTGATTGTCCGTGACGACCGCCACGATTCCGTACGAGGCGGTGAACGGACCCGCCTGTACCCGCCCGCCGAGCCGGGTCACCGCGCCGAGCGCGGCCGCGCAGTCCCGCACGCCGAAGTGGACGAGGAAATGCGGCGGCATGACCTCCGGGAAGACATCGCCGACCGGCGCCCGTCCGAAGTCGGGTGCGGCGCCCGGGCCGAACAGCGCCTCGTGGAAGAGGTGCCCGTAGAACGTGTTGGCGGCCTCGGTGTCCCGGGCGTAGAGCTGTGCCCAGGCGAAGGTGCCGGGTCGGTGCCGCACACCGAAGCCGGGGTGGCCGTCCGGCTGCCACAGGCCGAACACCGCGCCCTCCGGGTCGGCGGCGAGCACGGCGGTGCCCTCCCGGCCGACCGGCAGCGGCCCCATGACGACCTGCCCGCCGGCGTTGCGGATGCGGTGGACGGTCTTCTGCGCGTCCGGGGTCGCGAAGTACACCGTCCAGACGGTGGGCATCCGGCCGTCCGACTTGTGGGCGAGCGCCGCCACCGGCGCGCCCTCCAGCCGGGCCCACACGGAGGAGCCGTACGCCTCCTCGAAACCCCACCCGAAGAGCTCCCCGTAGAACCGCTTGCCCGCGTCCACGTCGGGGAGCTGCGCGTCCACCCAGCAGGGGACGCCCTCTGCGTACACCGATGCCCTGTTTTCGGCCATGCAGCCAAACTAACGGCGCCGCACGCAAGCCGCAGACCAGGCACACCCGCCTCCGCACCCCCGCGCACCCCATTTGCAGTCGGCCGAATCGCGCTCCGATCACCCCTCGGTAAGCTGACGGCATGACAGGACAAGTGCGTACCGTCGACGGCCGCGTGGCCGGTCGGCGCGGGCAGGCGACGCGGCAGAAGCTGCTCGACTGCCTCAGCGAGATGCTCAGCTCCTCTCCGTACCGCGACGTCAAGGTCATCGACGTCGCCCGGAAGGCAGGCACTTCGCCCGCGACCTTCTACCAGTACTTCCCGGACGTCGAAGGCGCCGTCCTGGAGATCGCCGAGCAAATGGCCACCGAGGGAGCCGAGTTGACCGGCCTCGTCCAGGGGCGGTCGTGGGTCGGCAAGGCGGGCTGGCAGACGGCGCAGGAACTCGTGGACGGCTTCCTGGAGTTCTGGCGGAGGAACGACGCGATCCTCCGGGTCGTCGACCTCGGCGCGGCGGAGGGCGACAAGCGCTTCTACAAACTCCGCATGAAGATCCTCAACTCGGTGAACAACTCCCTTTCGGACGCGGTCGCCGAGCTGCAGTCCAAGGGCAAGGTCGACAAGGACGTGAACCCGGCCGCGGTCGCCGGCGCCCTCGTCGCGATGCTCGCGGCGGTCGCCTCGCACCAGAAGGGCTTCCAGACGTGGGGCGTCAAGCAGGCTGAACTCAAGCCGAACCTGGCCCTGTTGGTGCACCTGGGCATCACCGGCAAGAAGCCGACGAAGTAGCCCGCCCCCACTGTCCTTACCGTCACGTCCTGTCTGTCAGGCGGCAGCTCACCCGGGTGAGCTGCCGCCTGCCGCGCTGTCGGCCTCAGGCGGGCAGCGGCCGGTCCTTCACCACGTGCTTCATCACCAGCGTCGACGTCAGCCGCTGCACCCCCGGCAGGGTGGCGAGGCGCTCGTCGTACAGCCGCTGGAAGGCCGCGAGGTCGGCGGTGGCCACCCGCAGCAGGTAGTCGGGCTCCCCGAACAGCCGCTGCGCGTCGAGGACGTGCTCCACCTCGCCCACCGCCCGCTCGAACTCGGCGACCGTGTCCCGGTCCTCCTGCCGCATCGAGACGAAGACCAGCGCCTCGAAGGTCAGCCCGACGGCGGACGGCTCCACCGCCGCCCGGTAGCCGCTGATCGCCCCGGACCGCTCCAGCTCCCGCAGCCGCCGGTGACAGGGCGAGACGCTCAGCCGCACCCGCGCGGCCAGCTCGGTCACGGTCAGCCGCCCGTCCTGCTGAAGCTCGGCAAGAATCTTCCGGTCCACGTCATCCATGGGGTAGATCTTCCCCCAGAACACCCTGATCTGCGAAAACTTCGGGAACACTTTCGGCCGCATCGCGCCTAATGTCCCCGGTATGAACTCCGGGACGCTGATTTCCTTCCTCGCCGTCGACCTGCTGCTGGTGTGCGTGCCGGGCGCCGACTGGGCGTACGTGATCTCCGCCGGGCTGCGCGGACGTTCGGTGGGCGCGGCGGTGGGCGGCCTGGTGAGCGGGTACGCCCTGCACACGGTGCTGGCCGCGGCGGGCCTCGCCGTGCTGGTCGCGGGGTCGCCGACGCTGCTCGCCGGGCTGACGGTGGCGGGCGCGGCGTACCTGGTGTGGCTGGGGTGGGCCGTGCTGCGGCGGCCGGGGACGCCGGGCGCGGGAGAGGAGGTCGCGGCGGGCGGCGCGCGGGTGTTCCTGCGCGGGGCCACGATCAGCGGCCTGAACCCCAAGGGCCTGCTGCTCTACCTCTCGGTCCTGCCGCAGTTCCTCACCACGGGGGACGGGCAGGTTCCGGTGGCCGTCCAGACGACCGTCCTCGGGCTGCTGCACATGGCGTGCTGCGCCGCCGTCTATCTGACGGTGGGCGTCCTGGCCCGCAGGCTGCTGGGCGCCCGCCCGGCGGCGGCCCGGGCGGTGACCCGCACGTCCGGCGCGGCGATGCTGGGAATCGGCACGTTCCTGCTGATCCAACACGCCTTCTAGCCCTCCTGGCTGACCCACCCCCGGTCCGCCAGGCCCGCCGGTCCCCCTGGGCCGTCCAGGTCCTCTACATTCCCTGGCCCCCTAGGCCCTCCAGGTCCGGCCCCCTAGGCCCCCTAGGCCCTCCAGGTCCGGTCCCCTAGGTCCTCCAGGCCCTCGGGGTGAGCCGGAACAGCCTGATCTCCCGCTCCACCCGTGCCTGATACGTCGCGTACGGCGGCCAGAACGCCAGCAGGGCCTTCCAGACGGCCGCCCGCTCCTCCCCCGTCAGCAGCACGGCCGTCACCGGGATGTCCGTGCCCTTCCAGTTGATCTCGGCGTCCGGGTGGGCCAGGAGATTGCCGGTCCAGGCGGGGTGCCCGGTGCGGCCGAAGTTGGAGCCGATCAGGATCCAGCTGCCGCCCCTCTCCCCGGGCATGCAGGCCAGCGGCGCGCGACGCGGCAGTCCGCTTCTCGCCCCGGTGGACGTCAGGATCACCCCGGGCAGCATCTGGGCGCTGAGCAGCACCTTTCCCCGGGTGAGACGGTGGACGGCCCGGTCGAGGGCGGGGATGACATGCGGCGCGACCTTCGCGAAGGTCCGCGTCGAGGAGATCTTCTGCACCGCCCGGACGCCGATCACACCGACACCTCCGTCCGCTCGAAGAGCCGGGCCTCCTCGGCCGCGTGCGCGCGCAGCCGGTGCACGGGCCCGAACAGCAGGTCGTCGCCGGCGGCCCGCTTGAAGAACAGGTGCGCCTCGTGCTCCCAGGTGAAGCCGATGCCGCCGTGCAGCTGAATGCCCTCGGCAGCCGCACGGCGCAGGGCCTCCAGCGCCTGGGCAAGAGCAAGCCCACCGACCCGCTCACCACGACCGCCGCTTTGGTCGCCCGCCGCCCAGGCGGCGTAGTACGCGGCGGACCTGGCCGCCTGGATCCGCACGTATACGTCGGCCAGTCGGTGCTGGACCGCCTGGAAGGAGCCGATCACCCGCCCGAACTGTTCCCGCCGGCCGAGGTACTCGACGGTCCGCTCCAGCGCGCGGTCGGCCGCCCCGACGGCCTCGCAGGCGAGGAAGGCGGCCGCGAGGTCACCGGCGCGGGAGAGGGCATCCGGCACGCCCGTCTCCTCAGTCCCGAGCAACTCGGCCCGTACATCGCGAAGTTGGACCCGTGCCTGCGGGCGGGTCGCGTCCAGGGCCGTCTGCCGGGTGCGGACGAGCCCGACGGCGTCCCCCGCCACGACGAACAGCAGGGTGCGCGACCGTACGAACCCGCCGGTGTGCGCCGCGACCACCAGCGCGCCGGCACTGTGCCCGTCGAGCACCTGCGCGGCCTCCCCGTACAGCCGCCAGACGCCCTGGGCCGGCCGGGCCTGGATCCCGCCCGCGCGCCCGCCGCCTGACCAGTCGCCGTCCCCGGGACCGGTCAGGGCGAGGGCGGTGGCCAGGGCAGGCGCGGGCACGGCGAGGGCGGCGGTCAGGGTGCCGTCGGAGATCCGGGGCAGCAGGTCGGCGCGCTGGGCGTCGGTGCCGAGGGCGAGGATCAGCGGCGCGGCGAGGACCGAGGTCGCGAGGAGCGGGGTGGGGGCGAGCGCCCGGCCGGTCTCCTCGGCGGCGAGGGCGAGGTCGGTTACCTGGCAGCCGACACCGCCGTACGCCTCGGGGAGCGCGAGGCCGGGCAGCCCGAGCTGCTCGGCGAGGGCGGTCCAGAGCGCGGGGTCGTGGCCGCCGGGGGTGTCCAGGGCGGCGCGCAGCTCTTCGGGGCCGCAGCGTTTGTGGAGCAGTTCGCGCAACGTGCGGCGGATCCCGTCCTGTTCGGCGGTGAAGCCGGGGTCCATGGCCACCCACCCCTCTCATCCGGATCTGACGGTGCGTCATATTAGGGCGGGGGGACGGGAATGCCCAGAGAGGCGGCACCTGTCAGGGCAGCCGGTGCCTGATGTACCGTCAGATTTATGCCCTCCGCATCCGGTACCCGGAAAGTGGCCGTGGTCGGCGTCGCCCTCTCCGACTGCGGCCGAGTGGAAGACGCCACCCCCTACGCCCTGCACGCCCAGGCGGCCCGGCGGGCGCTGGCGGACGCGGGGCTCGACCGGTCGCGGGTGGACGGCTTCGCGTCCGCCGGGCTCGGCACGCTGGCCCCCGTCGAGGTGGCGGACTACCTCGGCCTGCGGCCCAGCTGGGTCGACTCCACCTCCGTAGGCGGTTCGACCTGGGAGGTCATGGCCGCGCACGCTGCCGACGCGATCGCCGCCGGGCACGCGAACGCGGTCCTGCTGGCGTACGGCTCGACGGCCCGCGCGGACGTGAAGGCGGGCCGCCGCACCGGCACCTTCGCCTTCGGCGGCCGCGGCCCGCTCCAGTTCGAGGTCCCCTACGGCCACACCCTGATCGCCAAGTACGCGATGGCCGCCCGCCGCCACATGCTCCAGTACGGCACGACGATCGAGCAGTTGGCGGAGGTGGCGGTCCAGGCGAGAGCGAACGCGGCCCTGAACCCCGACGCGATGTTCCGCGACCCGGTGACGGTGGACGACGTCCTGTCCGGCCCGATGGTCGCCGACCCCTTCACGAAACTGCACTGCTGTCTGCGCTCCGACGGCGGCGCGGCGGTGCTCCTGGCGGCCGAGGAGTACGTACGCGACTGCCGCACGGCCCCGGTGTGGATCCTCGGGACGGGGGAGCACGTCTCGCACGCCTCGATGTCCGAGTGGGACGACTTCACCGTCTCGCCCGCGGCGGTGAGCGGCCGGCTGGCGTTCGAGCGGGCGGGGCTGCGTCCGCGGGAGATGGACTTCGCCGAGATCTACGACGCGTTCACCTACATGACGCTGGTGACCCTCGAGGACCTGGGCTTCTGCGCGAAGGGCGAGGGCGGCGCGTTCGTGGAGAAGGGGCGGCTGACCCTGTCCGGCGCTCTGCCGGTGAACACGGACGGGGGCGGGCTCTCGGCCCAGCATCCGGGCATGCGGGGGCTGTTCCTGCTGGTGGAGGCGGTACGGCAGCTGCGGGGCGAGTGCGGGGAGCGACAGGTGAGGACACCGGACGGGGACGTGCCCCGGCTGGGCGTCGCCTCCGGGACCGGCGGCTGGTTCTGCTCGTCGGGCACGGTGGTCCTGGGCCGGGACTGAGACCCACCGCGCCCGGCAGGTCACGCACGGCGGCTCGGCCCCTCGCGGGTCGATGGGGGTCCGCGCGGGACCGGCAGGACGGCAGAACCGGCCGGACCGGCCGGACCGGCCGGACCGGCCGGACCAGCAGAACGGCAGGACGTCGGTGCGAGGCACGGGACCGAAACCGCCGCCGCCTCGGTCAGGTCACTCGCGGCCCGGCCGCCGACGAGGGTCAGCTCAGGACCAGCAGGACCGCCAGTGCGACAAGAGTTGAGTCGATCCGGTCCAGGAGGCCGCCGGAGCCCGGGAGCCAACGGCCGGCGTCCTTCGTCCCCGCACCCCGTTTGACCATGGATTCGAGAAGGTCCCCGGCCGGGCCGCCGACCGCGACGGCGATCGCCATCGGCCAGCTCAGCGCGGACAGCACAGCGAGCACCCCGAGCCCGGCCGTGGCCCCCGCCAGGGTCCCGCTCCACCGCTTGGCCGGTGACAGCGGCGACAGCCGCGGCCCGCCCAGCCGCCGACCGGCGAAGTACGCCACGATGTCGGCGATCGAGACCGCCACGAACAGCGCGAGCGCGCTCGCCCCGAGCGGCACCAGCGCGGCCAGCACACTCAGCCAGGCCAGTCCGAGCAGCCCCGCGCCGAGCCGGTGCAGGCCGCGGTCGGCGTCGCCGGTCAGCAGCGGCACCGCGGCCACCGCGAGCGCCCCGACCGCCACCACCCGGAGCACCTGCCCGGGCGCCAGCCAGGCGGCCAGCACCACGCCCGCCACCGCCGCGGCCAGCACCACCCGGTCCGGCCGGCCCAGCCGCAGCAGCCCGCCGAACTCCGCCACCGCGATGACCCCTGCCACCAGGGCGACGAGGGCGGCGCCCGGCCGGCCCCACCAGAACGCACCGGTGACCAGGGGTACTCCGACCGCCCAGGCGCACCACCGGATCAGCAGCTCACGGCGCCGGGTCGCCGCGACCGCGACACCACCCAGCGCCAGCGCCCCACCGAGGTAGGGCGCCAGCGAGGCCACGGTGATCACCGGGCGGTCCCGGCGGCGGTCCCGGCCGTGGAAACCGCCGCGGGCAGCGCGCCGCGCGGGGCCGGATCAGGCCGCAGCGCGTCCAGGGCGGCCCGGCACCCGGCCACGATGCGGGCGTTCTCGGCGGTGTCCCTGACCGCGACGCGCACCGTGCGCCCCTGGTACTGCGACGACAACGGCGACAGATCGCGCAGGTACACGTCGTGGCGGCGGCACTCGTTCACCAGTTGGGCGGCACTCGGCCCGCCGGACGGCAGGGTCAGGTTGAGGAAGTTCGCGACGCCTTCCTCGACCACCACGGTCTCGTCCAGCCCGGCCAGGTCGGCGGCCAGCCGTCGGCGCAGCGCGTGGGTGCGCAGCCGGCAGTCGACGTAGTGCTCCGGGTCGCGCAGGGCCGCCACCGCGGCGAGCTGCGCCGGGAGACTGACCGGCCAGGGCGGTGTCCACAGGCGCAGCCGCGCCGCGGTGGCCGGCTCGGCCACCAGATAGGCGGCCCGCATCCCGGACAGCGCGTACATCTTGGACAGTGAGGTGCAGACCACCACCCGGGGGTCCGTCGCGGCGAGGCCCGCGAGCGACTCGGCCGGGTCGACGTAGCCCAGGTACGCCTCGTCGATCCACCAGCGGGTCCGGGCCGGCGCGCCGGCCATCACCGCGCGCAGCTCGGCGGCCGGTGCGTGACGTCCGGTCGGGTTGTTCGGGTTGACCACCACCACGAGGTCGTAGCCGCCGGACCCGACGGCGGCGGACAGCCGGTCCGGGTCGATCCGCCAGCCGTCCTCCCGGCGCAGCCGGAACCGGTCCACCCGGCAGCCGATCACCCGCTCCGTGACGTGGGCGTACTCGCCGTAGCCCGGGTCCATGAGCAGCACCCTGCTGTCCGGGGTCAGCCACCGGCCGAACGCCCTGAAGATCAGGTCGGACGAACCGGCGCCGACCGCGAGTGTCTCCACCGGCAGCCCGCGGGCCGTGGCGATCTCCGCCAGCAGGCCCTCGGCGCCGGTCGGCGGCGAGGTCCGGGCGGCCCAGGCCGGATCCTCCGTGAGCGCCGCCCGCGCCCCCGGGGCCGGCGGGAACCATGCGTCCAGCACATCGGCCGCGACGATCCGATGGCGCCGGTGCAGGCTGCGGAAGTCCGTACCGATGGCGGTGAACGAGGCACCTCCGTGTTCGCAGCCGTCCGGCCGGGGGGCGAACGGCATGTCCAGCCGCCAGTCCACCGTGGACTCGAGACGCCTCAGCAGGGCGCGGTAGCGGTCCATCGTGCCTGTGGCCAGCTCGGTCACGCCGCCGGTCAGCACCTCGAACGTGACCGCGCCGCTGTGGACGGTACGGCCGACGGGGCGCAGCCCGGCGGCCAGGTACATGTCGAGCAGCTCGGTGCGGCCCATCGCCACCACCCGGTGGCCGCCCCTGGAGGCGATCCAGCGCAGGGCCGCGTACATCAGCAGCGGTGCCGCCGCGGTGGCCCGCCAGCGCGGCTCGACGGTGAGGATGCGCACCTCGAACAGGTCACCGTCGTTCAGCAGCGGCAGTTCGTCGCGGGTCAGGTACTTGTCCAGTCCGTACCGCTCCAGCCAGGGCGGGGTCAGGCTGACGAAGCCGATCCGGACCGCTCCCCGTGCCGCGACCAGGTAGACGTTGTCGCCGTCCAGCCCGTCGCGGAGCCGTCCGGCGGGATCCGGCGCGTGCTGGCCCAGCTCCTGCGCGTACACCCGGTGACGCAACACGTGGATCCACTCGAGATCCTCCGAAGTGGCGGTACGCAGCTGAAGGTCACGGCCCATGAGCACCTCTCTCGACACAGGGGACACCCATCGTCGCGAGCGCGGACCGGCCGCGTCAGGGCCGAGGGACCCAACCTCGCTGAGTACGTGTACTCAGGCGCGGCCGGGTTCTTCCGCCGGGAGCGGCAACCTTTGCGGGTCCGGCGGCGACTGACGAGTCGAACGCTTTCCAGGACATGCTCAGCCGAACCGCGTAAGGATTCATCCGTGGCACCCTCCTCGCACCGCCGATCCCGCCCCGAGGGGCGCACGCGCCGCGTCCCCGTCGTCACGGTGGTCGCCGTGGCGGCCGTCGCGCTCGTCGTGTCCCTGGTCGTGGCCTTCCGTCCCGACGGCGGGGCCGATGCCGGGGCCGCCGGCGGGGCGCGCACGGTCGAGCCCGCCGCCGGGGCCGGGGTGAGCGGTTCGCCGACGGCGACCGGGGCCGGCGTGTCACCGTCGCCGAAGCCGAAGCCGTCCACGACGTCCACCGCGTCCCCGAGTGCGACGGCCGGCGAGGCCGCCACGCCCGCCGCCACCCCGACCGGCGCGTCCGGCTCGTCGAGCGGGCGCTCGGCCGCGCCCGCCGCGCGGACGGCGTCCGGCGCGGCACCGCAGGCGGGGCGGATCGCGCCCGGGACCGCCTACCGGGGCGTCGCCACCGCCTACGACGTCGGGAACGGCGGCGGCGCCTGCTCCTACGGCCCGACCTCCGACGTCATGACCGCGGCGATGAACACCGCCGACTACGAGACGTCCAAGGCGTGCGGCGCGTACGTCCTCGTCCGGGCCGGGAGCGGAGCGTCGATCACGGTCCGGATCACCAACGAGTGCCCGGCGCCCTGCGAGGCCGGCCAACTCGACCTCAGCCAACAGGCCTTCGCGAAGCTGGCTCCCCTCTCGGCGGGCCGGATCCCGATCACGTGGAGCCTGCTGAGCCCCGCCACGTCCGACACGGTCTCGATCCGCTACAAGACCGGGTCCAGCCAGTACTGGTGCGGCATCCAGGCGATCGGCCACCGCAATCCGCTGGCCCGGCTGGAGGTCCGCACGAGCGCCGGCTGGACCAGTCTGGCGCGCACCGAGTACAACTACTTCCTCTCCGAGCAGGGCACCGGCTGCGGCGGCGCGCTCCGGCTCACCGACATCTACGGGGAGCGGCTGACGGTCGAGGGGATCGCCGTGCGGGCGGACGTGGTGCAGTCGACGCGGGTCCAGTTCGCCCGGCACTGACCGCATACTCTCGCTGCCGCATACTCTCGCTGCATGGCCAAGGATCTTCATGAGCTGCTGAGGTCGCTGCGGGTGTGGGACCCGGAGGTGACCGCGCTGCCGCCGTTCGCCCCGGAGGCGGCGCCCGCCGAGCCGCTGTCCCTCTTCACCGACTGGTTCGCGGAGGCGGTGGCGGCGGGCGAGCGGGAGCCGCACACGACGACCCTCGCCACCGTCGGCGAGGACGGCCTTCCGGACGCCCGCATCGTGATGCTGCACGGCGCCGACGCGGACGGCTGGGCCTTCGCGACCCACGCCACCAGCCGGAAGGGCCGCCAGCTCGCCGCCCGCCCGTACGCGGCCCTGACCTTCTACTGGCCGGTGCTGGGCCGCCAGGTCCGGGTACGCGGACCGGTCGCCTCCGCCCCCTCCGAGGAGGCCCAGGCCGACCTGCACGCCCGCTCGACAGGCGCCCTGGCCGCCGCCCTGACCGGACGGCAGAGCGAGGTCCTGGCCTCGACGGAGGAACTGACGAGCGCGTCCCAGGCGGCCTGGGAACACGCCCGCGAGCACCCGACTGCCAAGTCCCCGACCTGGACCCTGTACCGACTGCGTCCGGACGAGGTGGAGTTCTTCCAGGGGGACAGCGCCCGCCGTCACGCGCGGCTGAGATACCGCCGGTCGGGCGAGTCCTGGTCCAGGGAACAGCTGTGGCCCTGAGAACACCCCTCAGAAACGGTCCGTGGCACGAGGGTGCCCTGTCCCGGCGAAGGTGATCCAACAGGTGGCACGGGACGTATCGAGGAGATACCAGACCCGCCCGCCCCCGGTCACCTCGATCTGCCACTGCCGGCAGGTCCGCCCCCGGTGCGTGCCGTGTGCCAGGCTGCCCTTGAGACGGTGGTGCCGAGGCGTCTCGGCTGCCGGTGCCGGCCGAAAGAGGAGGTGGCACGCCCCGCCCACGGCCTGTCGGTGTCCTGCCTCACGCCCACACGGGCTCCGGGTCCGTCGTCAGCCGGCCGTGCAGATGGAGGTCCCGGAAGGCGTCCCGGCGGCCCGCATCCCACATCGCGCCGCGCAGGGTCCCCTCGCACCGGAAGCCGCAGCGCTCGGCGATCCGGCAGGAGGCGTCGTGACCGAGCGCGTGGCCCAGCTCCAGCCGGTGCAGACCGGTCTCGGCGAACGCCCACCGGGCCGCGAGCAGCAGGGAGCGGGTGGCGACATGCCGGCCCCGCGCCTCCGGCAGGATCCAGTAGCCGACTCTGGCGAAGCTCAGCACCTGGTCGATCATGTTGACTCCGACCTGCCCGAGGATCGTGCCGTCGGCCGCGTCCGTGACGCAGAACGCCATGGCGCGTCCGGCGGCCATGTCCGCGCTCCTGCCCTCCAGGGAGGCCCGGGCGTCGGCGGTGTCGGTGATCGTGCGCAGCGGGGTGTTCCAGCGTACGAACTCCGGGTCGACGTGCCCGCGCAGCCAGGCCTGAACGTCGGTGGCGGACTCCGGGTCCCAGGGCCGCAGGGTCAGGCCATGACCGTGGAGACCGGGGGCGAGGGGGGTCGGGTGCTGCTCGCGCGTGTCGGTCATCGGGCCATTGAACACCGCCGGTCTTTCACGGCGCGGGCCGGAACACCGGCACCCCGTCCCGGAACGCGACCGCCAGCTCCAGCCCCGCCCGCAGCTCCGCCCCCGCCCCCACGATCTCCGTGGACATCCGCGGCCCCTCCGCCAGGTCGACCACCGCCGCGACGTACGGTGTCCGCCCCGCGAAGGGCGGCAGGTCGTTGCGGTGGACGACGGACCAGGTGTAGAGGGTGGCCAGGCCGCTCGCGTCCTCCCAGGTCACGTCCTCGCTCCAGCAGTGCGGGCAGAACTCCCGGGGGTAGTGGTGGGCCCGTGCGCAGGCCCCGCAGCGCCGGATCAGCAGCCGGCCCCCGGCGGCCGCGTCCCAGTACGCGCGGGTGAAGGCGTCGGCCTCGGGGACGTCGAAACGGTTGCCCATCTCCATGGATCTGACGGTACGTCAGCCAGTCGGATCCTGGAAGGCCGCGCCTTGCCCACGGCCGTCCCCGCGACACCCCTCACGGCCGTCCCCGCGACACCCCTCACGGCCGTCCCCGCGACACCCCTCACGGCCGTCCCGCGATGCCCCTCACGGCCGTCCCGCGATGTCCCTCACGACCGTCCCGCGATGCCCCTCACGACCGTCCCGCGATGCCCCTCACGACCGTCCCGCGATGTCCCTCATGAGAGATCGCTGTGTGTTCACCATGAAACTGTGCGTCGCCCGTGAATGTCCCGCAGATTGTTGACGATTTTGTTGGCTCCGAATTACGTTCACTATCGCAAGCCCGGAGAGCACGCAGTCACCACCCGGTTCATGGAGAGGCAGCATCGTGAAGCACAGGGCAGTCAAGCGCAGGTCGGTCGTCTTGGGTCTCGGCGCCACCGCGGGTGTCGCGGCAGTGGGCGGCATCGCCCTGAGCGCACAGGCGTCCGGCGGCACGTCGACGTCCTCGTCCTCGGACGCCGGTTCCCTGGCCTTCGACCCGGACGGCTACACGAAGCTCACGACGACCGTCACGGACACCGCCGGCGACGAGCACTCCGTGACGTACCACTTCTGGAAGGCGATCACCTACGTCGCCAAGCCGGTGGACGCCACCTACCAGTCGCTGAACGTGAGCGTGCCGGTCGAGATCGACGGCACGGCGGTCGACGCGAGCAACGCGCCGATCCTGTTCGCGAACTCCGTCGGCGGCTACATGCCGTCCTCCGTGGCGGACGCCACCGGAGTCGGCGCCGGCGGCATGGGCGGCGGGATGGGCGGCGGCGCGCCCAGCGGAGCACCCTCTGCCTCCGCCTCGGCCCCCGGCGCCAACGGCAACACCAACGCCACCGGCGGGGCCCTGGCCTCCAACCAGCTGCTGGCCCTGGCCGCCGGCTACGTCGTCGTCGAGCCCGGCGCCCGCGGCCGTACGCTCAAGAACTCCGCCGGCGAGTACTACGGCGTGGCCCCCGCCGCGATCGTCGACCTCAAGGCCGCCGTGCGGTACGTGCGGGCCAACAAGGGCGTCATCCCCGGCGACACCGACCGGATCGTGTCCGCCGGCACCAGCGCGGGCGGCGCGCTCTCCTCGCTGCTCGGCGCGTCCGGCGACAGCCCGCTCTACGCCAAGTACCTCAAGGAGCTCGGCGCGGCCGACGCCTCCGACGCGATCTTCGCGACCGGCGCCTGGTGCCCGATCACCGACCTGGAGCACGCCGACGGCTCCTACGAGTGGAACTGGGGCGCCAACGCCCTCGGCACCGGCAAGCAGGTCGACCAGACGGTGTCGAAGACGCTCCGGTCGCAGTTCGCCGAGTACCAGGCCGGCCTGAAGCTCAGGGGCCTGAACGGCTTCGGCACGCTGAACGCCCGCAACTACGACGAGTACCTGGTCGAGCAGTACCTGGAGCCGTCGGCCACCACCTACCTCGCGGCCCTCTCCGACACCGCCCGCGAGACGTACCTCGCCGCCAACACCTTCATCACCTGGAAGAACGGCAGGGCCACCTTCTCCTGGGCGGACTTCCTCACCCACGTCGGCGCCCGCAAGAAGGACACCCCGGCCTTCGACGCCTTCGACCTGTCGGCGGGCGAGAACAACGAGTTCGGCAAGGGCACGGTCATCTCCCGTCACTTCACGGCGTACAGCCTGAAGAACGACACCACCGGGCTCACCGCCAAGCGCCTCGACAGCGACATCCCCGAGATGCTGCGGCTGATGAACCCGATGTACTTCCTGGCCGACAAGCCCAACGCGGGCCGCAGCAAGCACTGGTGGATCCGGCTCGGCACCAAGGACTCCGACACCTCGCTGACGGTCTCCGCCAACATCGCCGCCGCCGCGAGCGGCCTCGGCGACGACGTCGACCACCTCTACTACTGGGACCAGGGCCACGGCGCCAACACCGACCCGGGCGACTTCATCACGTGGATCGCCAAGGTGACGGGCCACAAGGCGAAGGCCGGCGGCAAGGTCAAGAAGTAGTAGTTCCGCGCGCCCGCCGGCCACTTCGGGAGGCATCCTGGACGCGGCGGCGTCAGTTTCCCGTCATAGTCACCGACGCCGTCCGCACGCGACGCCTGGCCCGAGCGCACCTGGGCCAGGCGTCGCACCCTTTCCCCAGCGGTTCCGCCCCGCTTCCCACCGGCTCCGCCCCCGTCCCACCGGTTCCGCACCGCCACCCCCACGCGGATTCCCCACCGCCTCGCCCTGTCACGCACAACCGAGTGGCCTACGTCACGGGTCCTGCCCGCACTTCCCCCACACGTGATCGATCCGCAACCGATTCCGGTCTTGACCGAGACCCAACAACCGCCCGCGTGATTACGCTCGCGCTCATGGAAGACTCCGCACCGCGTCCCACCCCCCGGGCGATCACCACCGCGAACCCGGCCGACCGCCCCGTCTACGTCGTCGGCGGCGGTCCCGGCGGCCTCGCCACCGCGTACGCGCTGCGTGCCCAGGGCGTACGGGCCGTCGTCGTGGAGAAGTCCGACGGGGTCGGCGCGTCCTGGCGGCGCCATTACGACCGGCTGCATCTGCACACCACCCGGCGCCTTTCGGCCCTGCCCGGGCTGGCGATACCGCGCCGGTTCGGGCGATGGGTGGCACGCGACGACATGGTGCGCTACCTCGAGAAGTACGCCGAGGTCCATGAGCTGGAGATCGTCACGGGCGTCGAGGTCTCCCGCGTCGAGCGCACCCCGGACGGCACCGGCTGGCTGCTGCACGCCACCGGCGGGCGCGAGCTCGTCGGCTCGGCGGTGGTCGTCTCCACCGGGTACAACCACACCCCGCACCTCCCCGACTGGCCCGGCCGCGAGGCGTTCACGGGCGAACTGACACACGCCGCCGCCTACCGCAGCGGCAAGGAGTACGCCGGCCGGGACGTCCTCGTCGTCGGCGTCGGCAACACCGGCGCCGAGATCGCCGTCGACCTGGTGGAGAGCGGGGCCGGGCGGGTGCGGCTGGCGGTGCGCACGGTCCCGCACATCGTGCGCCGCTCGACGGCCGGCTGGGCCGCGCAGTACACGGCCGTGCTCGTCCGGCGGCTGCCGGTCCGCCTCGTGGACCGGCTCGCGCGGCCGATGGCGAGGCTCAGCGTGCCGGACCTGTCGGCGCACGGTCTGCCCCGCCCCGACAGCGGCCTCTACTCCCGCGTCAGGGAAGGCGCCATCCCGGTGCAGGACGTGGGCCTGATCGACGCCGTGCGCAAGGGCAGGGTGGAGATCGTGGCCGCCGTGGAGGGCTTCGAGGACGACGGGCGGGTCGTCCTCGCCGACGGCGCCCGGATCTCCCCGGACGCCGTCGTCGCCGCCACGGGGTACGGGCGCGCCCTGGAGGACCTGGTCGGCCACCTCGGCGTGCTCGACGACCGCGGCAGACCCGTCGGCCACGGCGCCCGCGCCCCGAAGGACACCCCCGGCCTGTACTTCACCGGCTTCACCACCCCCATCAGCGGCACGCTCCGCGAGCTGGCGATCGACGCCGAGAAGATCGCGAAGGCCGTACGCCGCCACCTCCGGTAACCCGCCCGGCCGACCCCGGTAGCCGGCCCCGGACAGCTCGGCAGCCGGCTACGGCCAACCCCGGCAGCCCGACCCGACCGACCTCGGCAGCCGGCCCCGGCCGACCTCGGCAGCCCGACCCGACCGACCTCGGCAGCCGGCCCCGGCCGACCCCGGCAGTCGGCGTCGGCGGCCAACTCCCCCCACCTCGCTGCCCGTTACACACGTGTCAGATGTGACGAGAGCGTTGTCCCGTGCCCTCTCACGGAGCCAGAATGTGAGCCCTGTTCATCTTTCTGGTTCCACCCCCGCTCGCTCTCGAAGCTCGACGGAGGACGCACGTGGCAAGTGAAAGACAGCACTCCCCAGGCATGTCCCGCCGTTCCCTGCTCGGCCGCACCGCCGCCGCGGCCGCCGGCGCCACCGCCCTGACCGCGACCGCCGCCGGTACGGCCGCCGCGGCCACCACCCGGGACGTGGACGTCGCGATCGTCGGCGGCGGTC
The DNA here is from genome assembly GCF_042737245.1 of Streptomyces sp. NPDC060002. Classification (NCBI taxonomy): domain Bacteria; kingdom Bacillati; phylum Actinomycetota; class Actinomycetes; order Kitasatosporales; family Streptomycetaceae; genus Streptomyces; species Streptomyces sp. NPDC060002. The sequence continues at coordinate 154,594 of NZ_JBHWUW010000004.1, forward strand.
TCGCCGGCCTCACCGCGGCCCGCGACCTCGTGGCCGCCGGCCGGACGGTCACCGTCCTGGAGGCCCGCGACCGGGTGGGGGGCAGGGTGGTCAACCTGCCCCTGGCCAACGGGGGAGTCACCGAGGGCGGCGGCGAGTTCATCGGCCCCACCCAGGACCGCGTCAAGGCGCTCGCCGACTCCCTGGGCGTGGCCACCTTCGCCACCTACAACACCGGCAAGAACCTCCTGTACAAGGACGGCAAGAAGACCCCGTACGCCACCGACGGCCTCCTCGGCTCGGTCCCGCCCGTCGACGTCGCCGGCCTCGCCAACGCCGCGATCGTGCAGGCCTCGCTGGACGACATGGCCAAGCAGGTGCCGGTCGACGCGCCCTGGACCGCCGCCAAGGCCGCCGAGTGGGACAAGCAGACCTTCGAGAGCTGGCTGAACGCCAACGCGGTGGTCCCGTCGGCGAAGTTCCTCCTCGACGTGGCCTGCACCTCGATCTTCTCGGCCGAACCCCGCGAACTCTCGCTCCTCTTCGTCCTCTTCTACATCGCGGCCGCCGGCAACGAATCGACCCCCGGCACCCTGGAACGCCTCACCGAGACCGCGAACGGCGCCCAGGAACTGCGCTTCGTCGGCGGCTCGCAGCTGGTGCCGGTCAAGCTCGCCGCCACCCTCGGCGACCGGGTGGTGCTGAACGCCCCGGTGCGCACGATCGTCCGGTCCGGCGGCAAGTACGTCGTCACCGCCGACGGGGTCACCGTCACCGCCAAGCGGGTCGTCGTCGCCGTGCCCCCGCCGCTCGCCGCCCGCATCACGTACGACCCGCTGCTGCCCGCCGCCCGCGACCAGCTCACCCAGCGGCTGCCGATGGCCTCGGTCGGCAAGGCGATCGCGATCTACGACACCCCCTTCTGGCGGGCGGACGGCCTCAACGGCCAGGTCGTCAGCGACACCGGGGTGATCAGCTCCACCTTCGACAACTCGCCGCCCGACGCCTCGTACGGCGCCCTGATGGGCTTCATCGAGGCCGACGAGGCCCGGAAGCTGGACGCGGCGAGCGAGGCGGAGGTCAGGGCGGCCGTACTGAAGGACTACGTGACGTATTTCGGCGAGAAAGCCGCCTCCCCTTCCTCCTTCGTCCTGCAACGCTGGAACAACGAGGCCTACACCCGCGGCGGCCCCGTCTCGATCGCCGCACCGGGTGTCCTGACGCAGTACGGCCCGGCCCTGCGCGCGCCGGTCGGCGGGATGCACTGGGCCGGGACGGAGACCTCCGTCCACTGGATGGGCTTCATGGACGGAGCCGTGCGGTCGGGCGAGCGGGTGGCGAAGGAGGTGCTGGCGGTGCTGTAGTCGCCGCCCGCCTCCACTCCCGCCCGCCCCTTTCTGTGTGCACGACCATTCCTGACGCTCCGTCAGGTATGTAACCTGACAGAGCGTCAGTTACTTGACGGTCACTCATGGCAGTCACACAGGAGCGGGCGGACCGATGCTTGGATCAACCCACGGCACTCTCACCACCGACTCCCGCCGGGCCAGGGTCATCGCGTGCGGCGAGCATCCCGGGCCCGCCGTCCACGGCCGGCCGGCCGAGGCGGACGACCTCGACGTCAGCGGCCGTCCGCTGTATGCGCACGTCCCCGATCTGGACCGGTTCTTCCGGCCGGAGTCGGTCGCGGTCATCGGCGCCTCGGACGCCGAAGGACGCCCGAACACCGGTGTCACCCGGCAACTGGTGGGCTGGGCCGAGCGGGTGGGGGCACGGCTGCATCCCGTGCACCCCACCCGCGGGAGCGTCTTCGGCCTGCCCTGCGCGCCGTCCGTGGCCGACCTGCCCGAACAGGTCGACCTGGCCGTGCTGCTGGTCGCCGACCCGCTGCCCGTCATCGAGCAACTCGCCGAGACGAAGGTGAAGTTCGCCGTCGTCTTCGCCTCCGGCTTCGCGGAGACGGGCGAGGAGGGCGCGGCCGCGCAGGCCCGCCTCGCGGCGGCGGTGGCCCGCTCGGGCATCCGCCTCCTCGGCCCCAACACCAACCTCAACGCCTTCGAGCGGTTCCGCGACGATCTCCCCGGCCCGTCGATCGCGCTGATCACCCAGTCCGGCCACCAGGGCCGCCCGGTCTTCGCCCTCCAGGAACTCGGCATCCGCCTCTCCCACTGGGCGCCGACCGGCAACGAGGCCGACCTGGAGACCGCCGACTTCCTCTCCTACTTCGCCGAGCGCCCCGAGGTCGGCGCGATCGCCTGTTACGTGGAGGGGCTGAAGGACGGCCGGTCCTTCCTCCTCGCCGCCGACCGGGCCGCCCGGCGCGGGGTGCCGGTCGTCGCGGTCAAGGTGGGCCGCACCGAGACCGGCGCCCGCACCGCGGCCTCCCACACCGGCAAGCTGACCGGCGCGGACGAGGTCGTCGACGCGGCGATGCGCCAGTACGGCGTGATCCGGGTGGACGGTCTCGACGAACTCCAGGACACCGCGGCCCTGTTGGCCCGCGCCCGGCCGCCACAGGCCGACGGGGTCGTCGTCTACTCGATCTCGGGCGGCACCGGCGCCCACGCGGCCGACCTGGCGACGGCGGCGGGCCTCACCCTGCCGACCCTGTCGGCGGACAGACAGGCCGAGCTGCACCAGTGGATCCCCGCGTACCTGAACGTGGCCAACCCGGTCGACAACGGCGGCCATCCGGTGGGCGACCACCGCGGCCGGAAGATCATCGACTCGATCCTCGACGACCCGGCCGTCGGCGTCCTGATCTGCCCGATCACCGGCCCGTTCCCTCCGCTCAGCGACCGCCTGGTCCAGGACCTGGTGGACGCGGCGGAACGGACGGACAAGCTGGTGTGCGTGGTCTGGGGCTCGCCGGTGGGCACCGAACCGGCGTACCGCGAAGTCCTGCTGGGCTCCTCCCGGGTGGCGACCTTCCGCACCCTCGCCAACTGCGTCTCGGCCGTCCGTGCCCACCTCGGGCACCACCGCTTCGTGAGCGACTACCACTCCCCCTTCGACCAGGCGCCGCGCACCCAGTCGCCGTCCTTCCGCAAGGCTCAGCTGCTGATGCGGCCGGGGCAGCAGCTGAGCGAGCACGGGGCGAAGCAGCTGCTGCGGGCGTACGGCATCCGGGTCCCGCGCGAGCAGCTGGTGACCAGCGCGGCGGCTTCGGTGCGGGCGGCGGGGCTGGTCGGCTACCCGGTGGTGATGAAGGCCTCCGGCGCGCAGATCGCCCACAAGACCGAGCTGGGTCTGGTGAAGGTCGGCCTGACCTCGGCCAGCCAGGTCCGGGACGCCTACCGCGAGCTGACCGACATCGCCCGCTACGAAGGGGTCTCGCTGGACGGCGTCCTGGTCTGCCAGATGGTCGAGCGGGGGGTGGAGATGGTGGTCGGCGTGACCCACGACGACCTGTTCGGCCCGACGGTGACGGTGGGCCTCGGCGGGGTGCTGGTGGAGGTCCTGCACGACGCCGCCGTGCGCGTGCCGCCGTTCGGCGAGGACGAGGCCCGCGACATGCTGGCCGAACTGCGCGGGAGAGCGCTGCTGGACGGCGTACGGGGCCGCCCCCCGGCCGATCTGGACGCGCTCGTCGAGGTGATCCTGCGCGTGCAGCGGATGGCCCTGGAGCTGGGCGACGGCCTCGCCGAGCTCGACATCAACCCCCTGGTGGTCCTGCCCTGGGGGCAGGGCGCGGTCGCGTTGGACGCACTGGCGGTGTGCCGGTGAGGGCCACCTCGTGGACGAACACCTCATGGACGACCGCCGCATGGACGACCGCCGCATGGACGACCGCCGCATGGACGAGAGCCGCATGGACGAGAGCCGCATGGACGAGAGCCGAGAACGGAGCCTGACCGTGCCCGAGCCGTCGATTCAGCACCGGACCGACCGCGAGGTCACCCATCTCACCCACATCACCCTCGACCGCCCCGAGACCCTGAACGCCCTCACTCCCGGTATGCGGGACCACCTGATCGACCTCCTCGGGGAAGCCTCGGCCGACCCGGAGGTCCGCGCTGTGGTCCTCACCGGCACCGGCCGCGGCTTCTGCGCGGGCGCGGATCTGCGGGGTGGCTCCACGGGCGGTGAGCGGGTGGCCGGCGATGTGAGCCGGACCCTCCGGCTCGGCGCCCAGCGCCTGGTCTGTGCCGTCCTCGACTGCGAGAAGCCGGTGATCGCCGCGGTGAACGGCACGGCGGCCGGCCTGGGCGCGCACCTCGCGTTCGCCTGCGACCTCGTACTGGCCGCGGAATCGGCGAGGTTCATCGAGGTGTTCGTCCGCCGGGGCCTGGTCCCGGACGGCGGCGGCGCCTATCTCCTCCCCCGTCTGATCGGGCCCCTGCGGGCCAAGGAGCTGATGTTCTTCGGCGACGCGCTCACCGCGCCGGACGCCGAACGTCTCGGCCTGGTCAACCGGGTGGTCCCGGACGGCGAGCTGGACAAGACGGCCCGCGAGTGGGCGGCACGTCTGGCCGCCGGTCCCACCCGCGCCCTGTCGCTCACCAAGCAACTGGTCAACAGCTCCCTGGACGCCGACCGGGCCACCGCCTTCGCCGCCGAGGCCGCCGCGCAGGAGATCAACATGACGACGGCGGACGCGCGGGAGGGCGTGACGAGCTTCGTGGAACGGCGCGAGCCGAGGTTCCGGGGCCGGTGACGGGTCCCGGCTGCCGCGGCCCTTCCTATCTGACATGCCGTCAGTTTCAATGGAAGACATGATGGGACATGTGGGAATGGCGGCCGCGGCCGTCCGTTACCTCAGGGCGGACCACCCGGTCGAGGCGCTGCCGCGCCCGGAGCTGCGCTGTGTCCGCGAGGACGAACGCGCACCGGTGGACCCGGGCGAGTTCCGGCGGGTGCTGGGCAGCTTCGCGTCGGGCGTGACGGTCGTGACGGCACCGGCCGTAGAGGGCGAGGACGGGGGCGCCGGCCCCGCCGGCTTCGCCTGCCAGTCCTTCTCCTCCCTCTCCCTCGATCCGCCCCTGGTCGCCTTCATGGTCGGCCGCACGTCCACGAGCTGGCCGCGCATCGCCCGCGCGGGCGTCTTCTGCGTCAACGTGCTGAGCGCCGGCCAGGCCGGCCTGTGCCGCGCCTTCGCGGCGAGCGGCACCGACAAGTTCGCGGGTGTCGCCCACGACGCGGCCCCGGTGTCGGGGGCGCCCCGCCTCACCGGCACCCTCGCCTGGATCGACTGCGCGGTCCACGCCGTCCACACCGGCGGCGACCACCTCGTCGTCGTGGGCCGGGTGAACGCGCTGGGGACGGGCGGGGGCGCGGACGAACCGCCCCTGCTCTTCCACCGTGGCCGCTTCCTCTGAGCGTCGGCCGGTGTGCCCCGCTCAGCGCACGTAGTCGACGATCTGCATCATGCCTTCGTCGCCGTGCTGGAGCTGGTGGCAGTGCAGCATCGAGCGGCCGGTGAAGTCCTCGGCGCGCAGCCGGAAGGTGATCGAGCCGTTCGGCGGGATGCTGACGGTGTCGTGCCAGACCGGGGTGGCCAGGCGGCGGTTGTCGACGGCGGTGAGCAGGAAGTGGTTGGTGTGCAGGTGGAAGGGGTGATGGCTGTGGGCGTGGGAGTCGTTGACGACCGTCCACTCCTCGACCTCGCCCAGCCGGACACGCTGGTTGACGAAGTCGGACGCGAGACGGCCCCAGGCGAGATCGTGGCGGCCGGCCAGCGGGTCGGCGGGCGGAGTCTCGCCGTCGCCCAGGATGCGGTAGGCGTTGGGGAAGGCGCCTGAGAAGACGTTCTCGTAGCTGCGGAAGGTCAGGGCCCGGGTGCGGGTGGGCTCGGGCAGCTCGGGGGGCCTGCCGGGCAGGCTGGCCGGCAGCGACATCGGGCGGGCGTCGCCGGTGACGACGAGCGTCAGCAGGGTCTGCGAGGGGCCCCCGCCGGACAGCTTGTAGGTACCGGGCCTGCCCCCGCGGATCAGCAGGTCGGCGCGCCCGCCCATCGGCAGCGTCAGTCCGGTGGTGGCGACGGGCTCCATGAAGGTGATGCCGTCGCAGGCGATCTGGTGCAGCTCGTGGCCGCGCAGGCTCAGGAAGTGAGCGGTGATCGCTCCGGCGTTGACGACCCGCCAGCGCTGGACCTCCCCCGGGGCGATGGTCAGCACCGGATTCTTCACGCCGTTGACCAGGAAGGTCGAGACGATGCCCTCGTAGGCGCCGTGCGAGGTCAGGTCCGGGACCCGCCCGCCGGACAGCTTGAGCTCGTTGATGCAGACGACGACGTCCTTGGCGGCGGCGATCTCGGGCACCTCGTCGACGTCCCCCTCGACGACGAGGAGGCCCCCCATGCCGTTCAGCAGCTGGGTCGACGTGGAGCCGTGACGGTGGGGGTGGTACCAGAACGTGCCGGCCGGATGATCCGCCGGGACGTCGACAACGCTGCGGTGGGTGGTGGTGGCCCCCGGCGTGTCGGAGGGCTCGAAGGCGCGGTAGATGTTGTCCGCCTCGCCCGTGGGGTCCACGTGCAGGCCGTGGGTGTGCAGGTTGAAGGTGTTGAAGTGGTGCGGGACGTTCATGCCCTGAGGCGTCTCCTCGGCATGCGCCGTCCCGGCGTTCGGCGGCAGCGCGTTGACCTGCGTGATCTCCAGCGTGTCCCCCGGACGCACCCGCAGCGTCGGCCCGGGGATCGTCCCCTCGTAGGTGCGTGTGGTCACCGTGCCGACGCCGGGGAGCGTCTGCTCGGTGAACCCGACGGTCAGCCGGGTCTCCAGCCGCCCCGTGTGCGGTGGCGTCCTGCGGGTCTGCGGCTGCGGGAAGGAGGGTTCGGCCTCGTCGGCCTCCTGTCGCGCCACCGCTCGCGGACTCGCCGCCATGCCGGTCAGGACCGCCCCGGCGGCGACCGGCAGGCACTTCAGCACGCCACGACGGGCCAGAGAAGTCACGTATCGCCTCCATGGGCAGAGAGCAGCAGACAGCAGCGGACGGGCAGAGCGACGACACGGAGGCCGCACAACGCAGCCATCCGTGTCGGAATGTGCCCATATGGTACGTAAAGGAGACCCGAAACCACCTTCGCCTCACCGGCCCGGACAGACACCGGCTCAGACAGGCGCCGCCTCGGACCGGCGCCGTCCGGACAGACACCGGCCCGGACAGGCACCGCCTCCGGCAGCCGTCGGTTCAGACGGTCACCGGTGCGGGGACCGCCGGCCGCCGCCGGATCACCAGCGCCATCAGCGCCGCCGCGGCGCACAGCGCCCCCGACGCGTACCAGACCGTGTCGTACGAGCCGAACGCGTCCCGCGCCAGGCCGCCCAGGAAGGCCACCAGGGCCGCGCCGACCTGGTGGGAGGCCAGGACCCAGCCGAAGACGATGGCACTGTCCTCGCCGTAGTGCTCGCGGCACAGCGCCAGCGTCGGCGGGACGGTGGCGACCCAGTCGAGGCCGTAGAAGACGATGAAGAAGATCATCGGCGGGTGCACGGAGGGGGCCAGCAGCATCGGCAGGAACAGCAGCGAGACGCCCCGCAGCGCGTAGTACACCGCCAGCAGGCGGCGCGGCTCGAAGCGGTCGGTGAACCAGCCGGAGGCGATCGTGCCGACCACGTCGAAGACGCCGATGACCGCGAGCAGCGAGGCCGCCGCCGTGATCGGCATGCCGTGGTCGTGGGCGGCGGGCACGAAGTGGGTCTGGACCAGGCCGTTCGTGGAGGCGCCGCAGATCGCGAAGGTGCCGGCCAGCAGCCAGAACGGGCCCGTGCGGACCGCCGAGAAGAGGACCCGCAGCGTGCGGCGCGCGGCGCCCCGCACCGGGTCCGGCTTCGGGACGAACTCCGTCGCGCCGTAAGGCTTCTGGCCCACGTCCGCCGGATGGTCCCGCAGCAGCAGCCACACGAAGGGGACGACGGCCAGCGCGGCCAGCGCGACCGTCACCGCCGCCGGGCGCCAGTCGTGCCGCGTGACCAGCCAGGACAGCAGCGGCAGGAAGATCAGCTGGCCGGAGGCGGAGGCCGCGGTCAGGATGCCGCTGACCAGACCCCGGCGCGTGGTGAACCAGCGGTTGGTGACCGTCGCGGCGAAGGCGAGCGCCATCGAGCCCGAGCCGAGGCCCACCAGCAGGCCCCAGTACAGCAGCAGCTGCCAGGCCGCCGTCATCCAGACCGTCAGGAGCGAGCCGACCGAGATCACGGTCAGGGCCACCGCGACCACCCGGCGGATGCCGAAGCGGTCCATCAGCGCCGCCGCGAACGGGGCGGTGAGGCCGTACAGCGCCAGGTTGATCGAGACCGCCGCGCCGATCGTGCCGCGCGACCAGCCGAACTCCTGGTGCAGCGGGTCGATGAGCAGACCGGGGAGCGAGCGGAAGGCCGCCGCGCCGATGATCGTGACGAAGGTGACGGCGGCGACGAACCAGGCGCGATGGACCCGGCCGCGGCGGCGGCCGGGAAAACGGCCGGGGACGCGGTCGGACACGGGCTTCTGTTCCTCGGCGGACGCCGGAGTATCGGTTGTCTGGGTCACGTCACAGAGCTTCCGATACCGGAAACTACCGGGCGAGTGGCCCGAGAGACAGCATTCGCTAGGATCGGGCCATGGCCGAACCGTACGCATCCTCCCGCCATCGCGTCGTCGTCCTCGCCCTCGACGGGCTGATGCCCTTCGAACTGGGCATTCCGCAGCGCATCTTCGGCAAGGCGCGCGACGCGGCGGGCCGCCGCCTGTACGACGTCGTCACCTGCTCCGTCCGGCCGCCGGGCCCCGTCGAGACGGACGCGGACTACGCCGTCCTGGTCGGCAACGGCCCCGAGGCGCTGGCCGGCGCCGACACCGTCGTCATCCCCACCTCCTACGAGCTGGGACCCGTCTACGAGGAGGGCGTGCTCACCCCCGAACTGGCCGCCGCCCTGGCCCTCCTCCGCCCCGGCACCCGCCTCGTCTCGATCTGCACCGGCGGATACGTCCTCGCCGCCGCGGGTTACCTGGACGGCCGCCCGGCCACCACGCACTGGATGCACGCCGAGCACTTCCAGCGGCTCTTCCCGAGGATCCGGGTCGACGCGGACGTGCTCTTCATCGACGACGGCGACGTCCTCACCTCCGCCGGTGTGGCGGCCGGGATCGACCTCTGCCTCCATCTCCTGCGCCGTGACCACGGCGCCGCGGTCGCCAACGAGGTGGCCCGCCGTACAGTCGTGCCGCCGCATCGCGACGGCGGCCAGGCGCAGTACATCGAGCGCCCCGTGCCGGACCCGCAGCAGGCGACCACGACCGCCGCCCGCGCATGGGCGCTCGGCCGCCTCCACGAGCCGATCCAACTGCGCGACATGGCCGAGCAGGAGGCCATGTCGGTACGGACGTTCACCCGCCGCTTCCGTGAGGAGGTGGGCATCAGCCCCGGCCAGTGGCTCACCCAGCAGCGGGTCGAGCGGGCCCGGCACCTGCTGGAGTCCAGCGACCGCTCCGTCGACCGGATCGCCCGGGACGCCGGTTTCGGCACCGCCCAGTCGATGCGGCAGCACCTACAGGCGGCCCTCGGAGTCACGCCGACCGCGTATCGCCGCACCTTCCGGACCGTCCGCACGGGGAGTGGCGAGAGCGGTGGTCACGACGCTGTCGACGCCGCCCTGCGGTGACCTCCCGGCGGTGCGCGCCTCGCCCCACCAGCCGACCACTGTGAGGAGCAGGGTCACCCCGACCCCGGCCAGAACCGCCGTCGACGGTGCGACCACCTTCAGGCCGCCAGCCCGACGGCCAGGTGGACGCGGGCGCGCCCGGGGCGCAGCCGCGTCCCGAGGACGGGGGCGCCCACGATCTCACCGACGACGTAGGCCGCCGCGAGGATCGCGCCCAGCGTGTAGCCGCCGGGGCGCTCGCGCACCAGGAACACCAGCGCCGGCGGCGCCATGGCGACGGGCATGCGGGCGCCGACTGCGGTGCAGCACCAGATCAGGACCTGTCGGGAGGCGACGTCGCGGTAGGTCATGCAAGGACCGTAGGGGGCGGCGCCGACACCGCCCCACGGGTTTTCCGGGCAGCCCGACGGCTTTCCGGCCGGCTCATGGCTCTTCCGGCCGGCCCACGGGCTCTCCGGCCGGCCCCCGGCCCTACCGGCCGGCCCCCAGGCTTCCCGGCCGGCCCCCCGGCCTTCCCGGTCAGAACGTGAGCACCGCCCGCGCCACCCTCCCCGCCTCCGCGTCCGCGGCCGCCTTCGCGAAGTCCTCCACCGGGTAGGTGTCCGTCACCAGTTCGTCGAGGAGCAGCCGGCCGGCCCGGTACAGCTCGGCGTACAGCGCGATGTCCCGCTGCGGGCGCGAGGAGCCGTACCGGCAGCCCAGGATCGACTTGTCCAGGTACATCGACGAGACCAGGAAGGACGCCTCGGCGGTGGCCGGCGGGACCCCGAGGAGCACCGCCTGGCCGTGCCGGTCCAGCAGGTCGATCGCCTGCCGGATCAGCTCGATGCGGCCGACGCACTCGAAGACGTGGTCCGCGCCCGTGGACAGCACCTCCCGCACCGCGTCCGTCGAGGTCAGGAAGTCGGTCGCGCCGAACCGCCGGGCCACCGCCTCCTTCGACGGGTTCGCGTCCACCGCCACGATCCGCGACGCGCCCGCGATCCGGGCGCCCTGCACCACGTTCAGCCCGATCCCGCCCGTCCCGATGACGACGACGCTCTCCCCGCACCCGACCCGCGCGCGGTTGAGCACGGCCCCGACACCGGTCAGCACCCCGCACCCGATCAGCGCGGCGGACGTCAGCGGGATGTCCTTCGGTATCCGGACCGCCTGTACGGCCTTCACCACCGTGCGCTCGGCGAAGGCGGAGTTGGACGCGAACTGGTACACCGCGCCTCCCGCGCGCGTGAACGGCTTCCGCGGCCGCCCGATGGCCTGCCGGCACATCGTCGGCCGGCCCCGGTCGCACTCCGCGCAGGTACCGCAGTTGGCGAGCGTGGACAGCGCGACATGGTCCCCCGGCACGACATGACCGACCCCCGCGCCGACCGCCTCGACGACCCCCGCGCCCTCATGGCCGAGGACCACCGGCGCCGGAAAGGGAATCGTCCCGTCGACGACCGAGAGATCGCTGTGGCACAGCCCGGCCGCCGAGATCGCGACGAGCACCTCCCCCGGCCCCGGATCGCGGACGGCCAGATCGTCGACGACCTCCGCCCGCTTCCCGTCGAACACCACGCCTCGCATCGCGTCCCCTCCGTCCGGTCCGCTATCCCTTGGGCTGCCTGGGCAGGCCGAGCACCCGCTCGGCGATGATCGTGCGCTGGATCTGGTCCGAGCCGCCGTAGATCGTGTCGGCCCGGGAGAACAGGAACAGGTGCTGCGCGTCGTCGAGTTCGTACGGTGAGGACGGCGACCAGTCCGCGGGCCCGGCACTCGCCGCCGCCCCCCGCACCTGCACCGCCGCCTCCCCCAGCCGCTGATGCCAGCCCGCCCACAGCAGCTTCGCCACGCTGGGCGCGCCCGGCCCGCCGGAGCCTCCCAGCGTCCGCAACGCGTTCCACCGCATGGTGCGCAGCTCGGCCCACAGCCGCACCAGCCGCTCGCGTACGACGGGGTCGTCGGCCGCGCCCGTCCGCACCGCCGTACGCACGACCCGCTCCAGCTCCTGGGCGAAGCCGATCTGCTGGGCGAGGGTCGACACCCCGCGTTCGAAACCGAGGAGGCTCATCGCCACCCGCCAGCCGTCGCCCGCCGCGCCGACGACGTGCTCCACGCGCGCGTGCGCCCCGTCGAAGAAGACCTCGTTGAAGTCGCTCGTGCCGGTCAGCTGCCGGATGGGCCGCACCTCGATCCGTCCCGGCTGGTCCATGGGGACGAGGAGGAAGGTCAGTCCGTGGTGCCGTCGGGACTTCGGATCGGTGCGGGCGAGCACGAAACACCAGTCGGCCTCCTGGGCGAGCGAGGTCCAGATCTTCTGCCCGGTGACGCGGTACGACCGTCCGTCGGAGGCGAGTTCGGCTTTCGTACGGACTCCGGCCAGGTCGGATCCGGCGTCCGGCTCGCTGTACCCCTGGCACCACAGCTCGGCGCCGGCGGCGACCGGCGGCAGGAAGCGCGCCTTCTGCTCCGCCGTGCCGTGCGCGAGGAGGGTCGGCGCGAGCAGGTTCTCCCCGATGTGCCCGGAGCGGGCCGGGGCCCCCGACCGGGCGTACTCCTCGGCCCAGGCGACCTGTTGCGTGAGGGTCGCGGTCCGGTTGCCGTACCCGCCCTCCCCCCAACCGATCCCGATCCACCCGGCCGCCCCGAGCGCCCGCTCCCAGGCCCGCCGATCGGCGGCTCGCGGAGCGTGTGCGGCCAACCAGTCACGTGCTTCGACGCGGAAGGAGTCGTCCGCCGGGGTGAAACCGAAATCCACGCTGACCTCCTCGAGAAGGGGTGACCGCAGGTACCTCAGGGGCGCGGGGAACTGCGCGACCAGCCCCGACGCACCCGCACCCGCCATCCACGCGCACCCCCGGGCTACTGGGCGTTGGGCCGGCTTCCCTCCCGCGCGGCTCGGGCCATCTCCTCCAGCCGCGCGAGCATCGGCATCGGATCGACCCCCACCGTCGTCGGCAACACCTCCGCGATCCGCTCAGGCGTCCAGGAACCCCCCTCCGCGTAAGCCGAACGCAGTTCACTGGGCTGCGCCCACACCGCGATCTTCGGCCCCGCGACGGTGTACACCTGCCCGGTGACCCCCGCCTCCCGCGCCCGGTCCGACAGCAGATAGACCACGAACGCGGCCACGTCCTCGGGTTCACCGATCTCCGCCAGCTCCATGGGCACGCCGGCGGACATCCGGGTACGGGCCACGGGGGCCACCGCGTTGGCGGTCACCCCGTACTTGTGCAGACCCAGCGCGGCGCTCCGTACCAGCGAGATGATCCCGCCCTTGGCGGCGCTGTAGTTGGCCTGCGAGACCGAGCCCTGGTGGTTGCCGCTGGTGAAGCCGACCAGCGTGCCGGAGCGCTGTCCGCGCATCACGGCCGACGCGGCCCGGAACACGGTGAACGTGCCCTTGAGATGGGTGGCGACGACCGGGTCCCACTCCGCCTCGGACATGTTGAACAGCATCCGCTCCCGCAGGATCCCGGCGACGCACACGACCCCGTCGAGCCGTCCGTACGACGCCAGCGCGGTGTCGACGACCCGCTGTCCGCCGGCCATCGTCGAGATGTCGTCGCCGACGGCGACCGCCTCCCCGCCCGCCGCCTCGATCTCCTTGACGACGGACTCGGCGACCTCGCTGGTGGGTGAGGCGCCGTCCACCGAGACCCCGTAGTCGTTGACGACGACCCGCGCGCCCTCGGCGGCGGCCGCGAGCGCCACCGCCCGCCCGATGCCTCGTCCCGCCCCCGTGACAGCGACGACCTTGCCGGTCAGGAAGTTCCCCACGTCCGGCCCCCTCCCACAGTTTCTGACGGACCGTTAGATTTGAGATTCGAGGTCTACATTGACCCGTCCGTCGGTCGGGGACAAGCCCCGGGGAGGCACGGAATGACACTGCCGGTCGAGTTCCACGACATCGCCGAGCGCGTCAACAACTGGGGGCGCTGGGGGGCCGACGACGAGATCGGCACCCTGAACCTCATCACCGACGACGTCGTCCGCGCGGCCGCCGCCGAGGTCCGCACCGGCCGCCGCGTCCCGCTCGCGCTGCCTCTGCGGGAGGACGGCGTCCAGACGGGGATGATCCCGGGGCGGGTCAACCCCCTGCACACCATGGTGCAGATCAACCAGGAGATCTTCGGTCCGGGCACCGTGGCGTGCAGCGACGACGCCGTGACCATGGGCCTCCAGGCCGGCACCCACTGGGACGCGCTGACCCATGTCTCGCACTCGGGGAAGCTCTACAACGGCCGCCCGGCCACCACCGTCACCCCGCACGGCGGCGCCGAGTTCAGCGGCATCGACAAAGCGCGGCACATCGTCTCGCGCGGGGTGCTTCTCGACGTGGCACGCGCGCGTGGCGTCGACCGGCTGGAGGGCGGGCACGCGGTCACCCCGGAGGACCTTGCGGCGGCCGAGGAACTGGCCGGCGTACGCGTGCGCGCCGGGGACATCGTGCTCGTACGCACCGGGCAGGTGCAGGTCTATCTGGCCGGCGACAAGCAGGGGTACGGCTATCCGTCACCGGGTCTTTCGGTCCGTACGCCGGAGTGGTTCCACGCGCGCGATGTGGCGGCGGTCGCCAACGACACCCTCACGTTCGAGATCTTCCCGCCCGAGATCGACGACCTGTGGCTGCCGGTACACGCGCTGGACCTGGTGGAGATGGGGATGCTCCAGGGCCAGAACTGGAATCTCGAAAAGTTGTCCACAGCCTGTGGACAAACGGGCCGCTACGCGTTCCTGCTGTCGGCGATGCCCGAGCCGTTCGTCGGCGGGACGGGTACCCCGGTGGCCCCCGTGGCGGTGCTGTAGGAACGGGCGCACCCCTCACGTCGGCTGGCGGCGCGCGGCTGCCCGCCCCGAGCACGGCACCGCGCACCGCCATCCGACTCCGGCGCACCCTCCCCCACTCCCGGCATCGCCCGAGCGGGAGGGACCCCCACCGACTCCCCTCGGCCCTGAGGGAGCCGGCGCCGAATCACGACCCGCACTCGGCGAGAGCCTCCGTCACCGAAGCCCTCGTCGTCCCCTCTCGGCGAATCGCTGACCACAAGCGTGATCAAATGGACACGTCGCGTCAACACCTGGACGGCGATTTATTACTTAAGTCCCCTTTGTGGTGGGCGCGCACGGAAGCACAGCCGGGCGCACCGATGCCGACCCGGACCGTTCGCGACAGCGCTTTCTGCGCCCGTGCACCGCGAGCCGCGGGGCGCTCCGTACCCGTGCGCCCTCGCCCGCCGCCCACAGCACCGGCCACCCGGCCGGTCACATCGCCGGTCACATCGCCGGTCACCCGGGCGGTCACATCGCCCGCATCACCGGCAGCCCGACGCCCGGTCGCCGCTCAGACGACCTCGTAGGCGAGCCCTCCGTAAGCCGGCTCGGACGCCGCCGGGACCGCGCCCCGGCACTCCTCCGTGCCCCCGTGGTCCGCCTCGGTCCCACCGGCCCGCGCACAGCGGTCCAGTTCGCACCAGATGCGCTTGCCCGCACCCTCGACGCTCCAGCCCCAGCGGTCCGCGAGGCCGTCGACCAGGGCCAGACCACGGCCACCGGTCGCCTCGTCGCCGGCACACCGGGGCACGGGCGCCCGGTCGCTGGTGTCGGCGACCTCCAGACGGACGGTGGACGGCTCGGCCGTCCCGCCCGGCAGGGAGAGCCGCAGCACGGCCGGACAGCCGGTGTGCACCACGGCGTTGGTGACCAGTTCGGAGACGAGCAGGATCAGCGTCTCGGCGAGCGGCTCCTCGTCCCCTATTCCGGACCCGGCGAGGCGCGAGCGGGCCCACCTGCGGGCGCGCCCCACCTCAGCGGGGTCGGGCCGGATCTCCAGCTGCACTTGAAGCACCTGCACCGCTCACACCATCCGAACCGGCGGACACATGGCCGTGCGCCACGCAAGCCACGCGAGCCGCGTGTGCACCATGACGACGGGGGCCACGATCGTAGCCATTTTCTGCATGGCCAGGACAACAGCCAGAGGCAGGGTGACGGAACGTGAATCCCTTACGAGACAGCTTGGTTGACATACAGTCACCTCAACAAGCGCTTCGGGCATATTCCAGCGCGAAGGAGTACCCGTGCGGCATACTGTGCGACGCTCGTTGCGGGGAGTCGAACAGGCGGGCGCCAGAAGCCCGTCCGCCCTGCGAGCGGCGGCGCGCACCGCCGGATCCGGCACCGCCCCAGGGGCACCGTCGGCATGGCTCGTGCTCGGAACCACTCGCATCCCACAGAAGGTACCGGAGAGGCCCGCCGACTCCGGGCCGTGACGGGTCACGCATCGGACACAACCCGGTATCAACGCTCCGTGATTCCGGTATGCCACAATCCGCGACATCCGTACGGCCGTCCCCGCGCGGCCCCCGCCTTCACCGCAGGCGGGCGCCGCTAACCGCCCGCCCCGGACAGCAGGTCGGCCGCGAGCAGCTCCTCACTCTCCGTGCCGCCGCCCGCACGCCGGGTGCGCAGCCAGGCCCGCTTGAGCAGCAGATGTACGTCCGCCTCCCAGGTGAAGCCCATGCCGCCGTGCACCTGGAGGCAGTCGCGCGCGCCGCGTACGGCAGCCTCGTCGGCGAGCAGCCGGGCGGCCGCGATGTCGGCCGGGTCGGCGGTGACGGCGGCCGCGTAGACCGCCGCGCGGGCCACCTCGACCCGCACCAGAAGTTCCGCGCACAGATGCTTGACCGCCTGGAAGGCGCCGATCGGCTGCCCGAACTGTTCGCGCGCCCGGGCGTGTTGCACGGCCAGCTCGCACGCGCGCGTGGCCGTGCCGAGCTGCTCCGCCGCGGTGAGGAGAACGGCGACGGGATCGACGGCCGCCGAGGCGCCCGGAACCCGGTGCAGCGGTGTCAGCGGGTCCACCGACCGCAGCGGCACGGCCCCGCCGGTCTCTCCGCACACGACGTCCGCCTCCGTCAGCCACTCCACCAGTCCGCCGCCGTCCACGGCCGCCACGACCGTCTCCCCGTCGGCCGCGCCGGGCACGCGGCCCGCCGCGAGGTGGGTGGCCACCAGCGGCCCCGGCAACAGGGCCCGGCCGGCCTCCTCGAACGCCAACACGGTCTCGGGCAGCCCGAGTCCGACCCCGCCGTCCGCCTCGGGCAGCCGCAGCGCGAAGAAACCGGCCGCCCCCAGCTCCCGCCACAGCGCCCGGTCCAGCCGCCCCGGCCGGTCCACGGCGGCCCGCAGCGCCGCCCGGTCGAAGCGGCGCGCCACCAGCTCCCGCATCCCGTCACGCAGGGCCCGCTGGTCCTGCGTCAGTCGAAAACGCATGTCGGAGAGTTCACCGTCCCTTCGGCAGACCCAGGATCCGTTCGGCCACGATGTTCCGCTGGATCTGGGAGGTTCCGGCCGCGATGGTGTACGAGAGGGAGGACAGCCGGTCGTGGACCCACGGGCGGCCGGCGTCGAGGGACTCGTCGCCCAGGACGTCGGCGGCCGTGTCGTACAGCTCCTGGCGGGCCTGCGAGTACCTCAGTTTGAAAACCGAACCCCCGACGCCCGGCAGGCCGCCCTTGGCCTCCGCCTCGCTCACGTTCCACTGCGTCAGCCGCCAGAGCGCCCGGAACTCGGCGTTGAGGGCGCCCAGCCGCCGCCGCAGGGCGGGATCGTCCCAGCGGCCGTTCCTCCGTGCCTCCACGGCGAGTTCGCCCAGCACGCGCCGGCAGGCGACGACCTCGCCCACGAAGGCGGTGCCGCGCTCGAACGACAGCGTCACCATCGTCACCCGCCAGCCGTCGTTCTCCTCCCCCACCCGATGGGTGACCGGCACCCGCACCTCGTCGAGGAACACCTCGGCGAACTCGGCGGATCCGGCGAGGGTGCGCAGCGGCCGTACGGTGATGCCCGGGGCGTCCATGGGCATGGCCAGCCAGGTGATGCCCTTGTGCTTCGGTGCACCCGGATCCGTGCGGACCAGCAGTTCGCACCAGTCGGCGACCTCCGCGTGCGAGGTCCAGATCTTGGACCCGCTCACCACGTAGTCGTCGCCGTCGCGCCACGCGCGCGTGCGCAGCGCCGCGAGGTCCGACCCGGCGTCGGGCTCGCTGAAGCCCTGGCACCACACCTCCTCGCCGCGCAGGATGGGCGGCAGCCAGCGTGCCCGCTGTTCGGCCGTTCCCTCGGCGGCGATCGTCGGCCCGGCGTGCAGCAGCCCGACGAAGCCGGCCCCCACATAGGGCGCGCCCGCCTTCTCCGTCTCCTCCAGGAAGATCAGGCGGACGCCCGGCGAGGCCTGCCAGTGCACATCGGCGTACCCGGCGTCGTACAGCGTCCGCTGCCAGCCGAGGTCGTAGGCCCGGCGGCCGGGCCAGTCGTCCGGGGACGGCTTCGGCGGGAGCGTGGGCAGCACCTTGCCGAGCCATTCGCGCAGCCGGGCCCGGAACCCCGCGTCCTCGGGGCTGTCCGCGAGGTCCATGGTCCTGGTCCCCGTCCCGGCTACTTGTCGAGGTCCAGGTCCAGCATGCGGATCGCGTTGCCCCGCATGAGCTTGTAGACCGTCTCGTCGTCGAGGCCCTTGACGTGGTCGAGGGCGACCTCCTTGGTGTGCGGGAAGGTCGAGTCGACGTGCGGGTAGTCGGTCTCGAAGGTCGCGTTGTCGCGCCCCACGACGTCCAGGGACGCGACCCCGTGCTTGTCGCGGAAGAAGCAGCAGAAGATCTGCCGGTAGTAGTACGTGGACGGCGGCTCGGGGACGATGTCCCTGACCCCGCCCCACGCGCGGTGCTCCTCCCAGACGTCGTCGGCACGCTCCAGGGCGTACGGGATCCAGCCCATCTGACCCTCGGAGTAGGCGAGTTTGAGGCGCGGGAACTTCACCAGCACCCCGCTGAAGAGGAAGTCCATCATCGAGGCCATCGCGTTGTTGAACGAAAGGGACGCCTGGACGGCCGGCGGCGCGTCCGGCGAGGCGGCCGGCATCTGCGAGGACGAACCGATGTGCATGTTGACGACAGTCCCGGTCTCCTCGCACACCGCGAAGAACGGGTCCCAGTACCCCGAGTGGATCGACGGCAGCCCCAGGTGGCTGGGGATCTCGGAGAAGGTCACCGCGCGCACCCCGCGGGCCGCGTTGCGCCGGATCTCGGCGACCGCCAGGTCGATGTCCCACAGCGGGATCAGGCAGAGCGGGATGAGCCGCCCGCCGCTGTCCCCGCACCACTCCTCGACCATCCAGTCGTTGTAGGCGCGCACACAGGCCAGCGCGACCTCCTTGTCGTGCGCTTCGGCGAAGGTCTGTCCGCAGAAGCGGGGGAAGGAGGGGAAGCAGAGGGAGGCCTCGACATGGTTGAGGTCCATGTCCGCCAGCCGGGCCTTCGGGTCCCAGCAGCCGCGCCGCATCTGCTCCCGGGTGATGCCCTCCAGCGTCATCTCGTCCCGGTCGAAGCCGACGGCGGCGATGTTGCGCTTGTACGGGAACTTCAGGTCCTCGTAGATCCACCAGTCGGTGGGCTGACCGTCCGGGTCCATCGTGATCTGGTACTTCCCGGCGACGTAGGCGAGCTCGCCGATCCCGGCGGTGAGGGGTTGCGGGCCCCGGTCCCGGTACTTCTGCGGCAGCCAGGTCGCGAAGAGGTGCGCGGGCTCGATCACATGGTCGTCGACGCTGACGATGCGCGGCAGTTCGGTGCTCATGGCTTCCCCTCCGCCTGGCGGAACGCCAGTTGTCCGATGGACGTGTCCGGTGCGCCTGTCCGATGGGCCGTCCCGACCGGCCATCCGGCCTGCCGTGCGGCCGGCCTGCTCTCCGGCCTGCCGCCCCGCAGCGATCTGATGACCCGTCAGATTGGCTCTCCCCAGCAGGCTAGCCCCCGCCCCCTGGACCGACAAGGCGACCAGCCCTACGCTCTGCCCAAATCTGACAGTCCGTCAGTTACGCCAGGGGGCCGACGTGAACGACATCGCCACCGCCACCGCCACCGCCCACGAGCTGAGCGCGTCCCGCACCCTCTGGGACCTGCTCGCCCGCCGCGCCGACCGCACCCCCGGCCGCCGGGTCCTCCTCCAGGACGACCGGGCCCTGACCTTCGGCGAGCTGCGCGAGCGCGCCGAGCGGGTCGCGGCCGGGCTGCACGACATGGGCGTACGCCCCGGCACGGTCGTCGCCTGGCAGCTGCCGACCCGCCTGGAGACGGCCGTCCTGTCCTTCGCGCTGGCCCGCCTGGGGGCCGTGCAGTCGCCCGTCATCCCGTTCTACCGCGACCGCGAGGTCGGCTTCGCACTGCGCGAGTCGAAGGCGGAGTTCTTCGCGGTGCCCGGCGTCTGGCGGGGCTTCGACCACGCCGAGATGGCACGGCGGCTGGGCGCGAAGGGCGTCTTCGAGGCGTACGACGAGCTGCCGGACGGGGACCCGGCCGTGCTTCCGCCGCCGCCCGCCGAGGGCACCTCGGTGCGCTGGATCTACTGGACCTCGGGCACCACCTCCGACCCCAAGGGCGTGCTGCACACCGACCGTTCGCTGATCGCGGGCGGCTCCTGCCTCGCCCACGCGCTGCGCCTCACCGCGGACGACGTCGGCTCGATGGCGTTCCCGTACGCCCACATCGCCGGCCCCGACTACACCGTCATGCTGCTGCTCTACGGCTTCCCCGCGGTGATGTTCGAGCACTTCGCGCTGCCGGACGCGCTGGAGGGCTACCGACGGCACGGGGTGACGGTCGCGGGCGGCTCGACGGCGTTCTACTCGATGTTCCTCGCCGAGCAGCGCAAGCGGCCGGACGCGCCCCTGATCCCCTCGCTGCGGCTGCTCGCGGGCGGCGGAGCGCCCAAGCCGCCCGAGGTGTACCACTCCGTCGTGCGCGAGATGGGGGTGCAGCTGACCCACGGGTACGGGATGACCGAGGTGCCGATGATCACCATGGGGGCGCCGGACGACACCGCGGAGAACCTCGCGACGACGGAGGGCCGGCCACCGCAGGGCATGCGGATACGCGTGGTGGAGGGCGAGGTGCGGCTGCGCGGGGAGGCCGTGTGCCAGGGGTACCTGGATCCCGCCCAGACGGCCGAGGCCTTCGACGCGGAGGGGTTCCTGCGCACCGGCGACCTGGGGCACGTGACCGACAGCGGGCATCTGGTCCTCACCGGGCGGCTGAAGGACGTCATCATCCGCAAGGGGGAGAACGTGTCGGCCAAGGAGATCGAGGACCTGCTCGCCGCCCACCCCGCCGTCGGGGACGTGGCCGTGGTCGGCCTGCCCGACGCGGAGCGCGGGGAGCTGGTGTGCGCGGTGGTGGAACCGGCGCCGGGGACCGGGGAACCGTTGACGCTCGAGACGATGACCTCGTATCTGCGCGCGGGCGGACTGTCGGTCCACAAGCTGCCGGAGCGGCTGGAGGTGGTGGACGCCCTGCCGCGCAACGAGACACTGCGAAAGGTACTGAAGTACAAGCTGCGCGAACGCTTCTCCCGATGAGTACCGCTCGGGTGGCTGCCGCTCGGGCGACCTCTGCCGGGTGACTGCCGCACGGGCGACCTCTGCACGGGCGACCTCTGCACGGGTGACTGCCGCACGGGTTACTGCCGCACGGGTGACTGCCGCACGGGTGACTGCGGCACGGGTGACTGCCGCACCGGCGACCTCTGCACGGGTGACTGCCGGTCGGCTGTGTGCCGGTCGGCTGTGTGCTACTCGGCGACCGTGAAGTAGCGGGCGAAGGCGGGGACGATCTCGGCCTCGCCGACCTTGCCGTCCGCGTCGGCGTCGAGGACGGCGGCGGCCCCCCGGGCGACCTCTTCGGGCGCTCCGAGCGCCCTGAGCACCCGTACGGTGTCCGCGACCGTGGCCCGGCCGTCGGCGTCGCTGTCGGCGATGTCCAGGGCCGCGTGCAGGAAGGGGCGGGCGATCTCGGCGAACCGCTCCGGGTTGTCGCGCAGGCGCTTGACCGCGCCGTTCACGAACTCGTCCCGGGTGATGCGCTGGTCGCCGTCCCGGTCGGCGATGCCGGCCATGCCCTGCCAGAACGCCTCGGCGCCCGCGTACAGCGCCTGCCCCTTGTCGGACCGGGCCGCGGTGCCGAACTCGGCGAGCAGCGCCTTGGCCGCCGCGGCGAAGTCCACCCGGTCGATATAGCCGTTGCCGTCCTGGTCGAAGGTGGCGAACCGGGCGGCGATCCTGCGTTCGTACTCACTGCTGACCATGTCTTCTCGGGCCGCCTTACGTCATCGCGTGGAGATGCTGCCGGTAGTGGTTCCGGCAGGGAGCGTACGACGCCGACGACTCCCGGGCGGCGGGAAAGCGGCGCCTGTGCCAAGACCGGGGGAATTCCGGGACGAGGGTGTAGCGGAGCGAGCCCCCCGTCGGCTCGCGCGGACCTACGCCGAGAGCGGCTCCGTCCCGTCGTCCACGGCCGCCGCGAGGTCCCCGTAGACATCGAAGAGGCGGCGGACGCCCAGCGCGCCCAGCACCCGGTTGACGTGGGAGCCCTCCGCCGCGCCCCGCGCGGGAAGTATCAGGCGCAGGCGTCCCCGGCAGGAGCGGATGAGGCGGCGCGAGGCGATGAGGACGCCGACGCCGCTGGAGTCGCAGAAGTACACCTCGGAGAGATCCAGGACGAGACTGTGGCGCCCCTCGGCCACCTCGTCGTGCACCTTCTGCCGCAGCACCGGCGACGTCACCAGGTCCAGCTCGCCCGACACATGGAGCACGGCCCATCCGCCCTGCTCCAAGCCGGTCACTTTGAAGGCCACCACCACGCCCTTCGCTCGCTGTAGCTCGCGGAAACGGAAGCTGCTCCTTCGCTTCCTTGCAGCGCGGCTGCCCAGCGGCCGTGCCCCGAAACGCCGAAGCAAAAACAGAAACAGAGAGAAAGAGGCTTGTTCCAGTCGCATCCCGTCCGGTTCGATCCTTGTCTGTCGGGTAGGCACCGCCCATACCACCCTCTCGCGGACAGGGGGCGCACATTGAAACAAAGGGGCGTGCGTTGTCGGACGTGCCGACTACATTCAAGGTGACGGTGGACGCACGCTGGACACACGCACGGTCAGAGACACGCGCACGGGTGAAGGGGGGGCCACATGGCGAAGAAGGACGCACCGCCCCGCTGGGACCGCAAGATGCAGCAACGACTCGCGCGCGGTGAGGCGGCCGCCCTCGGCGAGCTCTATGACCGGTTCGCTTCGCTCGTGCACGGTCTCGCCCATCGCGTGCTCGGGGACGAACGGGCGGCCGACGGGATCACCCGCGAGGTCTTCGCGCATGTCTGGGAACACCCCGACTCCTACGACCCGAAGCAGGGCCCGCTGCGCACCTGGGTCGCCGCGTTGACCCACCGCCTCGCCGTGCAGCGCCTGCGCGCCACCGAGACCGCCGCGCTGGCCGAGGCCGGCCCCGGCTCCGCCGAAGCGACCGAGGAACTGGAACACAGGGTGCGGCACGCCTCGGTCGCCGCCCGCGCCGACTACATCGTCCAGGCCATGCCCGCCCCGCTGCGCGCCGCCCTGGAACTGGCCTACTTCCAGCGGCGCGACTACCGCCAGACCGCGGTCGACCTCGGCGTCACCGAGGACGAGGCCCGCCGCCGGCTCCGCCTCGGCCTCCAGCTCCTCTCCACCGCCCACGACTCCGCGTCCCCCGGCGCACCGCCCGGATACGGAGGTGCTGCGTGAGTGGCGAGAACGTGTTCCCGCCGCCCGGGAACGGCGGAGACGAAGAGGACATGAAGAGGGACCAGGACCGGGATCAGGAACGGGATCAGGAACGGGATCCGAAGGAGGGCAGGACGACGGCGTCCGGCGACGACGGCAGCGACGGCAGCGACGGCAGCGACGGCAGCGACGGCAGCGACGGCAGCGACGGCAGCGACAACGGACCGAGCCGCTTCGGCGGCGGTGGTTCCGGTGGCCGGAACGGCACGCCTCCGGCCCGCGACCCCGGCCGCCCGCCGCGCATCCCGCTCCCCCGCGCCTCCGTGGAGGACGTCGGGCTGCCGCTGCCGCCGGCGGAACCCGCCGGCCCGGGGCCGCTCACGCTCGAGCACCCGGTGCTCAAGTCCCTGCTGGGCGCCTGGGCGCTGGCGGCCTGCTCGGCCGAGGAGACGGAGGCCGTAGAGGAGCACCTCGGCGACTGCGGGGCCTGCGCGGACGAGGCACGGCGGCTGCGCGAGGCAGTCGGCCTGTTCCAGCGCCCGGAGAGCCTCGACCTCGACCCGGGCCTGCGCACCCGCGTCCTCGACGGCTGCCTGGCCCGGCGTCCGCCCCGCATCCCGGTGCCCGTCTGGGCGGCGTCGTACGACGCCGAGACCGCGCGGCTCGACGCCCTGCTCCAGGACTTCGGGGACGCCGAGTGGCACGCGCCGGTGCGGCTGCGCTGGTTCCGCGGCGAGGGCGCCACGAGCCGCCGGACCACCGTCGCCGGAGTCATCGCCCACCTCCTCGCCGTGGACGGGCTGGTGGCCGTCGCCCTGGGGCTGGACGACCCGCTGGCCCCGCTCGCCCCCGACGACGGGCCGGGCAGGACGAACGAGACGGACAGGACAGACAAGACGGGCGGGACGAGCAGCAGTGCGGGCGAGACCGACGGGCGGGGCGGGTCTCCCGCGCCGGGCGGGACGGTGGACACACCGGCCCGGCGCACCGAGTCGTTCTGGGCGGGCTCGCACTTCCCGCCCACCCGTTCCGTGCGCGGCCCCTGGCGCGAACAGACCCACGCGCTCGTGCGGACGGTGTCCTTCACCGGCGGAGGCCCCGGCACCATGCCGGTGTCGTACGGCGGCTTCGAACTGCCCCTGCGCGACGCGATGCTGGACCGCGCCTTCGAGTGCTGGGTGCACGCCGAGGACATCGCGGAAGCGGTCGACTACCCCTACGCACCGCCCGCCCCACGCCACCTGCACGGCATGATCGACCTCGCCGCGCGGATGCTGCCCGAGACCCTCGCGGCCCGCCGCCGCGCCGGGCTCGCCGCTCCCTCGCGCACGCGTCACCTGGTGACCGCGGGCCGCCCCGGCCGCAGCCTGCGCCTGGAGATCGAGGGCTCGGGCGGCGGCCAGTGGCTGATCCCGCTGGACTCACCGGGTGCGGTGGGCTCCGCCGACCACGAGGTGGCCCACGTCGCCCTGGACGACGTGGAGTTCTGCCGCCTGGCCGCCGGCCACGTCTCCCCCGAGGAGGCCGCGGCGGGCCAGCTCGGCGACCGCGAGGCGATCAGGGACGTGCTGTTCGCGGCGGCGTCGCTGAGCCGGATGTAGCCGGGCGGGGCCGAACGAAGCCGGATGTAGCCGGGCGGGGCCGAACGAAGCCGGATGTAGCCGGGCGGAGCCGAACGAAGCCGGGTGCAGGGGCTGAGCCGTCGGCGGGACTGCGCGACGCGACGGCTAGGCGAAGACGACCGTACGTCGCCCGTTGAGCAGGATCCGCCGCTCCGCGTGCCACTTCACGGCCCGCGCCAGCGCCTGGCACTCCACGTCCCGTCCGACGGCGACGAGCTGGTCCGGCGTGACGCCGTGCCCCACGCGCTCGACCTCCTGCTCGATGATCGGCCCCTCGTCGAGGTCGGCCGTCACATAGTGCGCCGTCGCCCCGATCAGTTTCACGCCCCGCGCGTGCGCCTGGTGGTACGGCTTGGCGCCCTTGAAACTCGGCAGGAAGGAGTGATGGATGTTGATGATCCGGCCGCTGAGCTGCTTGCACAGGTCGTCGGAGAGGACCTGCATGTAGCGGGCGAGGACGACCAGCTCGACGTCCTGCTCCCGCACCAGCTCGAGCAGCTGCGCCTCGGCCTGCGCCTTGTTCTCCCTCGTCACCGGGATGTGGCGGAAGGGGATGTTGTACGAGCCCACCAGCTCGGCGAAGTCGGTGTGGTTGGACACCACGGCCGCGATCTCCACCGGCAGCGCGCCGATACTGGCGCGGAACAGCAGGTCGTTCAGGCAGTGCCCGAACTTGCTGACCATCAGGACGACGCGCATCTTCTCGTCGGCCCGGTTGAGCTGCCAGTCCATGTGGAAGGAGTCGCCGATCGCCGCGAAGCTCGCCCGGAGCTTGTCCACGGTCACCGGGGGCTCGGCCGAGAAGTGGACGCGCAGGAAGAACAGACCCGTGTCGTGGTCGCCGAACTGCTGACTGTCCTCGATGTTGCAGCCGGTCATGAAGAGATAGCTCGACACGGCGTGCACGATGCCCTGCTTGTCGGGGCAGGAAAGGGTGAGGACGTACTGGTCGTCGGCCGTCGCCGCGGCTCGGGTGGGCTGCGCGTTCATGCCCGACAGGGTCGCACACCGGCCCACGCCGTGGGCAATCGTCCCGCAGGACGGAACACGGCGCCCGCCCCGCTGCCCCCGGACCCGCTCGCGACCTACGCGGCCCGCGTCATGATGCGCAACACCTCGAGGGTGCGCGGCGGCGCGTCGGCGTCGTCACCGTCGCTCGCCGCCATCCGCACGTGCGCGTCCCGCGCCGCCCGCACCGCCTCCGGCCACGCCTCGTGGTCGACGTACGCGGAGACCTGGGCGTCCGGCCCGACCTGGTGCATGATCCGCAGCACCCGCAGCACCGCGGTGTCGACGAGGGCCGCCTCCTGCGAGTCGCGGAAGATCGTGCCGACGTACTTCTCGGCGGACCAGTTGTCGAGCCAGGTGTCCTCGACGAGGCGGTACACGGCGTCGGTGACGTCCCCGTACCCCTCGACGCCGGCCAGCCAGACGTTCTGCTGGAACACCGGGTCGGAGAGCATGTGCAGCGCGGAGCGCACATTGCTGCGCCAGCGCCACCACGGCATGTCGTTGAGTGGCATGCCGCCCATGGTGGGGGAGCGACGGCCGCGACGGGAAGAGTTCTCCGAACCTTGCACGGTCATGGATCGTACGTTTCCCGGTCCCACGTACTTCAAGTGCCCCTGCAATTCACCTGGCCGTCACCACCCGTTGACCGTGGGTCACTCCCAGGTTGGTGATGTGACGAAATCGTGTGTGTCCATGACCGGCAAGCGACGCACGTCAACGCGAAGCACCTTCCTCCCCAGGTCCTTCCGCTTCACCAGGTCCGTCAGAGCGACCGCCCTCTCGGCGGGTGCCCTGGCCGCCTGCGCGTCGCTCGCCGTCGGCTGCGGGGTCGTCCCCGGTGTCTCGGGGGGCTCCGGGGACGACCCGATCGTCGTCATGACGTGGGCGCCCGAGGGGACGTCCGCCACCAACAAGCCGGGCATGCCCGCCTTCGCCCTCGCCTACGCCCGCTGGGTCAATGCGAACGGCGGCCTGAACGGTCGCAAGCTCAAGGTCCTGACCTGCAACGACCACAACGACGCGGTGTCCGCCGCGGCGTGCGCCCGGCGTGCCGTCAAGGAGAACGCGGTCGCCGTGGTCGGCTCCTACAGTCAGCGCTCCGACGCCTTCTTCCCGCACCTGGAAGGCGCCGGCATCCCCTACATAGGCGGCTACGGCGTCACGAACGCCGAGTTCACCAGCCCGCTGTCCTACCCCGTCAACGGCGGCCAGCCCTCGCTGCTGGCCGGTCTCGGCAAGGAGCTCGGCACGACCTGCGGTCCCGTCTCGCTCGTCCGCCCCGACACCATCGCCGGCGACGCGCTGCCCCCGATGCTCGACGCCGGACTGACCGCGGGCGGGCACGACAAGGCCGAGGACCAGCGGGCGCCGGAGGACGCCACCGAGTACGGGACGCAGGCCGAGGCCGCCCTGGAGAACGCGACCGGCGACTCGGCCGGGGGCAGGAAGGGGTGCGTGGTGACCGCGCTCGGGGACCGCACCGCCACCTTCATGGACTCCTTCCGGCGCACCCGCGAGGACCACCCCGGCATCCGCACCGGCACCGTCCTCGGCAGCGTCGACCAGACGGTGATCAACGCCGCCGGCGCCGCCTCCGGACCCTTCGAGGGGGCTTACGTCACCGGCTGGTACCCGGTGACGAGCGACCCGGCCTGGGCGCCGATGAAGAAGGTGATCAGCGAGGAGGCGTTCTCCGACACCCGGATCGACCCCACCGACACCGGCGTGCAGACCGCCTGGATCGCCTACACCGTGTTCCGGCAGGCCGTGGAGTCGCTGGACGGCGGCGAGGTGAGCGCCAACTCCGTACGGAGCGCCCTGGACGACGGTCTGAAGGTCACCACGGGCGGACTCACGCCGACGCTCCGCTGGGAGTTCACCGACCAGCTCGCCTCCATCGGCTTCCCCCGCCTGGTCAACGCCGAGGTCACCCTCCAGGCCGTACGGAAGGGCCGGCTCGTGGCCGCCAAGAAGGGCTTCGTGGACGTGACGAAGACCCTGGAGAAGGCCGACGTCGACTGACCCGCCCGACCCGCCCAGGCGTCGGCGTCGGCGTCGGCGTCGGCCGGACCGTGTCTACAACTGCGTGGGCTGGCGCTCCGTCAGGCCGTAGGTCCGCGCGATCTTGTTCCACAACTTCGCGGCCTGCGTCTTCTGGGCGCTGGCGGTGCCGCTCGCGCGGTTGCCGGCCTGGGTCTCCGAGGTGGTGCGGGCCGAGCCCTTCTTGCAGCTCTTGTTCCTGCTGCCGGCGACCTGGTCGGCCCAGGCCGCGTAGTGGCTGTCGGCGGACGCGGACGCCTGCCACGCCTTGGTGAGGGCGGTGGTCAGCGCCGCGTGGTCCGGCAGCTGGTCGACCTTCAGCGCGGACAGCCTGGTGACCAGTTCGGTGCGCTGCTTCGCCGCGTCCCGCAGGTCCGTGGCGGCCTGGGCGAGATTGCCGCACGCCTTCACGTCGGCCACCGCGCTGATCACACTGGCCCGGCTGCTGCCGCTGTCAGCGAGCAGCTTGTCGAGTTCGACGGCCTGCTGCTCGGCCGCGCCGGTGGTCGCCGACGCGGACCCCTCGGCCGCGGGGGCCGACGCGGCGACGGTCTTGCTGTCGTCCCCCTCGCCACCGCCGCCACCCGCGAGCAGCGCGCCCGCGCCGACGCCGACGACCGCGAGAGCCACGCCGATCGCCGCGAACAACGGCAGCCGCGAGCCGGTACGGCCTCCCCGGCCGCCGCCGTCACGCGCCCCGCGCCGCCCGCCCGCCGCCGGGTCACCGGGCGGGGTGTGGGCGGTTTGCGGGGAGCGGGCGGCGGGTCCTGCGCCGTAGCCCGGCGCGCCACCGCGCCCGCCCGGGCCCCCACGGCCGCGTCCGGGGGTCTCCGGCCCGGAGAAGCGCGGGAGCTGCTGAGTGGACCCTTGTGGGCTGTCGCTGCCCGGCCCGCTGCGGAAGAGGTTCTCGAACTCGGCGGGCGGCTGCCGGTCCCCGCCGTCCTGCGCGGGGACGGGCGGGATGTACTGCGTGGGCTCGGAGTCGGAGTACGCGCCGGGCTGCGTTCCGGAGGCCGGCATCGGTCCCGGGGCGTTCTGCGGGGTACGGCCCAGGTACTGGGTCGACTCGGCCGGAACCTCGGGCGGCAGCGCGCCCGGTGCGACCGGCGGTATGTACTGCGTGGCGCCCTCGTCGACCGGGGCGGCGGGGACCGGCGGCAGGTACTGCGTGGCACCGTCGTCGGCCGGGGCGGCGGGGACCGGCGGTATGTACTGCGTGGCGCCCTCGTCGGCCGGGGCGGCGGGGACGGGCGGCAGATACTGCGTGGCGCCCTCGTCGGCGGCGCCGGGCGCGGCGAACGGCGGCAGGTACTGGCCGCGGCCGTCGGCGGCGGGGCCGGCCGGGACCGGCGGTATGTACTGCGTCGCGCCGTCGTCGATCGAGGCGGGGGTGGCCGGCGGCAGGGGTGCGCCCGGCGCCGGTGCGCTCTCGGGCGGGAGCGGGCCGGCGCCCGCAGGGGCGCCGCCGTTCCACGGGACCGCCTGCCCGCCGTTCCACTGGGCCTGCGGCTGGTGCGGGTGCTGTGACTGGTGCTGTGGCTGGTGCTGCTGGTGTCTCTGGTCCGTCAGGCCCGGTCCGTCCGTCTGGTCCGCCGGAAGCGGCCAGCCCTGGGCGGGCTGCTGTGGGGCGGGCTGCTGCTGGGCGGCTGTCTGGCCGCCGGGACCCCAGGGATCCCCCCAGGTCTGCCCGCCGGCCGGCGCCTGCTGCCCGTACTCGGGCTGCCCCTGGGGCGGGTGCTGCCCGTGCTGACCGTGCTGTCCGTAGTCCGGTTGCCCGTACTGCTGCTGCCCGTACTCGTCCTGGCCGTACTGCTGCTGCCCGTACTGCTGAGCGCCGTACTGACCGGGGTGGTGGCCCGACGGCGGTCCCGACGGCGGTCCGGGCGGCGGGCCCTGGCGGGGCACCGGCCGCGGTGCGCTCGTCGTCATTCCCGGCAGCAGGGGTTCCCCGCCGTCGGAGGGCAGCACGATGCCTTCGCGCGCGGGTTGCGCCGAGGGCTCCTCGCCCTGTCCACTCTGCGTCACCGGGACTCCTACGAATGGGGGACCTTCGGAATCGTCGGTTCACGCTACCGGGTCCCCCGAACCCCGTGCCACGCAGCTCAGATCGTGATCTCCCTTCCGCCGGGTTCGGCTGTGACATCGGTGACAGATCCGGAGCGCCGCGCGCTGTATCCGCCCTTCTTCCGCGCAACCGTGCCGTTTCCCGCGCGTTCACGCGGCGGCGCCCCGTCCTTCACGCCCCGCCCCCTCACGCCGCGGTCTGCAGCTCCAGTCGTGCCCCGAACTCCCTTACCACCGACTCGTCCCGGAACGGTTCCAGTCGCTGCTGGAAGTCCTCCAGGTACTCCGCGCCCCGATTGGAGCGGAGCGTCTCGAGGAGCTCGACCGCCTTGAGGCCCGTGTGGCAGGCCTGTTCGATCTCGCGCTGCTGCACCTGCGCGGTGGCCAGCAGGACGTAGCCGATCGCGCGCCGGCGCGCACGGCTCTCCGGGTGCCCGGCCAGGGACTCCTCGGCACAGCGCGCCGCCGCCTCGGCCTGGCCCAGGTCGCGGTGGCAGTGCGCCAACTCGTCGGCCAGATAGGCCTCGTCGAAGTGCGCGATCCACGCGGGGTCGTCTCCGGCGGACGGATCGGCCGCCTCCAGCGCCGACACCGCCCGCCCGGACGCCGCCTGCGCCCCGCGCGCGTCCCCGAGCAACGCGTGGCCGCGCGCCTCCGCCGCGAGGAACATCGCCTCCGCGCGCGGCGTCACCCGCCCCCGCGTTCCCTCCTGCGCCGCGCGCGCCAACTGCGCGATCTCCCGCGGGTTTCCGAGCTGCGCGGCGAGGTGGCTCATGGAGGCGGCGAGAACGTATCCGCCGTACCCTCGGTCGCCCGCCGCCTGGGCGAGCCGCAGCGCCTGGATGTAGTAGCGCTGGGCGAGGCCGGGTTGGCCGGTGTCGATGGCCATGTAGCCGGCGAGTTCCGTCAACCGGGCCACGGACGCGAAGAGTTCCCGGCCCACCGCCTCCCGGTAGGAGCCGGCCAGCAGACCCGAGACGACGCTGTTGAGGTAGTGCACGACGACCGGGCGCACATGCCCGCTGCCGTACTGGTGGTCCAGGTCGACCAGCGCCTGGGTCATCGCCTTGACGGCCGCGACGTCGGAGAGGCCCACCCGTGGCCCGGCCGACCGTGCGACCTGCGCGTCGGGGGAGGAGATGAGCCAGTCGCGGCTCGGCTCGACGAGCGCGGAGGCGGCCACGGACGAACCGGAGAGGAAGTCGCGTCGGCCCACGTCACTGCGCCACAGTTCGCAGACCTGCTCGATGGCCCCCAGTACCGTCGGCGAGAACTGGAGACCCACGCCCGAGGCGAGGTTCTTGCCGTTGGCCATGCCGATCTCGTCGATCGTGACCGTACGGCCGAGCTTGCGGCCCAGCGCCTCCGCGATGATCGCCGGGGCGCGGCCGCGCGGCTGCTGTCCACGCAGCCAACGGGCCACGGACGTCTTGTCGTAGCGCAGGTCGAGACCGTGTTCGGCGCCGCACATGTTGACGCGGCGGGCGAGCCCGGCGTTCGAGCACCCCGCCTCCTGGATGAGCGCCTGCAACCGTTCGTTCGGCTGCCGCGCGACTAGCGGCCTTGCGGCCATGGGCACTACCCCCTGTGGCTGCGGTGACCGGGACGGCGGGTGCCCGCCCACACACCGAGTTGACGTGTCTTCCACCGAAAAGTTCCGGCCGAGAAGATCAATGCCCCACAGCCACAGTGAAAATGCGAGGCATGTGAGGATTGCCAAGACTTGCCGAGGAATACAGAGAATTGCCGGGTTACCGACGGAAGCCCGCCCCCTCTACCTGGTTACCCGCTCCCGCGCCCGTTCCTCCCGCGCGCCCCCGCCCGTGCACCCATGCGCCCCGAACGCGGAATCGATGCTCCTCCCCCGCGCAATGTGGCGGGCGTAACCCCTGGTGACGACTAGAGTTGTGTTCATCGTGGAAGAGACCATCGCGGGCGCCGAAGCCACTCAAATCCCGAAGCAGCGCGGGGAATCGCTGCTCGAGACCGCCGTTCGTTACGCCGAGGAACGTCATTGGGACGTGTTCCCCGGCACCTGGCTGGAACCCGTCGCCGGAGTGCAGCGCTGCTCCTGCGGCGACGGCGCGTGTGTGGCGCCTGGCGCGCACCCCGCGCGCCCCGACTGGGCGACCCAGGCCACCGGCAGCGCGACGGTCGCGCGCCGGATGTGGCAGAAGCAGCCGACCGCCTCGATCCTGCTGCCGACCGGGCGGACGTTCGACGCGATCTCCGTTCCGGAGACGGCCGGGTTCCTCGCGCTGGCGCGGATGGAGCGTATGGAGTTGACGCTCGGTCCGGTCACGTTGACGCCGGACCGGCGGATGCAGTTCTTCGTGTTGCCCGGGGCGTCGGCGAAGGTGCCGGACCTGGTGCGCAAGCTGGGCTGGTCGCTGGGCGCGCTCGATCTCCTGACGCTCGGCGAGGGCATGTACGTCGCCGCGCCGCCCACGCGGTTCGGGTCCCGGGGCGCCGTGCAGTGGGCGTGCCGGCCCACCGCCGCCAACCGGTGGCTGCCGGACGCGGAGGAGTTGATCTCACCGCTCGCCTACGCCTGCGGGCGCGATCGCTGACGGCGTCCTTTGATCCGCGTGGTCGGTCTTCGACGGCGGGTGCGGGTTCGTCGTGGTTGTTCGCGCCCACGCGGCGGAGTCGCATGTCGAGCAGAGTCCAGCGCCCCCGCGTGCGGCGTTCCGCCGTAGGGTTCGGGCATGACGTCCGTACGCGTGCGCAACCTCTGGAAGCGGTTCGGGCAGCAGGTCGCCGTCGCCGGGATCGATCTCGATCTGCCGTCCGGGAAGTT
Organism: Streptomyces sp. NPDC060002; assembly: GCF_042737245.1. Classification (NCBI taxonomy): domain Bacteria; kingdom Bacillati; phylum Actinomycetota; class Actinomycetes; order Kitasatosporales; family Streptomycetaceae; genus Streptomyces; species Streptomyces sp. NPDC060002. The sequence continues at coordinate 187,260 of NZ_JBHWUW010000004.1, forward strand.
CATCGGGCTCGTCGGGCCGAACGGGGCCGGGAAGACCACGACCCTGTCGATGGTGACCGGGCTGTTGCGGCCCGATCAGGGGTCCGTGGAGGTCGTCGGGCACGACGTGTGGCGGGATCCTGTCGAGGTGAAGGCGCGGATCGGGGTGCTGCCGGAGGGGCTGCGGCTGTTCGAACGGCTGTCGGGGCGTGAACTCCTCGGCTACAGCGGGCGGTTGCGGGGGATGCCGGGACCAGAGGTCGACAAGCGGGCCACGCAGCTGCTCGACGTCCTCGATCTGGCCGGGGCGCAGCACAAGCTCGTCGTCGACTACTCGACCGGCATGCGCAAGAAGATCGGGCTCGCGGCCGCGCTGCTGCACAACCCCGAAGTGCTGTTCCTGGATGAGCCGTTCGAGGGCGTCGACCCGGTGTCCGCGCAGATCATCCGGGGCGTGCTGGAGCGGTACACCGCGTCCGGGGCGACGGTCGTCTTCTCCTCCCATGTCATGGAGCTCGTCGAGTCGCTGTGCGACTGGGTGGCGGTGCTGGCAGCGGGCCGGATCCGGGCGCACGGGACGCTGGAGGAGGTGCGCGGGTCGGCCCCCTCCTTGCAGCAGGCGTTTCTCGAACTCGTCGGGGCGCAGGGGCGGGACACCGCCTCCGACCTCGACTGGCTGGGCGGCGGGGCGGCCCGGTGAGCGGGCCGACCTCCCCGCCGGGTCTCGTCCCCACCGTCGTACGGCTGAAGCTGTCGCTGCTGCGCAACGGGCTGCGGCAGTCGGGCGGGCGGCGGGCCGCGTACGTCGCCTCGGCACTCGTCACGCTGCTGTTCGCCGCGCTTCAGCTGCTCGGGCTGATCGCGTTGCGCGGGCACGACCACGCGGTGTCGCTGGTGGTGCTGCTCGCCGCGGTGCTGGGGCTGGGCTGGGCGGTGATGCCGCTGTTCTTCCCCAGTGGTGACGAGACCCTGGACCCGACCCGGCTGGTGATGCTGCCGCTGCGGCCCCGGCCGCTGGTGCGGGCGCTGCTGGCGGCCTCGCTGGTGGGCGTCGGACCCTTGTTCACACTGCTGATGCTGGTGGGGTCGGTGGTGTCCGTGGCGCACGGGGCCGCCGCGTGGGCGGTGGGCGTGCTCGCCGTCGTTCTCGGGCTGCTGGTGTGCGTGGCGCTCGCCCGGGCCGTGGCCGCCGCCAACATCCGGCTGCTGACCAGCCGTAAGGGACGCGATCTCGCGGTGCTGAGCGGGCTGGTCATCGCGATCGGGGCGCAGGTCGTCAACTTCGGGGCGCAGCGGCTCGGGACGTCCGGTCTCGGGCAGCTCGATCCGGCGGCGGACGTGCTGCGCTGGCTGCCGCCCGCCTCGGCGATCGGCGCGGTGGACTCGGTGAGCGAGGGCGCGTACGGGGTGGCCGCCGCGCAGATCGCCGTCAGCGCGGGCGCTCTGGTGCTGCTGGTGCGGGCGTGGACGCGGAGCCTGACCCGGTTGATGATCTCGCCCGACGGTTCCACCCTCCGGGCGGCCGAGCCGGCCGCCCGGGAACGGCGGAGCTCGGCGGGGCTCGGGCGGCTGCTGCCGGGCGGGCGCACCGGCACCGTGATGGAGCGCGGACTGCGCTACATCTGGCGCGACCCGAAGACGAAGGCGGCCTGGGTGACGTCGCTGGCCATCGGGCTGATCGTGCCCGTCTTCAACGCCTTGCAGGGCACCGGCTCGATCTACTTCGCCTGCTTCGCCGCCGGGATGCTCGGCATCCAGATGTACAACCAGTTCGGGCAGGACACGTCCGCGTTCTGGATGGTCGCGATGACGATCTCCTCGCGCCGGGACGCGTATGTCGAGCTGCGCGCGCGGGCCCTGGCCCTGCTGCTGATCACCCTGCCGTACGCGACGCTGGTGACCGTGCTGACGACGGCGATGCTCGGCGACTGGTCGAAGCTGCCCGAGGCGCTGGGGCTGTCCCTCGCGCTGCTCGGCGCGATGCTGGCGACGGGCGCCTGGACCTCGGCCCGCTTCCCCTACTCGATCCCGCAGGAGGGCTACAAGAACGTCGCCCCCGGCCAGGCCGGTCTCGCCTGGATCGCGGTCTTCGGCGGGATGGTCTCGGCGGCCCTGCTGTGCGCGCCCGTCATCGCGGTGACGATCTGGCTGCACGTCACCGAGGGCGGGGACTCCTGGACCTGGCTGCTGCTGCCCGGGGGCGCGGTGTACGGCGCGGCGATCACGCTGCTGGGACTGCGCCTGGCCGCTCCCCGGACGGCGACGCGCCTTCCGGAGATCCTGACGGCGGTGAGCAAGGGCTGACCGCCCGGCCCGCCCGACCGGCCTGCTCGGCCGCCGAGGGACCGGACCGCAGGCCCCGGAGGGCCTCAGAGAGCTTGACGGGCCTCAGATGGCTTGGCGGGCAGGAGAGGCCTTCGGGGGGCTCAGAGGGCACCTCAGGGGGCATCGGGGGCGAGTACGGCGTCGAGGAACGGTTCGATCGCCGTGCGCCATCCCTCCGGCTGGTCGTAGTGCACGAGGTGCCCGGCGTCCACGACCTCCGCGTACGCGCCGCGCGGCAGGACCCGCACCATCTCCTGGGCCTCGGCGCGGCCGAGTTCGCCGTCCAGACCGCGCACCACCAGCGCCGGGCACTGGACCTGGGTGAGCTCCTCCCAGTGCGCGTCGTAGACCCAGGTCTCGCGGGACTTGAGCATCTGCTCGGGCTCGAAGACGGGACGCCAGCCGTCCGGCGACTCCTGCATCACCTCGGCGTAGAACTCGCCCCGGGACGGGTTCGGGCGCTCCACCCAGGGATCGTCCTCGCCGAACCACTTGCGGACGTCGGCGAGCGTGGCGAAGGGGGCGGGCCAGGACTTGAACCAGTCGCCCCACTCGCGCTGCGAGGCCGCTCCCAGCGCGGAGGCCCGCATGTCGCAGACGATCAGGCCCTGGACCAGGTCGGGGCGCTTGGCGGCGAGCTGCCACGCGGTGAGGGCGCCCATGGCGTGGCCGATGAGGACGGCCGGGGCGAGGCCGAGCTGCTCCAGGGCGGCCTCCGCGTCCTCGACATAGGCCTCGCGGGTGAAGGCGGCCTCGGGCGACTTCGCGCTCTGGCCGTGGCCGCGCTGGTCGAGGGCGACCGCGCGGTGCCGCTCGGAGAGCCAGCGGGCGGTGGACGACCAGTGCGAGGCCCGGCCCATCAGACCATGCAGTAACAGGACGCCCGGCCTGCTTCCGGCGCCGTTCTCGAGGGGCTCGGTGGGCCGCCCCCTCTCCCGCTTCCGCGCGGACTGGGGCGGAATCACGGGCTCCGCCACCGCATTCGCCGGGTCGCCCTTGGGCGGGTCACCGAACTCCCAGGCCGCCAGGCGTACGCCGCCCGCCCCGGTCACGTCGATGCGTCGCGCCATAGGTCCTGGCACCCCCTAGCCGTCATACCGCTGCGCTTCCGATGCCTTGGTACTGCCTTCAATCACCCGCAGGCTATCGAATGGCCTTTCGAGAAATGCACTCTCCGCGCACAACACCCCTCGTTCGAGTGACCACACTCAAGGAATGATCGCCGCTGCCGAGGGGAGACCTTCAACGGGAGGCGGACCGCTCGGGGAAATCGGTCCGAGGGGAATGACCCTGAGAGCTCGGGGCTCCGGGTCAGTACAGGGGAGGACAGGCCCCGGTGCCATACGGCACCGGGGCTCTCCACTGCTCCGCGGCACGGCATCCGGCCCCCCCCCTCAGGTCATATGCCCCACGCGACAGCCTGGCACGTACAGCGCCGGAGCGCTGCGATTCGACACAGGGAATCTGCGATTCGACGAGATCGACGGGACGGCCCAACTTCCTCACGCTCCCCAGGAGTTGAACAATGCTCAGCGTTTCGACGACGACCGGCGGTCGCCCCGACGACGCCCCGCGCCCGCCCCGGCGGAGCTCAGCGCTTCGCGACGAAGACGTGGGACGCGACGTCCGACTCCAGCTCGGCCGCCTCGCCGCCGCTGCCCACCAGGACACCGCCCGCCGACTCCGTCACACTCACCACGGAACCGGGCTGCACGCCCGCGCGGCGCAGCGTGTACATCAGCTGCGCGTCCGTCTGGATCGGCTCGCCGATACGGCGAACGACGACCGTCTTGCCCTCCAGGCCCGGGTCGAGGTCGGCCAGCGAGACCATGCCCTCGTCCAGGAACGGGTCGGCGCCGTCCTTCTCGCCCAGCTCCTCCAGGCCCGGGATCGGGTTGCCGTACGGCGACTCGGTCGGGTGCCGCAGCAGCTCCAGCACGCGACGCTCGACGGCCTCGCTCATCACGTGCTCCCAGCGACAGGCCTCGGCGTGCACCTGCTCCCACTCCAGGCCGATCACGTCGACGAGGAGACACTCGGCGAGGCGGTGCTTGCGCATCACGCGCGTGGCCAGCCTGCGGCCCTCGTCGGTGAGCTCGAGGTGGCGGTCGCTGGCCACGGAGACCAGACCGTCGCGCTCCATGCGCGCCACCGTCTGGCTCACCGTCGGCCCGCTCTGGTCGAGGCGTTCGGCGATCCGGGCACGCATGGGCACCACGCCTTCCTCTTCCAGCTCGAGGATGGTGCGGAGATACATCTCCGTGGTGTCGATCAGTCCGGACATGTGTGCCCCTCGATTAGCTCTGCTGGCTCTGCCGAAGGCTGAACGGCTCTCCGGCGCGTGCGCTGGCCCTGGAGTCAATTCTGCCGGATACCACTGACAAGCGTGCCGCGCCGTTGGAACGAGGCGGTTACATCGGGGCGCGCGCACCCGGCGCGGGCCGCCCGGCGCCCCGTCCGCCCCACCGTCACCGGGCGTATTGACAGCGCACTGGTCCAGACCGCACGGTGATCCGCGACACGGACATCCGCTACGGCAAAGGGGCCCTTCGGATGAGCGACCGCAAGCTCGCCGCCCAGTTCTTCGACGCCGCGATCGCCCTGCTCCAGCGGGCCCGCGACGAGGAGGCCGCCACCGTCGAGGCCGCCGGCACGCTGCTCGCCGACACCGTGGCCGCCGGCGGCCGCCTCTTCGCCTTCGGCGCCGGTCACTCCTCCCTCGCCGCCCAGGACGTCGTCTACCGCGCGGGCGGCCTCGCCCTGATGAACCTGCTCGCGGTCCCGGGCGTGGTCGGCGTCGACGTCAACCCCGCCACCCTCGGCTCCGCCCTGGAGCGCGTCGACGGCCTCGCCGGCGCCGTCCTGGACACCTCACCCCTGCGCGCGGGCGACGCCCTCGTCATCATCTCGCTGTCCGGCCGCAACGCCCTGCCCGTGGAGATGGCCCGGAACGCCCGCGCCATGGGCGTCCGGGTCATCGGCCTGACATCGGTGGCCTACGCCGCGGAGACGACGCCCCGCAACGTCTCCGGAACGTTCCTGAAGGACCACTGCGACATCGTCCTCGACTCGAAGATCGCGGTCGGCGACGCCGAGCTCACCCTCGACACCGTCCCCGCGCCCTTCGCCCCCGCCTCCACGGTCGTCACCTCGGCCCTCCTCCAGGCCGTGATGGCCACCGCGGCCGGCGTCCTCGCCGAGCGCGGCATCGAACCCCCGCTGCTGCGCTCCGGCAACGTCGACGGCGGCCACGAGTGGAACGGGCGGATCATGGAGGAGTACCGGGACCGGATCTTCTACCGCCGCTGAACCCGCGCCACCGGCGGCCCGGCGGGGCCGACCGTCCGACCGTCCGACCGCGCGGGTCAGGCGCCGTCGCCCCGGCCCGCCGCTTCGGCGGCTCCGGTCAGATCGGCGAGGTCCAGGGCCGCCGCCATCCGGACGGCGACATCCTCGGCGTAGGTCGCGTCGGAACGTTCGAAGGCCGTGCGGCCACCGCCGCGCAGGAACGTCACGACACCCAGGGTGCGGCCCCGGCTGCGCAGCACCGCGCACAGGGCGTGCACCGTGTCGTCGGGCCACAGGCGCGCCCGGGCCCACTCCCGCGCCTCGTCGGCCGGCACGGAGCCCACCCCGGCCCGCACCGAACCGGCCCGCGCCACGCACTGGAGGGCCGGGTGCGCCTCGCCGTAGCGGACGGGCAGGCCCGTGTGCCCGGTGAGCGCGGCGGGACCCGGCCCGCCCGACGGGGTGGCCGCGATCCGCATCAGCCGCAGCGGCCCGGCCCCCTCCGTGTCGGCCGAGGCGCCGCCCATCACCCGGTCGACCAGGGCGTGGTCGGCGAACCCGGCGAGCGCGAAGTCCAGGTGCACGGTGGCCGCCTCGGCGGGGTCCTCGCACTCGGCGGCCGCGCGGGCGGCCCGGTGCAGCTGGTTGGCGCGGAAGCGCAGCAGCGAGGCTTCCTGCTCGCCCTGCTTGGCCTCGGTGACGTCCTGGAAGATCCAGCCGACCCCGAGAGGCACCGGCTCCTCGGCGAGCGGCGAGGCCAGCCGCAGGAAACCGCTGCGCCAGCAGCGCCGCTTCTCGCCCTCCGGCGTGCGCACCCCGACCCACAGCTCGGCGGGGGCCGGCGGGGCGCCCTCGGCGAGGACGTGCGTCAGCGCGTTCTCCAAATCCTCGACGCCCCGGGTGAGCAGATCGCCCAAGGGGCGGCCCAGGGCGGCCGTACGGCCCGTGCCGAGCGCGCGGGCGGCGTGCGCGTTGACGACGGCGGGACGCAGGTCGGCGTCGACCAGGACGACCCCCCAGGAGGCGTCGTCGAAGAGGGCCTCGCTGAGCGCGATGGAGCGCTCCAGGTCGATCTGGGCGTGCACCTCGCTGAAGGCGAAGTACAGCCCCGCGGGTTTGCCGTCGGGTCCGCGCACGGCGGCGGACTGGCTGCGCACGAGGACGCGGCCGCCGTCCTTGGTCAGCAGCGCGAACTCGTGGACCTGGCGGCCCGGCGCGTGCATGGCGGACATCAGCCGGCCCTCGATGTCCTCGGCGTCGGCCTCGCGCACGGCCCATCCCGCGAAGCCGTGCCGGCCGACCGCCTCGCCGGCGCTCCAGCCGAGGATGCGCTCGGCCTCGCGGTTCCAGTGGGTGACGATGCCGTCGCCGTCGAACGCGCAGAGCGCCGCGTCCATGCCGTCGAGCAGCGCGGCGAGCAGATCGGTGCCGTCCGGGCCGACCGGGCCGATCGTGGTCTCCGCGCCGTCCGGGGGCGTGGGGCCGTCACCGCCCGACCGCTCGGGCTCGTCCGGCCCCAGCTCGTCGGTGGTCCCACTACGTCGGGAAGCACTCACCTGGACCCCCTGCAGGTTCGCTCACTTGCCCTCATTCAACTCGAACGTGACGCAGCCCACATATGGTTCCCGCAAGATTGCAGAGGAATCGTTGTACCGCGCCCTACTCATCGCGGGGCAGGAGCCGCAGGTCTACCCATTCCGCCGTCCCGCCGTCGAGCACGTACCGCTCGACCTCGACGAAACCGCGTGCCCGCGCGAACCGCAGGCCGTCCTCGTTGACGGCCAGCACGCATGTCTCGACCACCCGGGCGCCGAGCACGCGCGCGTGGGCGAGAGCGTGGTCGTACAGGGCGGCGCCGTGGCCGCGCCCCCGGTACGCGGGCAGCACGCGCGCGATGACGGTCGCCACCGCCTGCTCGCCCTCGGGCGGCCGCACGGTCGAGCAGCCGACGAGGACGTCACCGACGTAGGCGTTCTCCAGCCGGTAACGCCCCGCGCGCTCGCGCACCTCGCCGAGGGACATCGCGGCCGGCGGCACGATCGTGTTGTGGACGTACCGCCACTGTTCGAACGCGGCCTCACCGGCCACGACCTCTGTACGCAGACGAAGACCGGTCACGCGAGCAGGGAATCGTCTCCCGGTCCGCCGAGTCAACATCCGAGAAAAACACTTGAGCGACCGGAGATGGGTTCCTAGGGTGTGGCGTACCGAAGGAAAGGAGGTGGTCCGCAGCATGTATGCACACCGGACGTCGGAGGTGGCTGCGGGCTAGTGGCCCGTCGCCCACTGAGTGCGGTGCCGGACCGGCGCGTGTGAGTTGCGCGCAACCGGCCAATTCAACGCAGTCACCCGACCCGCGAGTCGCCGGTACGTCCGGCCGGCCCTCCTGAGCGAGGACCAGACTCGCGGGTCGCCTGCGTTTCCGGCCCTCGGCTTTCTGGTCCTAGGCGTTGCCGGCCCTCGGTTTTCCGGGCTCTCGGCGTTGCCGGCCCTCCGCCTCTCCGGCCCTCCGCCCGCAGGGTTTGCGGGGCGTGATCCGCGCCACGTACGGATCTTTCGTCAGGCAGTACCCTGGGCGCATGCTTGCGCTCGTTCGACGCCGCCACGTGGACTACGTCCGCGTCACGAGCATGGGCTGTCGACGCTCCCTCTGAGCCTCCAGCCCCTTCCGCGGTTCACATCCGCCTGCGTTCCCCCTCCCCCTTGCCCACTTGGCACCCGTGCGCCGCCCACCCACGGCGGCGGCCGGGCCCCGTACACCTGCGGACGTACCATGACGAACCCGTCGTACCAGCAACTGCCGATCATCGATCTCTCCGCCGCCGACCGCGGTCCCCAGGCGCGGGCGCTGCTGCACGCGCAGCTGCACAGTGCCGCGCACGACGTGGGGTTCTTCCAGCTGGTCGGGCACGGGGTCGGTGAGCGGGAGACCGGCGAGCTGCTGTCCGCCATGCGGGCCTTCTTCGCGCTGCCCGAGGCCGAACGGCTCGCCATCGACAACGTGCACTCACCGCACTTCCGCGGCTACACGCGGACCGGTGACGAGCGGACCGGCGGGCGGCAGGACTGGCGGGACCAGCTCGACATAGGGGCCGAGCGACCCGCCCGGACGCCCGGGCCCGACGAGCCCGCCTACTGGTGGCTCGAGGGGCCCAACCAGTGGCCCGCCGGACTGCCCGCGCTGCGGGCCGCCGCGCTCGCGTGGATCGAGCGGCTGAGCGCCGTCGCCGAGAAGCTGCTGCACGAGCTGCTCGCCTCGATCGGGGCGCCCGTCGACTTCTACGACCAGGCTTTCGGGGAACGGGCGCATCCGCATCTGAAGCTCGTGCGGTATCCGGGAAGCGCGGGCGACGGCGCCGGCCAGGGCGTCGGGGCGCACAAGGACTACGGGTTCCTGACGCTGCTGCTCCAGGACCAGGTCGGCGGGCTCCAGGTGCAGCGCGCGGACGGGCTGTTCCATGATGTCCCGCCGCTGCCCGGCGCCTTCGTCGTCAACCTGGGTGAGCTGCTGGAGGTGGCGACCAACGGGTATCTCGTGGCCACCAACCACCGGGTCGTGTCGCCGCCGAGCGCCGTCGAGCGGTTCTCCGTGCCCTTCTTCTACAACCCCCGTCTGGACGCCCGCGTCGAGCCGCTGCCCTTCCCGCACGCCTCCGCCGCGCCAGGCGTGACCGACGACCCGGCCAACCCGCTCTTCGCCGAGTACGGCTTCAACGAGCTGAAGGGCAAGCTGCGGGCCCATCCGCTGGTGGCCGAACGGCATCACGCGGAGCTGCTCAGCCCCGCGTGATGCCGTGTTCCGTTTCCGCCGGCGGGCCCGTCCTAGCCGCTGATGGCCCCGTAGCCCTCGATGTCCCGAGGGCTACGGGAGCCCGGTCCGATGTAACGGGCCGAGGGGCGGACCAGGCGGCCGGTGCGCTTCTGCTCCAGGATGTGCGCCGACCAGCCCGCCGTACGGGCGCAGGTGAACATCGAGGTGAACATGTGCGCCGGGACCTCGGCGAAGTCCAGGATGATGGCCGCCCAGAACTCGACGTTCGTCGCCAGGACCCGGTCGGGGCGGCGGGCGTGGAGTTCGGCGAGGGCCGCCTTCTCCAGGGCTTCGGCGATCTCGAAGCGCGGCGCCCCCAGCTCGCGGGCCGTACGGCGCAGCACACGCGCGCGTGGGTCCTCGGCGCGGTAGACGCGGTGGCCGAAGCCCATGAGCCGCTCACCCTTGTCGAGGGCCTGTTTGACGTACGCCTCCGCGTCCCCGGTCCGCTCGATCTCCTCGATCATGCCGAGGACGCGGGAGGGGGCGCCGCCGTGCAGCGGGCCCGACATGGCTCCCACGGCGCCGGACAGGGCGGCGGCGACGTCGGCGCCCGTGGAGGCGATCACCCGCGCCGTGAACGTGGACGCGTTCATGCCGTGTTCGGCGGCTGACGTCCAGTAGGCGTCGACCGCGGCCACGTGCTTGGGGTCCGGCTCGCCGCGCCAGCGGATCATGAACCGCTCGACGACGGACTGCGCCTTGTCGATCTCCCGCTGCGGGACCATCGGCCGGCCCTGGCCGCGCGCCGACTGGGCGACGTAGGAGAGGGCCATGACGGCGGCGCGCGCCAGGTCCGCGCGGGCCTGCTCGGCATCGATGTCGAGCAGGGGCTTGAGGCCCCAGACGGGCGCGAGCATGGCTAGCGCGGACTGCACGTCGACGCGGATGTCGCCGGAGTGGACGGGGATCGGGAACGGCTCGGCGGGCGGCAGGCCGGGGTTGAAGGCGCCGTCGACGAGCAGGCCCCAGACGTTGCCGAAGGAGACGTGGCCGACCAGGTCCTCGATGTCGACGCCCCGGTACCGCAGGGCGCCGCCCTCCTTGTCGGGTTCGGCGATCTCCGTCTCGAACGCGACGATTCCTTCGAGTCCGGGTACGAAGTCGGGCATCGGGCGGCTCCTCGTGATCTGTGCGACGGGATGTGCGGGACGGAAGGTGCGGAACGGGATGTGCGGAACGGGAGGTGTGAGACGGGACGCGTCCGGTGGATCGTGTGCGGAGGATCTGTGCGGCGGGTTGTGGATGACAGCGGGTGTGCGACGGGCGGCGCCGATGGTTCCACGGTCCTGTGCACCTCGGGTGCGAAGACTCGCGGTCCTGGGCGGTACTCCAGTGATGCCCCGTGCGGTCGTCGGTCACCCGACCGGCACCCCACCGGGACGGGACGGCGGCGACGGGTGCCTCTGCACCATATCCCCGAGTGCCACCATTGGGGAGTGGTCGCGGCACTCAGTGCCACCTTTGGTGGGCCGGTCTGCGGCGGTGGGTCATACGGCAGGATGACCACGTGACCGACGCAGACGCCGTCTCCCCCGGCCCCGCCCCCGATCCCGCCGCCATGCGCAAGCAGTACCGGGCCGAGGGGCTGTCCGAGGCCGAGCTGGCCGCCACGCCCGTGGAGCAGTTCGCCCGCTGGTTCAAGGACGCGGCCGTAGAGGCCCATCTCTTCGAGCCGAACGCCATGGTGGTCTCCACCGCGGACGCCGAGGGCCGGCCCGGCTCCCGCACGGTGCTGCTGAAGCACTTCGACGAGCAGGGCTTCGTCTTCTACACCAACTACGACTCCCGCAAGGCCCGCGACCTCGCCGAGAACCCGTACGTCTCGCTGCTCTTCCCCTGGCATCCGATGGCCCGGCAGGTCATCGTGCGGGGCGTGGCCCGGCGCACCGGGCGCGACGAGACCGCCGCGTACTTCCGGACCCGGCCGCACGGCTCCCAGCTCGGCGCCTGGGCCAGCGCCCAGTCCTCGGTGATCTCCACCCGCGCCGATCTCGACACCTCCTACGCCGAGCTGGCGGCCCGCTACCCGGAGGGCGAGCAGGTGCCGGTGCCGCCGCACTGGGGCGGTTTCCGGGTGGCCCCGCAGTCGGTGGAGTTCTGGCAGGGCCGCCTGAACCGGCTGCACGACCGGCTGCGGTACGTGGCGGAGGCGGACGGAAGCTGGCGGGTGGAGCGGCTCAGCCCGTGAGGGGGGCTTCGGACTGAGACCGGAACCGTCGGGACCGGGGGGCGGAGCCGTCGGACCAGGGGCGGGGCCGCCAGACCAGGGGCGGCGCCGCCAGACCAGGGGCGGGGCCGCCAGACCGGGGGCGGCGCCGTCGGACCGAGGCCAGGACCGTCGGACCGAGGGCAGGAACCGTCGGACCGAGGGCAGGAACCGTCGGACCGAGGCCAGGAACCGTCGGAGGTGGGTTCAGCCCAGCGTGTCGTCCAGCAGCCCGGCCCACTGCGCCACCACTCGCTCGCGGCGCCCCGCGTCGTCGGTGAGCAGGTTGGCGAGGCCGAGGCCGCGGGCCATGTCCAGCAGCCCCTGGACGGTCTCGCGGACGCCGGGCGCGGACTCGTCGGCGCCCAGGAGTTCGACGGCTATGCGGTGGCTCTCGCGGCCCACGCGGGCCTCCAGCTCGGTCACGCGCGGGCGCAGCTGCTCCTCGTTGGAGGCGGCCACCCACAGGTGCAGGGCGGCGCGGAAGAGGGGGCCGGTGTAGAGGCCCACGAGGGCGGTGACGACCGCGCGCCGGTCGCCCGTCGCACCCTGCGGGAACAGCGCGCGCAACGCCTCCGAGCGTTCCTCGGCGACGTACTCGACAGCCGCGGTGAAGAGGTCCTCGCGGGTGGGGAAGTGGTGCTGGGCCGCGCCCCGGGAGACGCCGGCGCGTTCGGCGACGACGGAGACCGTGGAGCCCGCCCAGCCGCGTTCGGCGAGACAGGCCACGGCGGCCGCCAGGAGCCGCTGCCGGGTGGCCCGGCTGCGGTCCTGCTTGGGCACCCGGTCACCCGACCCGCGGCCGCCCGGGGTGCGGTCGCCCGGGGTACGGTCGCCCGGGGCACGGCCGCCCGGGGTGCGGTCGTCCTGGGTCCGGCCGTCCTGGGTCCGGCCGTCTCCCGGGGTGCGGTCGTCCTGGGTCCGGTCGCCCGGGGTCCGGTCGTCCTGGGTTCGGTCGTCTCCCGGGGTGCGGTCGTCCGTGGTCACAACACCCATGGAGGATCCCGTCGTTCGAGGAAGGCCGTCATTCCCTCGCGGGCGTCGGGGCCGGCGAACAACGAGGCCGAGAGCCTGGTCATCTCGCCCGCGTCCTCGACGAAGGCCTCCAGCACCTTAGCCGTGAGCAGCTCCTTCGTCCTGGCCAGGGCCCCGGGTGCGGCCCGGCGCAGGCCGTCGAGGACGGGTGCGAGGGCTTCGTCCAGGTCGGCGTCGCCGGCCGACCGGGTGACGAGGCCGATCCGGGCCGCCTCGGCCGCGTCGAAGGTCTCGCCGGTGAGGCAGTAGCGGGCGAGGGCGCGCGGCTCGACGCGGGGCAGCAGCGGCAGCGAGATGACGGCGGGCGCGACCCCGATGCGCACCTCCGTGAACGCGAAGGTGGCCGTCCCGGAGGCGAACGCGATGTCACAGGCGCCGAGCACGCCCAGGCCGCCCGCCCGCACATGCCCGGCGACCCGGGCCACCACGGGCTTGCGCAGCTCGAGGAGCCGCTGGAGCAGCGCGGGCACCGCCTGGGGCGGCGGCGGGTCCTTCAGGTCGGCGCCCGCGCTGAAGGTGTTGCCGGTGTGGGTGAGGACGACGGCGCGTACGTCGTCGTCCTTGTCGCACCTGGCGAGCGCGTCCGTCAGTTCGCTCACGAGGGCGCCTGAGAGGGCGTTGCGGGTGGCGGGCGAGTCGAGGCTGAGGGTCTCGACTCCTCGGACGCGGGTCCGTCCGACCAGGGCGGTCGTCATGCACGCTCCCTCAGTTGGCGGCGCAGGATCTTCCCGGAGGCGGCGCGCGGCACGGCGTCGATGAAGGTGACCGCGCGGACGCGCTTGTAGGGGGCGACCCGCTCGGCGACGTACATCGCGATCTCGCCTTCGGAGAGGCCGGGTGACGTGGGCTGCCGGACCACGTACGCGTGCGGGACCTCGTTGCCGTCGTCGTTGTAGACGCCGATGACGGCCGCGTCCGCTATGCCGGGGTGGGTGAGCAGGAGGGCCTCGAGTTCGGCGGGGGCCACCTGGAAGCCCTTGTACTTGATCAGTTCCTTGACCCGGTCGACGACGAACAGCCAGCCGTCCGGGTCGACCCGCCCGACGTCGCCGGTGTGCAGCCAGCCGTCGCCGTCGATCATGTCGGCGGTGGCGTCGGGGCGCCCCAGGTAGCCCTTCATGATCTGCGGTCCCCGGATGAGGATCTCGCCGGGCTCGCCGACGTCGAGGTCCCTGTCGGGGTCGTCGAGGGAGACGATCCGCATCTCGGTGCCGGCGATGAGCTTGCCGACGGTGCCTGCGGGAGCGTCCCGCATGGCGTCGAGCGGGACGACATGGGTGCCCGGGGAGAGTTCCGTCATGCCGTAGGCCTGGCCGACCGGGGGCAGGCCCAGGCGCTCGGCGCAGGCGGCGGCGAGGCCGGCGTCCAGGGGCGCGGCCGCGCTGACGACGTACCGCAGGGACGACAGGTCGTACTGGGCGACCGCCGGGTGCTTGGCGAGGGCGAGGACGATCGGCGGGGCCACGTACAGGCCCGTGATGCGGTGGTTCTGGATGGCCGCGAGGAACGTCTCCAGGTCGAAGCGGGGCAGCACCACGACGGTGGCGCCCTCCCGCAGAGGCGCGTTCATCAGGGCGGTCAGGCCGTAGATGTGGAAGAAGGGCAGCACGGCGAGGATGCGGTCGCCGGGACCCGCGGACATCGCCGGCCGTAGCTGGGCGAGGTTGGTGGCGATCTGCCGGTGGGTGAGCATCACGCCCTTGGGGACGCCGGTGGTGCCGGAGGAGTACGGCAGGACCGCCACGTCCTCCACCGGGTCGATGTCCACCTGCGGTTCGGGGGCCGCCGAGGCGAGCATGTCGACGAGCGAGCGGTGCCCGGTGACGGTGTCACAGACGAAGATCTCCTTGACGCCGCCCGCGAGTTCGGCCGCCCGCCGGGCGGTCTGGAGCAGCGGGGAGACGGTGACGATCCAGCGGGCGGCGGAGTCGCCGAGCTGTTTGGCGAACTCCTCCGCGGTGGCGAGCGGGTGCACGGTGGTGACCGTGGCGCCCGCGCGCGTGGCCGCGTAGAAGGCGAGCGGGAAGGCGACGGTGTTGGGGCTGTGCAGGGCCAGTACGTCGCCCTTGCGGACCCCGGCCTCGGCGAGCGCGGCGGCGACCCGCCGGTGGAACCGGTCCACCTGGTCGTACGTGAGGGTGGTGCCGTCCGTGCCGTCGACGAGCGCCGGCAGTTCGCCGAACTCGGCGGCACGGCCCAGCACGGCGTCGTGGATGGGGAGTTCCACGGGCGGGACGTCTGCGAACTCGCTGCGGAACATGGTTCCTCCTCGCGCGCGCCGGACACGACGGTTGCCGGCTGCGGTCAGTACGACTTGGGCAGACCCAGGGTCTGGTGGGAGACGTAGTTGAGAATCATCTCCCGGCTCACCGGGGCGATACGAGCCACCCGGGAGGCGGTTATCAGTGAGGCGAGGCCGAACTCGCGCGTGAGGCCGTTGCCGCCGAGGGTGTGCACGGACTGGTCGACCGCCTTCACACAGGCCTCCCCGGCCGCGTACTTGGCCATGTTGGCGGCCTCGCCCGCGCCGACGTCGTCCCCCGCGTCGTACAGGTGGGCCGCCTTCTGCATCATCAGGCGGGCGAGTTCCAGGTCGATGTGGGCCTGCGCGAGGGGGTGCGCGATGGCCTGGTGGGCGCCGATCGGGCTCTTCCAGACGGTGCGGTCGCGCGCGTACTCGATGGCCTTGGAGAGCGCGTGACGCCCCATGCCGATCGCGAAGGCGGCCGTCATGATGCGCTCGGGGTTGAGTCCGGCGAAGAGCTGGAGCAGGCCCGCGTCCTCGTCGCCGACGAGCGCCTCCGCCGGGAGCCGCACGTCGTCCAGGACGAGCTCGAACTGCTTCTCCACGCTGGTCAGTTCCATGTCGATGCGGCGGCGGGAGAAGCCCTCGGCGTCACGCGGGACGATGAACAGGCAGGGCTTGAGACTGCCCGTGCGGGCGTCCTCGGTGCGGCCGACGATCAGGGTGGCGTCGGCGATGTCGACGCCGGAGACGAAGACCTTGCGGCCGGTCAGCAGCCAGTCGCCGCTCGCCGGGTCGCGGCGGGCGGTGGTGGTGATGCGGTGGCTGTTGGAGCCGGCGTCGGGTTCGGTGATGCCGAAGGCCATGAGGCGGCTGCCGTCGGCCAGGGCGGGGAGCCACTCCCGCTTCTGGGCCTCGGTGCCGAAGCGGGCGATGACCGTGCCGCAGATCGCCGGGGAGACGATCATCATCAGGAGCGGGGCTCCCGCGGCGCCGAGCTCTTCGAGGACCAGGGAGAGCTCGGTGATACCGCCGCCCCCGCCGCCGTACGCCTCCGGCAGGTTGACGCCGATGTAGCCGAGCTTGGCGGCTTCCTGCCAGAGGCCGCTCTTGTCCGCGTCGGAGTCGTGGGCGTGGCTTTTGGCGAAGGACGAGACTGCCCTGCGGAGTGCCTTGTGCTCGTCGGATTCGATCAGCGTGCTCAATGTGGCTCCTTCGTCTGCGGGTTCGTCGTGGCTTGTCGCGCCCCTAGGTTTCCTGCACTACCGCCAGCAGGGTGCCGACCTGCACCTGCTGTCCTGTCGTCACCGGCAACGCCGTCAGCGTCCCGTCCACCGGGGCCGCGATGACGTGTTGCATCTTCATCGCTTCGAGCCACAGCAGCGGTTCGCCGGCCCGGACACTCGATCCGGTGAGGAGACCGTCCGCGAGCTTGACGACCGTGCCGGGCATCGGCGCGAGCAGGGAGCCGGGGGCGTGCTGGTCCTCCGGGTCGGGGAAGCGCGGCAGGGCGGTGAGGGTGGCGCCGTTGACGTGGACGCGATCGCCGTAGCGGGCGACCTCGAAACGGCGCCGTACGCCGTCGATCTCCAGGACGACCAGGCCGGGGTCGGCGTGCACCACCTGTACGCCCTCGGCGGTGAGGCCGGTCCGGGTGTGGCGGTAGCGGACCTCCGTCTCCTCGCCCGCCGCCGCGTACCGCTTCGTCTGCGGCTGGGACGGCAGGTTGCGCCAGCCGCCCAGGGGCGAGCGGGTGCGCGCGTCCGCGAGGGCGGCGGCCAGCGGGGCGTACGGGTCGGGGGCCGGGACGGTGAGGTCGCCGAGGTGCCGGTCGTAGAAGCCGGTGTCCATGCGGGCGGAGGTGAACTCCGCGTGGCGCAGTGAGCGGACCAGCAGGTCGCGGTTGGTGACCGGGCCGTGCAGGACCGTGCGTTCCAGGGCGCCCGCGAGCTTGCGGATCGCTTCCGCGCGCGTGGGGGCATGGGCGACGACTTTGGCGAGCATGGGGTCGTAGTGGACGCCGATGTCGTCGCCGTCGCCGTAGCCGGTGTCCAGGCGGACGCCGTCGGGGACGGTCAGGCGGAGCAGCGTGCCGGTCTGCGGGGTCCAGTTGTTCGCCGGGTCCTCGGCGTAGAGGCGGGCCTCGACGGCGTGGCCACGCGCGCGTGGGGGCTCGGGGTCCAGGGCGGCGCCCTCCGCGACCCGGATCTGTTCGGCCACCAGGTCGAGGCCGAAGACGGCCTCCGTGACGGGGTGTTCGACCTGGAGGCGGGTGTTCATCTCCAGGAAGTGCGCGCGGCCGTCGGCGACGAGGAACTCGACGGTGCCGGCGCCGACGTACGAGACGGCCCGCGCGGCGCGCACGGCCAGCGTGCGCAGTTCCTCCGCCGACCGCTCGGACAGGCCCGGCGCCGGCGCCTCCTCGACGACCTTCTGGTGGCGCCGCTGGAGGGAGCAGTCGCGGGTGCCGAGCGCCCACACCGTGCCGTGCGTGTCGGCGAGGATCTGCACCTCGACATGGCGGCCGTTCTCGACGTACGGCTCGACGAACACCTCGCCGTCACCGAAGGCGCTCGCGGCCTCGGCGCGGGCTCCCTCCAGCGCGGGCCCCAGCTCCGCCAGACGGCGCACGATGCGCATACCGCGCCCGCCCCCGCCCGCGGCCGCCTTCACCAGCACCGGCAGATCGGCCTGCGTCACCTCGTCCGGGGCAAGCGGGGCGAGCCCCATGAGCTGCTTGGCGCGTGTCTTGGACGCCATCGCCTCGATCGCCTCGGGCGGCGGCCCGATCCAGACGAGGCCCGCGTCCAGGACGGCGCGCGCGAAGCCGGCGTTCTCGGAGAGGAAGCCGTAGCCGGGGTGCACGGCGTCCGCGCCCGCGCCGACGGCGGCCTTCACCACGAGGTCGGCTCGCAGGTAGGTGTCCGCGGGCGCGCTGCCCGGCAGTCGTACGGCCGCGTCGGCCACGCGCGCGTGGAGGGCGTCCGCGTCGGCGTCCGAGTGCACGGCGACGGTACGGATGCCCGCCTCGCGGCAGGTGCGGAAGACGCGGCAGGCGATCTCGCCGCGGTTGGCCACCAGAACGGAAGTAATCATGAGCCTCACATCCGGAAGACGCCGAAGCCGCCCCGCGCGCCTTCGAAGGGCGCGGAGTGGACGGCCGACAGGCACAGGCCGAGAACGGTGCGGGTGTCGCGCGGGTCGATGACACCGTCGTCGTACAGCCGCCCGGACAGGAACATCGGCAGCGACTCGGACTCGATCTGCTGCTCCACCATGGCGCGCAGGGCGGCGTCCGCGTCGTCGTCGTAGGGCAGGCCCTTCGCGGCCGACGACTGCCGGGCGACGATCGACAGGACCCCGGCGAGCTGCTGCGGGCCCATCACCGCCGACTTGGCGCTCGGCCAGGCGAAGAGGAACCGGGGGTCGTAGGCGCGCCCGCACATGCCGTAGTGGCCGGCCCCGTACGAGGCGCCCATGAGGACGGACAGGTGCGGGACCTTCGAGTTGGCGACCGCGTTGATCATCATCGCGCCGTGTTTGATGATGCCGCCCTGCTCGTACTCCCTGCCGACCATGTAGCCGGTGGTGTTGTGCAGGAAGAGGAGCGGGATGTCGCGCTGGTTGGCGAGCTGGATGAACTGGGCGGCCTTCTGGGATTCCGCGCTGAACAGCACGCCCTGGGCGTTGGCCAGGATGCCGACCGGGTAGCCGTGCAGGGTCGCCCAGCCGGTGACGAGGCTCGTCCCGTAGAGGGGCTTGAACTCGTCGAAGTCGGAGGCGTCGACGATCCGGGCGATCACCTCGCGCGGGTCGAAGGGGGTGCGCAGATCCCCGGGGACGATGCCCAGGAGTTCGTCCTCGTCATACCTGGGAGGGACGGCCGGGCCCGGATCCCGGTACGCCTTGCGGTGGTTGAGACGGGCCACCACGCGGCGCGCCTGCCGCAGCGCGTCCCGCTCGTCGACGGCGAAGTGGTCGGCGAGGCCGGACACGCGCGCGTGCATCTCCGCGCCGCCCAGGGACTCGTCGTCGCTCTCCTCGCCGGTGGCCATCTTCACCAGGGGCGGTCCGCCGAGGAACACCTTCGCCCGCTCCTTGACCATGATCGCGTGGTCGGACATGCCGGGGATGTACGCGCCGCCCGCGGTCGAGTTCCCGAAGACGACGGCGACGGTCGGGATCCCGGCGGCGGAGAGCCGGGTCAGGTCGCGGAAGACGGCCCCGCCCGGGATGAAGATCTCCTTCTGCGACGGCAGGTCGGCCCCGCCCGACTCCACCAGGCTGATGCAGGGCAGCCGGTTGGCGAGGGCGATGTCGTTGGCGCGCAGGGCCTTCTTCAGGGACCAGGGGTTGCTGGCGCCTCCGCGGACGGTCGGATCGTTGGCGGTGATCAGGCACTCCACGCCCTCGACGACCCCGATGCCGGTGATGAGGGAGGCTCCCACCGTGTAGTCGCTTCCCCAGGCGGCCAGCGGCGACAGTTCCAGGAACGGCGTGTCGGGGTCGAGGAGCAGCTCGATGCGCTCACGGGCGAGGAGCTTGCCGCGCGCACGGTGCCTGGCGACGTACTTCTCCCCTCCCCCCGCGAGCGCCTTCGCGTGCTCGGTGTCGAGGTCGGCGAGCTTGGCGAGCATGGCCTCGCGGTGCGCGCGGTAGTCGGGGCCCTGGGTGTCCAGGGCGGACGTGAGAGCCGTCACAGGAGGGCCTCCGGGATGTCCAGGTGTCGGGAGCGCAGCCATTCGCCGAGTGCCTTGGCCTGCGGGTCGAAGCGGTGCTGGGCGGCCACCCCGGCGCCGAGGACCCCCTCGACGACGAAGTTCAGGGCGCGCAGCCGGGGCAGGGTGTGACGGGTGACGGTCAGCTCGCGGCTCTCGGGGACCAGCTGCCGGAACCTGTCGGCCGTCAGTTCGTGGGCGAGCCAGCGCCAGGCCTCGTCCGTGCGGGCCCACACGCCCACGTTGGCGTTGCCGCCCTTGTCGCCGCTGCGGGCGCCGGCCACGAGCCCGAGGGGGGCGCGCCGTACGGGGCCGGGAGGCAGCGGATCCGGCAGGTCCGGTTCCGGTACCTCCCGAAGTACGAGGGTGCCGGCGGCCGGGGGCGCGGCAACGGCCAGGCGGCGGCCGTCGTCGAGGACGGCGATGTGCTCGACGTCCTCCTGCGGCACGTACGCGGCCTCGAACACCCCGTAGGGGGAACCCTTCCCGGGCGGTGCGAGCACATGGAAGCCGGGATAGCTGGCCAGCGCCAGTTCCACGGCCGCCCCGCTCAACGCCCGTCCCACGGCTCCCTGGTCGGGGTCGCGTACGACGAGCCGGAGGAGGGCGCTCGCGGTCTCCTCGGTGTCGGCGTCGGCCCGGTCGGTGCGGACCAGTTCCCAACGGACCTCCGCCGGGCGTGCTTTGAGGAAAGCCTGCGCCATCTGTTCCCGCACGAGCGCGGCCTTGGCCTCGATGTCCAGGCCGGTGAGCACGAAGACGACCTCGTTGCGGAAGCCGCCGAGGCGGGTGCGGCCGACCTTGAGGGTCGGCGGCGGGGCCTCCCCGCGCACGCCGTGGATCCGTACCCGGTCGGGGCCGTCCTGGGTGAGCCGTACGGTGTCCAGGCGGGCGGTGACGTCGGGTCCTGCGTACCGGGCGCCCGTCGTCTCGTACAGCAGCTGGGCGGTCACCGTGCCGACGTCGACGAAGCCGCCGGTGCCGGGGTGCTTGGTGATGACACAGCTGCCGTCCTCGTGGACCTCGGCGAGCGGGAAGCCGGGTCGCCGCAGGTCACGGCCGCCCTCGGCGAAGAAGGCGTAGTTGCCGCCGGTGGCCTGCGTCCCGCACTCCAGGACGTGTCCGGCGACGACGGCGCCCGCGAGCCGGTCGTACTCCTCGGGCTCCCAGCCGAAGTGGGCGGCGGCGGGGCCGGTGACGAGGGCCGCGTCGGTGACCCGTCCGGTGACGACGATGTCCGCGCCCTCGCGCAGACACGCGGCGATGCCGGAGCCGCCGAGGTAGGCGTGGGCGGTGAGGCTGCCCGGATAGCGGGCGCCGAGGTCGTCGCCCTCGACGTGCGCGACGCGTGCCGGGATGCCGAGCCGGGCCCCCAACTGCCGTACGGCGTCGGCGAGTCCGGCCGGGTTGAGACCTCCGGCGTTGGTGACGACGCGTACGCCGCGGTCGTGGGCGAGGCCGAGGGACTCCTCCAGCTGCCGGAGGAAGGTGCGGGCGTATCCGCCTGCGGGGTTCTTCAGCCGGTCGCGGCCGAGGATCAGCATGGTCAGCTCGGCGAGGTAGTCGCCGGTGACGACGTCGAGTTCGCCGCCGGTGAGCATGTCGCGCAGGGCGTCGAAGCGGTCGCCGTAGAAGCCGGAGGCGTTGCCTATGCGCAGGACCGTCACCGGGTTGCCTCCTTGGGCGGACGGCCGCTGCCGGGCGGGCCCGCGAAGGCCTGGGCGATGTCCAGCCAGCGGTCGGCGTCGGGGCCCTCGGCGCGCAGGGCGAGGTCGGCGCGGTGGGCGCGCTGGGTGACCAGGAGACAGAAGTCGAGGGCGGGGCCGGTCACGCGATCCGTGGCGTCCTCGGGGCCGTATGTCCACAACTCGCCGGACGGGCCGTCGAGTTCGACGCGGAACTCCTCGAACGGCGTGGGCAGTCCGTGCACGCCGAAGGCGAAGTCGCGGGTGCGGACGCCGAGGCGGACGATGTGCCGGAGCCGGTCGGTGGGTGCGGGCGCCTCGCCCAGCGCGTCCGCCACGTCCTGGCCGTGGGCCCAGGTCTCCATGAGCCGGGCGGTGGCCATGGATGCGGCCGACATGGGCGGCCCGTACCAGGGGAAACGAGCTCCCGCGGGCGCCTTCCGCAGGGCGTCCGCGAGGGCCTCGCGACCGGCCCGCCAGTCCGCGAGCAACCGCTCGGGCGGCTTGGCGGCCCCCTCCCGCGCGCCGTTGTCGACGAAGTCCCCGGGCGCGGCGAGCGCCTTCTCGACCTCACGGGCGAACGCGTCCTGATCGGTCACGGCCAGCACGGAGGAGTGGTCGGTCCAGGCGAGGTGCGCGATCTGGTGGGCGACGGTCCAGCCGGGGGCGGGGGTCGGGAGCGTCCACCGCTCGGGACTCAACTCGGCTACCAGCCTGTCGAGTTGATCGCTTTCGGCGCGGAGGTCGTCGAGCACGGGCGTCGGGTCGGCCATGGGGTGGAGCATGGCAGCGGGGCAAGAAACAATCAAGCATGCTTGCATTAATTTCCCTCCACCCGCTCCTCGATCGACGTCGGGCGGGAAGAGACGCGGCCGTCCGCCTCCGGCCCGGTCAGTCGTCGACCGCGGGTGCCGGCAGGACGCCCGGACACGCACCGGAAACGGCCGGCCGCCGACGCCCCTCGCGCCTGCCCAGCGCCGCGAGGGCCAGGGTCACGGCGACCGAGCCCGCCGCCGTCAGCGCCATCGCGGCGGCCGGGGAGATCAGTTGGGCCAGCGTGCCCGCGAGGACGGCGCCGACGCCCCGCAGCGCGGCCCTGCCGGTGACGTGCAGGCCGAGAGACTGCCCCGCGAGTTCGTCGGGGGTGAACCGGCACCCCCGCCTCGGCCGGATCGAGCCCTTGCCGCACTCCCTTGAGTACGACCCGACCGGTCGTCGTGACCGGGCCGCCTCCGGCGGTCCGTGGGCGGTCGAGGCGTCCGTCAGGCCTCCGGGACCGCCGGCTTCGACCGCCCCACCTGCGTCCGGACCGCGCCCATGCTCGCCGCGACGACCAGGGCGATCGCGGCCGCCTGGATCGTGGTCAGGGTCTGGTCGAGGATCAGGAAGCCCGCGACGGCGGCGACGGCCGGCTCCAGACTCATCATGATCGCGAAGGTGGAGGCGGGCATGCGGCGCAGGGCGAGGAGTTCGAGGGTGTAGGGGAGGACCGAGGAGAGCAGGGCCACCGCCGCGCCCAGGCCCAGCGTCACCGGGTCGGCCAGTTTCGTGCCCGACTCGGCGAGGCCCAGCGGGAGGAAGAGCAGCGCGCCCACCGCCATCGCCAGCGCCAGACCGTCCGCCTGCGGGAAACGGCGGCCGGTGCGGGCGCTGAAGACGATGTACGCCGCCCACATCGCCCCCGCCCCCAGCGCGAACGCGACACCCGCCAGGTCGAGGCCGCCGCCGAACCCCCCGCCGTGCCCGCCGTCCCCGCCGCCCCCGCTGAGCAGGAAGACGCCCGCGAGAGCCAGGCCGGCCCAGACGAGGTTCAGCGCGCGGCGCGAGACCACGACCGACAGTGCGAGGGGGCCGAGGACCTCGAGCGTCACCGCCGCGCCCAGCGGGATGCGGTCCACCGCCTGGTAGAAGAGGCCGTTCATCGCGGCCATCGTGACGCCGAAGGCGACGACCGTGCCCCAGTCCGTGCGGGAGTGGCCGCGCAGCCGTGGCCGGCAGATCACCAGCAGGACCACCGCCGCCACCAGGAGCCGCAGCGCCACCACGCCCAGCGCGCCCGCCCTCGGCATCAGCGTCACCGCCAGCGCGCCGCCGAACTGCACCGAGATGCCTCCGGCGAGCACGAGGCCGACCGGGCCGAGGGCTCCCAGACGGCCCGGGGATCCGGGGGCGCCGGCCGCTGGGGCGGTGGGGGCGAGCTGGGGTGTGGCGGCGGTGCCGGGGGCAGTCACGGGCGGTCCTGGGGCTCGACTCGAGGTGTGTACATCACGCTGCACTGTCAAGTCCAGGGTAATGGACTTCGTCAGGTGTGTGAAGCCGTCATGCCACTGTCTCGGGCTGTGAGACGTCAGATGCCCGGCGGCGCCCCGTACTCCTCGTCGCGGAACAGCGGACGGCCGTCGGCGAGGGTCGTCGGGACGGTTCCGTACATCCCGGGAGCGGGCTGCCCCACGCCCCAGGCCGTGGCTCCGACTCCGGCGCCGGATGCGGCTCCGGCGCCGGAAGCCCCGGCTGCGGCAAACGCCTCAGGGGCGCGGACCCCGGGCGTGTGCGCCTCCGGGGCGTACGCCTCCTGGACGTATGCCTCCGGAACGTATTCCTCCGGGGCGGGCCCCTGCCCGTACGCCTGCCCGTGCCCGTATGCTTCCCCGTTCCCGTACGCCTGCCCGTGCCCATAGGCCTGCCCGTACCCGTAGCCCTGCCCGTAGGGGTCGGTGTGACCGGCGTATCCGTGGTCGTATCCGTCGCCGTACCCGTACGCCTGGTACCCGTACGCCTGGTACCCGTATGCCTGGTACCCGTACGCCTGGGGTGCCGCCGTCGGCGTCTCTGCCGCCGGTCCCGCCGCGAACAGCGGCAACCGCAGCTCGCCCGTGTCCATCACGGCGTTGTTCTGCGAGCGGTGCAGCCGGGCGTAGGCGCCGCCGCGGGCCAGGAGTTCCTCGTGCCGGCCCGTCTCCACGACCCGGCCGCCGTCCACCACGAGGATGCGGTCGGCGTCGGGGGCGAGGTTGAGGTCGTGGGTGATCATGATCGTGGTGCGGCCCGCCATCAGGCGGCGCAGGGGCTTCACGACCCGACGGGCGGCGATCGCGTCCAGGCCGGTGGTCGGCTCGTCCAGGACCAGGACCGGCGCGTCGCGCAGGATCGCCCGGGCGATCGCCAGGCGTTGGAGCTGGCCGCCGGAGAGGCGGGCGGAGTTGGGGTCGACCCTGGTGTCGTAGCCGTCGGGAAGTGCGGCGATGAAACCGTGCGCGTCGGCCGCCCGGGCCGCCTCCTCGATCGCCTGGTCGCTGGCGCCGGGCCGACCGCAGGCGATGTTCGCGCGGACGGTGTCGTGCAGGACGAGCGTCTCCTGCGGGAGCAGGGTCACGTACTCACGCAGCCGGGCCAGGGGGAAGTCCCGTAGGGGCACGCCGTCGAGCAGGACATCGCCCGCGTCCGGGTCGTAGAAGCGCAGCAGCAGCTTGGAGACGGTGGACTTGCCCGCGCCGCTCGGACCGGTGATGATCACCAGCTCGCCGGGGCGCACGGTGAACGACAGTCCCCGCAGGGCGCTCCGGTCCGCGCCGGGGTAGCGGAAGCCGACGTCCCTCACCTCGACCGTGCCGTCCGGGCGGCCCACCTCCACCCCGCCCGCGGGGTCGCCGACCGAGGGTTCGACGTCCAGGATCTCGATCAGCCGTTCCGCGCCCGCCGTGGCCGCGGTGACGGTCAGGCCGAGCTGGGCCAGACCCTGGACGGGGGGGTAGAGGTAGCCGAGGAAGGCGGCGAAGGCGAGGAGCTGGCCGAGGGTCATCCGGCCGGTGGAGATCTCCCAGGCGCCGATGCCGATCACCGCGAGCACGCAGACCGTCTCGATGACCTGCACCGACTGCTCGTACGCCTCGTTCAACCGGGTCGACCGGACGGACGCGCGGAACCAGGCGGTCGCCTCCTCGTGCAGACGCCGGCGTTCGGCGTCGCGACGGTCGTAGGCCTGGGTGAGGACGATGTTGCCGAGGGACTCCTCGACGACGGAGGTGATCGCGCCGTCCGCCACCCGGCCCGCCCTCGACACGTCCTTGATGGAGCCGGAGAAGCGGCGGGCGGCCAGCCAGAAGAGCGGGGCCAGGACGAACGTGGCGACGGCCAGGTCCCAGCGCAGCCAGAACGCGGCGGCCGCGTAGAAGAGCGCGCTGAAGACCGCCGAGGCGGCGCCCACCAGCCCGGACACCACCATCGTCTCGATGGCCTCGACGTCACTCGTCAGGCGGGACAACAGGTCGCCCTGGCGGTGACGTTGGAAGAAGTGGGGCGGCAACCGCTGTACGTGGTCGAAGACATGCTCGCGCAGCCGCATGACGAAGCGTTCGGTGGCCCATGCGGCCAGGGAGTTGCCGGCGTAGGCGATGAACGCGCCGACGACGGCGACGCCCAGCCACTTCGCGGCCGGCGCCCAGAACGCGGCGAGCGAGCCCTGTCGCAGGGCGTTGTCGGTGAGTTCACCGAAGAGCAGGATCGCCTCGGTCTCGGCGAGCGCGGCGAGGACCGTGCACACCCAGACGATCACCAGCCACTTCCGCAGTCCTCTGGTCAGCGGAAAGAAGCGGCGGAACGCGGTGCGGGCCGGAATGGCGGGAGTTCCGTACTCGAATTCTTCTTCCTCCGCACCGTCCTCCCCTTCCTCATATTCCCTGCCCATTTCGCGCCTCCAGCTCAGGAATAATAAAAAGAAGGGCCGACGGTGCACCATCGGCCCTTTTCAGGAGCTGCTCAGCTGTCCCGGCCGGGAAGCGGCGGCTGCGGCTGGAGCTTCTTCTTCGGCTTGGGCTTCGGCGGAGGCGGGAGCTGCTTCGACTTGGGCTTGGGGGGCAGCGGGGCAAGCTTCTTGAAGCTCATTGCGACTCCTAGGGGGAGATGGCGCTTTACTTTCGTCAACCGTTCGGGAATTCCGCGTCCGGTTCCCGACATCCAGAAACTTACACGCTTCTCATTCAAGCGAACGTCAAAACGAGCAAAGCCCTCCTGTGAATACCCTTGGAGAACCTGGGAGTTCGCGCAGGCGGCTATCTGCGCGCCATGTAGAGGTCCAGCACCCTGTGCAGCAGCTTGTTGAGCGGGAAGTCCCACTCGCCCAGGTACTCCACGGCCTGTCCGCCCGTGCCCACCTTGAACCGGAGCAGGCCGAGCAGGTGGTTGGACTCCTCCAGGGTGTCGGTGATGCCCCTCAAGTCGTAGACGGCGGCGCCGAGTTCATGGGCGTCGGCCATCATGCGCCACTGCATGGCGTTGTTCGGCTGGACCTCGCGCCTGCGGCCGGTGGAGGCGCCGTAGGAGTACCAGACGTGCTCGCCGACGGTCAGCATGGTCGCCGCGGCGAGCACCTCGCCGTCGTGGTGGGCGAGGTAGAGCCGCATACGGTCGGGGTGTTCGGCGTTCAGCGCGCTCCACATGCGCTGGAAGTAGGACAGGGGACGCGGGATGAAACGGTCGCGTCCGGCGGTCTCGGTGTACAGCCCGTAGAACGCCGGGAGGTCCTCAGCGCCGCCCCGGACGACCTTCACGCCCGCCTTCTCGGCCTTCTTGATGTTGCGCCGCCACTGCTGGTTGAGGCCGCTGTGGACGTCCTCCAGCGTGCGTCCGGCGAACGGGATCTGGAAGACGTAGCGGGGCTGACCGGCCGCGAAGCCGTCCTCCGTGCCCGGCTCGGTCTGCTGCCAGCCGGCCCGGCGCAGCCGGTCGGCGACCTCCAAGGCGCGCGGGTCGTACGAGCTCGCCTCGGCGTCCCGCAGCCGGTGGGCACCCGGATCGGCGATGGCCGCCTTGACCGCGTCGGCGCTCCACCGCCGTACGACGACGGGCGGGCCCATCTTCACCGAGAACGCCCCCCGCGCCTTCAGCCACGCGAGCATCGGCTCCAGCCAGCGTTCGGCCAGATCCGGCGCGTGCCAGTCGATGACCGGCCCCTCGGGCAGATACGCCAGGTACTTCTTCAGCCTCGGCAGCGGCCGCAGCAGCACCAGCCCCACCCCCACGAGCGCACCCGTCCCGTCGGTCCAGCCCAGGCTCCGCGCCCGCCAGTCCGGCTTCACGTCGCCCCACGACGGGATCTGCATATGACTGGCGGAGGAGCGGGCCGCGACGAACGCCAGGTGCTCCTCACGGGTGATGGACCGGACACGCAGGCTCATACAGGGAACCCCTTCGAATCATTGTTCGAATCGCCCGTTCGCATCGCCGGACGACCGTCCCGGCCAGCGTAGGAGCCGCCCCCGCCCGTCCCGGGGTCAGCCACGCCCGCCACCGCCCGCGCAGCCCCCTCCCCTCAGCGCTCCCGTCCCTCGTCCTCCAGATGGTCTGCCAGGACCTCCGCGAGGTGTCTTCCCCGTGCCCCCGCCAGCTGGTCCAGCTGGGTGCGGCAGGAGAAGCCGTCCGCCAGGACCACCGCTCCCTCGGGGGCGTCCCGCACGGCCGGCAGGAGCTGCTCCCGCGCGCAGGCCGCCGACACCTCGAAATGGCCCTTCTCGAAGCCGAAGTTGCCGGCGAGGCCGCAGCACCCGCCGCTCAGGTCGCCGGTGAGACCCGCGGCCTCGCGCAGCCGCCGCTCGGCCGCGTCGCCCAGGACCGCATGCTGGTGGCAGTGGGTCTGGCCGACCGCCGGACGGTCCAGGCGCGGCGGGGTCCAGTCGGGCGCGTGCCGCTCCAGAGCCTCCGCGAAGGTCAGGACGCGGGCGGCGAGGCGGGCCGCGCGCGGGTCGTCGTGCAGCACCTCGGGCAGATCGGTGCGCAGGGCGGCCGCGCAGCTCGGCTCCAGGACGACCACCGGCGCGGCCGTCTCCAGCACCGGCTCCATCAGGTCGAGCGTGCGGCGCAGCACCACGCGCGCGTGGTCGAGCTGGCCGGTGGAGACGTACGTCAGCCCGCAGCAGACCCGGCCCCGGCGGGCGGTCAGCAGCGCGGCCGCGCTCCTGGAACGGCCGTCGCCCACCGGCCGGCCCCGCATCCGCAGGGTCGGCGGCAGCGCCACCCGCAGCCCCGCGTCCTCCAGGACCCGCACGGCGGCCCGGCCCACGGACGGTGAGAGGTGCTCGGTGAAGGTGTCGGGCCACAGGACGACCAGGTCGCCGGCCCGCCCCGGCCCGGGAGCGGGCGCCCTGCGCCGCCACCACCCGCTGAACGTCTCCCGCGCCAGCCGCGGGATGTCCCGCTCGGCCGCGATCCCGCCCAGCCGCTTGGCGACGCCCGCCAGTGTGCCGACCGAGGCGAGCGCGTTCAGCGGGACGGCCGCCCGCAGCCGGCTCGCCCACCGCAGCCACACCGGCAGCCACCCCATGCTGTAGTGGGCGGCCGGACGCCGGCGCCCCTCGTAGTGGTGGTGCAGGAACTCCGCCTTGTAGGTGGCCATGTCGACCTCGACGGGGCAGTCGGAGCGGCAGCCCTTGCAGGACAGGCACAGGTCGAGCGCGTCCCGGACCTCCGTGGAACGCCAGCCGTCGGTCACCAGCTCCCCGGCCAGCATCTCGTGCAGCAGCCGGGCACGCCCGCGCGTGGAGTGCTCCTCCCGGCCCGTGACCCGGAACGACGGACACATCACCCCCGCCCCCGGCACGGACCCCGGCACCGTCGTCGTACGGCACTTCGCGACGCCGACGCACCGGCGCACCGCCGCCGAGAAGTCACCGCCGTCGGACGGGTAGCCGAAGGCCACGTCGACCGGCTCGCGCGGGAGCACGGCGAAGCGCAGATTGCCGTCGAGGGGCGCGGGACGCACCAGCATCCCCGGGTTGAGGAGGTCGTCCGGGTCCCAGACCGCCTTGGCCCGCTCGAACAGCGCGACCATGTCCTGCCCGTACATCCTCGGCAGCAGCTCGGCCCGGGCCTGTCCGTCGCCGTGTTCGCCGGAGAGGGAGCCGCCGTGCGCCACGACCAGTTCGGCAAGTTCCTCGGAGAACCGACGGAAGCGGGCGATCCCCGCCCCCGTCAGCAGGTCGAAGTCGATACGGACGTGGATGCAGCCGTCCCCGAAGTGCCCGTACGGCGTACCGCGCAGACCGTGGCCGGTGAGCAGCACCCGGAAGTCCCGCAGGTACGCGCCGAGCCGGGCCGGCGGCACCGCGCAGTCCTCCCAGCCGGGCCAGGCCTCCGTGCCGTCCGGCATGCGGGTCGCCGTCCCGCTCGCGTCCTCGCGGATCCGCCACAGCGCCCGCTGCCCGGCGGGATCCCGTACGACCCGCGCGTCCAGGACGTCCGCCGCGCGCACGACGGCCTGCGCACGCGCGCGTGCCTCGCTCTCCGACTCGCCGCCCGTCTCCACGAACAGCCAGGCCCCGCCCCGCGGCAGCCCGGCCGCCGCGCCGGGCGGCACCAGGTCGGCCGCCATCCCCTCCACCGTCAGCGGCCCGAACGGCAGCAGCCCGGCCGCCGCCTCGGCGGCCGCGCCCTCGTCGGCGTACCCGAGCACCGCGAGCACGCGCGCGCGTGGAGCCTCGACGAGCCGTACGACGGCCTCCGTGAGCACGCCCAGGGTGCCTTCGCCGCCGCAGAAGGAACGGGCGACGTCGGCGCCGTTCTCCGGCAGCAGCGCGTCCAGCGCGTACCCCGAGATGCGGCGGGGCAGCTCGGGAAAGCCGGTCCGCAGCCGGGCGAGCTCCCCGTCCACCAGTGAGCGCAGGCCGTCCGGCGCCCCCGCCCACCCCTGCCCGAGCCGCAGCAGCCACCCCCGCGCGGTGACGACCTCCAGCTCGCGCACACCGTCCGCCGTCGTCCCCCACGCCACCGAGTGGGAGCCGCACGAGTTGTTGCCGATCATCCCGCCGAGCGTGCAGCGGCTGTGGGTGGACGGGTCGGGGCCGAAGCGCAGCCCGTGCGGGGCGGCGGCCTCCTGGAGCCGGTCGAGGACCAGCCCCGGCTGCACGACGGCCGTCCGCGCCTCCGGATCCAGGGCGACCAACCGGTTCATATGACGGGTGAAGTCCAGCACCACACCCGTTCCGGTGGCCTGCCCCGCGATGGACGTACCGCCGCCGCGCGCGACGACCGGCACACCGTGCGACCGGCACACGGCGAGCACCGCCGCCACGTCGCCGGCATCCCGCGGGGCCACGACCCCGAGCGGGACCCGCCGGTAATTGGACGCGTCCATGGTGGTGAGCGCCCGGGAGGTCACGTCGAACGCGACCTCGCCCCGGACGACCTTGCGCAGATCGGCTTCGAGATCCGTCATGGGTCCACCCAACCAGCCCGTCCGGCGTTCGAGGACGAGGCCGTCCAGGCCGAAGGGGGCCCGGGAGCACCGCCGCCGGCACCGCGACACGACCCGTCTCACCCGACGGACCAGGTTTCACCCAGGTTTCCCCCACCGGCTAACCTCGCCTTCGTGGCTGAGATCCGGATTCCTGCTGACATCAAGCCCGCCGACGGTCGATTCGGCGCGGGCCCCTCCAAGGTGCGGGTGGAGGCGCTGGACGCCCTGGCCGCCACCGGCACGTCCCTCCTCGGCACCTCCCACCGCCAGGCCCCGGTCAAGAACCTGGTCGGCCAGGTGCGCGAGGGCATCTCCGAGCTGTTCTCCCTCCCCGAGGGATACGAGGTCGTCCTCGGCAACGGCGGCTCCACCGCGTTCTGGGACATCGCGACCCACGGTCTGATCGAGAACAAGTCGCAGCACCTCACGTTCGGCGAGTTCTCGTCCAAGTTCGCGAAGGCCGCCAAGCTGGCCCCGTGGCTGGCGGAGCCGACGGTCCTCTCCTCCGACCCGGGCACGCACCCCGAGCCCGCGGCCGAGGCGGGCGTCGACGTCTACGCCTTCACCCACAACGAGACCTCCACCGGTGTCGCCGCCCCGATCCGGCGCGTAGCGGGCGCCGACGAGGGCTCCCTCGTCCTGGTGGACGCCACCTCCGGCGCCGGCGGTCTCCCGGTCGACATCGCCGAGACGGACGTCTACTACTT
The DNA here is from genome assembly GCF_042737245.1 of Streptomyces sp. NPDC060002. NCBI lineage: Bacteria > Bacillati > Actinomycetota > Actinomycetes > Kitasatosporales > Streptomycetaceae > Streptomyces > Streptomyces sp. NPDC060002. Next base: position 218,488 of record NZ_JBHWUW010000004.1, read on the forward strand.
CGCCCCGCAGAAGTCCTTCGCCTCCGACGGCGGCCTGTGGATCGGCGTGTTCTCCCCGGCCGCGATCGAGCGCGCCGAGCGCGTCCACGCGTCCGGCCGCCACATCCCGGAGTTCTTCTCGCTGCCCACGGCGATCGACAACTCCCGCAAGAACCAGACGTACAACACCCCGGCCCTCTCCACCCTCTTCCTGCTGAACCAGCAGCTGGAGTGGATCAACGGCCAGGGCGGCCTGGACTGGTCGGTGCGCCGCACCGCCACCTCCGCGCGCACGCTGTACGGCTGGGCCGAGGACGTCAAGTACGCCAACCCGTTCGTCACCGACCCGGCCAAGCGCTCCCAGGTCATCGGCACGATCGACTTCTCCGACGACGTGGACGCGGCCGCCGTCGCCAAGGTGCTGCGCGCCAACGGCATCGTCGACACCGAGCCCTACCGCAAGCTCGGCCGCAACCAGCTGCGGGTCGCGATGTTCCCGGCGGTCGACCCGGCCGACGTCGAGGCGCTCACGAAGAGCATCGACTACGTGATCGAGAAGCTGTAGTCGCTCTCCGTAGGGCAACGGCCGTACGACGACGACCGTAGGACGACGAAGGGCGCCCGGTGCACACCGGGCGCCCTTCCTCACATAGAAGCCCGGGCAGAAGCTCATCCGGCCGCGAAGTTCACGCCGCGGTGCAGCTCACGCTCGGCACACCCCCGCCCCCGGGCGCGCCCCCGAAGCCGAAGCTCGCCGAACCGCCCGCCGGGACCGCCCCGTTGTGCGAGGCGTTCACCGCGGTCACGCCGGCCCCGCTCTGGGTGTACGAGGCGTTCCACATGCTGGTGATCTGCTGCGCGCCGCCGAAGGTCCAGGTCACCTTCCACGAACCGATCGCGGTGGTACCGGTGTTGGTGACCTTCACCTCGGCGTTGAAGCCGCCGCCCCAGTCGCTGCTGACGGTGTAGGCGGCGGCGCAGGAGGCCGTGCCGCCACCGCCGCCCCCTCCGCCGCCACCGCCGGTCCCCGGGAAGCCCGGCGCCTTGACGCTCGCCAGGTATCCGTCCTTCACGGTGTCGACGGTCTGCCAGTCGTCCTTGAGGATGCCGCCCGTGTCACCGGAGTTGGGGTTCCAGGACCAGAAGGTCCAGTGGAAGGAGTCGGCGCCGTACGTCGACGTCGGCCGGAGGTAACTCACCAGTGCCGCCAGCCACTTCTGGTCCACCGTCGACTGGAGCGTGGTGCCGAACTCGCCCACCCACACGGGCGCGATGTTCTGCTTGAAGATGTAGCCCCAGTACTTGTCCCAGATCCCCGGCATGTTCGCGGGGAACGTCGGGTCGCTGAACCAGCTCTGCTGGGCGACGCTCGTCGCGTAGTCGTGGGCCGAGTACACGACCCGGTTCGCCACGTCGAGCTGCACCGGGTACTGGCCGACGCCCATCAGGTTGCCGCCCCACCAGCCGGAGACGCCGTTGAAGGACTGCACGCCCTCGACGAAGATCAGGAGGGCGGGGTTGACCGACAGGACGGCGTTGCCGGCGCGTTGCGCGGCCAGCCGCCAGTCGGTCGCGGTGTCACCGCAGCCCCAGCAGGCGGGATCGTGGGGCTCGTTGTGCAGATCGATGCCGACGACCGTGTCCTGGCCCTTGTAACGGGCCGCGAGGGCCTTGAGGTTGGTGATCCACGTCGACTCGGGGACCGCGGCCGTGTACCAGAGCGCCGACTGCCCGCCCGCGTCCGGCCGGTGCCGGTCGAGGATGACCTTCAGACCGTCCTGACCGGCGTACGAGACGATCCTGTCCAGGATCTGGAGCGAGTTCAGGCCCTGGAGGTCGGTGTTCTTGCCGCTGCTGAAGTCGATGCTGTTGGGGACGGTCGTGCTCTTGAAGATGTCGTCGCTGTAGGGGACGCGGATCGTGTTGTAGCCCAGCGACCTCATCTGGTCGATCATGCTCTTGTAGTCGCGGGACCAGAGTCCGTGGACGACGTAGTTGCCGGTCTCGAAACCGAACCAGTTGATCCCGGCGACCCGGACCGGCTGTCCGGCGGCGTCCAGGATCTGCCGGCCGCTGGTGTGCCAGTAGCCGGCTCCGGCCTCGGCCGCGACGGCGTCCGAGGCGACGGCGTCCGCCGCGCGCGCCGTCTGCGCTCCGGCTCCCAGCGGTATCAGAAGCGCGGCGGCCAGGCCGCACAGCATTCTTCGCAAGCTGCGGAACATCTCGCTGCTTCCTCTCGGGAGGCGCGGGCCCGAAACATGTGGGAGCGCTCCCACCCACCGCGCACCACCCAGGAAACTGACACACCCTGGCCACGTCAAGAAGAGCGGCGACAGCGGCAGCGCGCAAAGGTGCTCAGTCGCGGCGCAGAAGCCTGCGGAGACCGAAGACGGCGACGCAGACCGCGGCGGCCGCCAGCGCGCCGAACTTGACGCCGCTGCCGGCCGAGGATCCGCCGTCCTCCCCCGAGGCGCTCGAACTTCCGCTCCCGGAGGGCGACTTGGCACCCGAAGCGGCGCCTTCGGGCGCGTCCTCCGCCACCACCGAGCTCCCGGAACCCTCGCTCCCGTACATGAGCTTGCTGCCGTCGGCGGAGTAGCTGACGGACTCCCCCTGCCGTTGCAGCGGCACGTCGAGCCGCCCCTCGCGCTTGATCTTGCCGCCGTTCCAGGCGTAGGAGATGCCGCCGAAGTAGCCGCGGACGGCGAGCTGGGTGCCGTCCGGGGAGAAGGCGGCGTCGGTGGCCCAGAGGTCGACGGCGGTGACGGGCCTGAAGATGTTCGCCCCGGAGGCGGAGAGCTCCGCCGGCCCCTCGTAGAGGTGCCCGCCGTCCTCCTTCTTGTCGATGATGTAGACCCGCCCGGTCTTCGGGTGCACGAGGAGCGACTCGGCGTCGCGGGCGCCGTCGGAGTACTTCACGACGTACTGCGTGGCCTTGACGGTCTGGTCGACGAGTTCCTTCGGCTCGGGCAGCTTGTAGATCCACACGTACTGCCAGGTGCCGCCGAGGTTGTCGCCGATGTCGCCGACCCAGATCTCGTTGCCGGGACCGATGGAGACGGCCTCGACGTCGCGGGGCGTGCCGACGCCGGTCAGGGTGAGCCGGGCGACGGTCTTCCCGGTCGCGCTGTCGACGGCGTAGAGGTAGGGGCCGTCGTCGCTGTCGTTGTGCGTCCAGTAGACGCCCGGGTGCTGACGCGAGGCGGCGAGACCGCTGGACTCGGTGATACGCGGATCCTCGATGGTGAATCCCTTGTCCCCGTCGGCCGCGTACGCGGAGGGCGCGGTGGACGCGGCGAGCACGGTGAAGGCACCCGAGAGGAGAACTCCGGCGAGAAGGGCTCCGGCTCGGACGGCGAAAGATCGGCGCATGCCACAAGCCTGCCATCCCGCCCTCCCGTTCACGGGTTCGTGGCCCGTCTCACACGCCCCCGGCGGCGGTGATCCTTTGCCGATCCTCCATCATGAGCGGATGCTCAGGTTCATGCCCGTAGGCGACTCGATGACGATCGGCAGCACGGGCGACCACACATGGCGCTACCACATGTGGCGGCACCTGTGCGCGACGTACGGCGGCCCGTTCACCCTGTCCGGCCCCCGCGAGACGCTCTACGACAAGTCGACGGACTCTCCCGCGTCGTACGCCTACGCCGACCCCGACTTCCCGCGCGGTCATCTGGCCGGCTGGGGCGAGGGCTGGCTGCACATGGCCCCGCTGATCGGCGAGGCCGTGCGGAAGTCCCGGGCGGACGTCCTGCTGGTCTCGCTCGGCCTGATCGACCTGGGCTTCTACACGAACGCCGAGCAGACCGCGGAGAACGCGCGCGCCTTCGCCGCCGAGGCCCGCGCGGCGAACCCGCGGATCGCCATGGTGTGGCTGCCGGTCATCCCCAACATCCGCGCCGCGAACGACGAGCCCTTCGCCGCCCAGGTCGCCCGCTTCAACGAACTCCTGGCGAAGACGGCCGCCGACCTGGACGAGCCGGGCTCCCCCATCCTGCTGGCCTCGGTCCCGCCGACCTGGGACATCGACACCGACACCTACGACGGCACCCATCCGAACACGAACGGCGAACACCAGCTGGCGTCGGCCTTCGCGGAGGCGATGTACCAGGGTTGGGAACTTGGCGGGGAGTACGCGGGCTGAGGGCCGCGCCCGCGCCCGGCTCTGGCATATGCGCTCCGCGCCGTGACCTCGTCACCGTGCGTATCGTTGTACTGCGCGGCGGCACTCGAGCGAGTGCGGCCGGGGAGGAGCGCCACGATGACCGTCCTCGAAGACAGGATCGCGATGGCCGAGAGCGACAACACGATCACGCTCGACGAGATGTTCGAGCGGCTCGAGACGATGCCCGTCCCCGAGGGATACAAGGTCGAGATCGTCGAGGGGACCGTTTTCATGTCGCCACAGCGGGACACCCACTGGGAGATCATCCTGGACATCGTCGAACAGCTGCGGACCAAGTACCCCCGCGAGCGCGTGAAGTCCGACGTGCGCATCGACTACCCAGGGCATCTGAACGGCTTCGCGACCGATGTGACGGTGATGGCCGAGAACGCCGCCAGGTCGGAGGACGGCCGCTGGAGCCACGAGGACGTCGAGTTCGTCGCCGAGGTGATCTCCAAAGGCACCGCCGTCAACGACTACGGCCCCAAGATGACGGCCTACGCGACCGCCGAGGTTCCCCTCTACCTGATCGCCGATCCCTACCAGCGCCGCTGTCACATCTACACCCAGCCCAAGAACGGCGAGTACATCACGGAGACGAAGGTCGACTTCGGCGACGACATCGACCTCACCGGCACCGTGGTCGGCCTCACTCTCAAGACCGACGAGTTCCCCCGCGACTGACCCGTTCCCCGACCGGCCCCCCTTGCGTCGAGCGCACTCCAAGTCGTTGGCTTGAGTCATGAAGTACACGCAGCTCGGACGTACCGGACTCAAGGTCAGCCGCCTCGTCCTCGGCACCATGAACTTCGGCCCGCAGACCGACGAGACCGACAGCCACGCGATCATGGACGCGGCGCTCGGCGCGGGCATCAACCTCTTCGACACCGCGAACGTGTACGGCTGGGGTGAGAACAAGGGCCGTACCGAGGAGATCGTCGGCAGTTGGCTCGCGAAGGGCGGCGGGCGCCGTGACCAGGTGGTCCTCGCCACCAAGGTGTACGGCAACATGGCCGCCGACGGCGAGGCCTGGCCGAACCACGACAAGCTGTCCGCGCTGAACATCCGGCGGGCCGTCGACGCCAGCCTCAAGCGGCTCGGCACCGACCACATCGACCTCTACCAGTTCCACCACGTCGACCGCAGCACTCCCTTCGAGGAGATCTGGCAGGCCATCGACGTACTGGTGCAGCAGGGCAAGATCCTCTACGCCGGCTCGTCGAACTTCCCCGGCTACAAGATCGCCCAGGCCAACGAGATCGCCGCCCGGCGTGGCGGCACCATCGGGCTCGTCAGCGAGCAGTGCCTCTACAACCTCGCCGAGCGCCGCGCCGAGATGGAGGTCATCCCGGCCGCGCAGGAGTACGGGCTCGGGGTCATCCCGTGGTCGCCGCTCCAGGGAGGTGTCCTCGGCGGTGTCATCAGGAAGGAGGTCGCGGGCGGACGCCGGTCCTCCGGCCGGGCCGCCGACACCCTAGCCGACCCCACCGCACGCGCACAGATCCAGGCCTACGAGGACCTCCTCGACAAGCACGGCATCGAGCCCGGCGAGGCCGCCCTGGCCTGGCTGCTCACCCGCCCCGGCGTGACCGGCCCGATCGTCGGTCCGCGCACCGCCGAGCAGCTCGACTCGGCCCTGCGCGCGGTCGAACTGGAGCTGAGCGAGGAGCTGCTGTCCGGCCTGGAAGAGATCTTCCCCGGCCCGGGACCGTCCCCGGAGGCCTTCGCCTGGTAGCGGCGGCAGGGCCCTGACAGGGGCCCGTCCGCTCACCCGGGCACGGCACGGCGGCGGCGGTCGGTCCGGCGGCTTCGGCTATCTGCCGACCGCCGCCGCCATCGCCACCACGACGAACATCAGCACAAGCGCACCGGCCATGATCCGGTTCCGGGTCTTCGGGTCCACGTGTCGAGCCTAACCGGCCCCGCCGAGCGCCCAGCGCCCGACCGGCTCGTAACGGGGCTGCTCCCCGGGAACGCCGGACTTCGGCAGGTCGCTGCGCACCAGCACCAGCTCCCCCACCGTCCAGGTACGGCCCTCGAAGGCGTCCAGCGCCTCGGCGAACTGCCGCACGTCCACCGCGTCCCGGCTGCGGGCCAGCGTCAGGTGGGCCTTGTAGCGGCGGTGCTCCCCCATCTCCACGCCGGCCTTGCGGGCCGCCGCCTCCGCCCGGTCGGCCAGCAGCCGCAGCGCCGGTACGTCCCCGGCGGCCCCGGCCCACAGCGCCCTCCCGTGCCCGAAGTGTCCCCCGCCCCGGACGGCCAGCTCGAAGGGTGTGCCGCGGTGCGCGGCCCGGCTCAGCCGTGCCGTCAGCTCCGGTACGAGACCGTCGTCGACCTCTCCGTAGAAGGCGAGGGTGAAGTGCCAGCCGGGGCGGCCCGTCCAGCGCAGGCCGTCCGCACCGGGCAGTGTGTGCAACCGGGCGATCTCCGCGGCGAGTTCGTCGGCGATGTCGTCCGGGGGCAGCACGGCGGCGAAGAGTCTCATGCCCCCGATTTTCCCGGTCGGCGGGGCCGCCCGCCCGGCATGATGGGCGTCATGCGCATCACCATCAGAGAAGGCGGACCCGACGACGTCCCCGTGATGCTCGGCATGCTCGACAGCAGCGTGGAGTGGCTGGTCGCGCAGGGGCGCCCCGGTCAGTGGGGGACGAGTCCCCTGTCGGAGAACCCGAAGACGGCCGAGTCGGTCGCCCGGTACCTGGACGAGGGCTGGGCGTTCATCGCCGAGGCCGACGGGGTGCCGGCCGCCACCCTCACCCTGACCGACTCGCCCGGCGCGTACCTGGCCCATCTGCCGCCGCCCGGGGAGCCCGAGCGGTACATCCACTGGCTCGCCTCCGACCGGCGCTTCAAGGGCCACGGGGTGGGCAGCGCGCTGCTCGCGCACGCCGCCGAGGAGACCCGGCGGGCGGGCGTCGCCCTGCTGCGGGTGGACTGTTACGCGGGCGACGACCGCGGGCTCGTCGCCTACTACGAGGCCAACGGCTTCACCTCGACCGAGGCGTACACCGTCGGGGAACACGCGTGGCCGGGCCAGGTGCTGGCCCGGCGGCTGCGGCCCCCCGCCGCATCCTCCGGGTGACGGGTGACGCGTGACGTCTGACGCGTGACGGGTGGCGTCTGACGCGTCACGGGTGACGCCTGACGCGTGACGGGTGGCGTCTGACGCGTCACGGGTGACGCCTGACGCGTGATGACGGGTGACCTCGTACGGCGTCATGCCACCGCGGCGAGTTCCCGGTTCTCCCGGGGCACGAACCGCACGCTCGGGTGGCCGCGGTTCCAGCCCACCGACAGGCGCAGGTTGCCCATCCGGGCCAGGACCAGGCCGATGGTGACGGCCGCGACGGCCGAGACGACGCCGCCCGCCGCCAGGCCCGCCCGGACGCCGTACGCGTCGGTGATCCAGCCGGCGATCGGCGCGCCGATCGGGGCGCCGCCCATGAACACCATCATGTAGAGGGCCATCACCCGGCCGCGCATGGCCGGGTCGGTGCTCATCTGGACGCTGCTGTTGGCGGTGACGTTGACCGTCATGCCGAACATGCCGATCGGGGCCATGAGCAGGGCGAACAGCCACAGGGAGGGGGCCATGGAGGCCACGATCTCCATGGTGCCGAAGGCCACCGCTCCGGCGACCAGCACCCGCATCCGGGCCGTGCCGCGCCGGGCCGCGAGCAGGGCGCCGGCCAGGGAGCCCACCGCCATCAGCGTGTTGAACAGGCTGTAGGAGCCGGCGCCCGCGTGGAAGACGTCGTCGGCGAAGGCGGAGAGGTAGACGGGGAAGTTGAAGCCGAAGGTGCTGACGAACCCGACCAGGACGATCGTCCAGATCAGCTCGGGGCGCCCGGCGACGTAGTGGAGACCCTCGCGCAGCTGGCCCTTGCCGCGTGGGGCGCGGTGGACGGCGTGCAGGTCGCGCGAGCGCATCAGCAGCAGGCCGGCGAGGGGGGCGACGAAGGACAGTCCGTTGAGCAGGAACGCCCAGCCGGTCCCGACGCCGGTGATCATCACGCCTGCCACCGCGGGGCCGACCAGCCGCGCCGACTGGAAGTTCGCGGAGTTGAGGCTGACCGCGTTCTGGAGCTGGTCGGGGCCGACCATCTCGGAGACGAAGGTCTGGCGGGCCGGGTTGTCCACGACGGTCGCGAGGCCCACGGCGAAGGCGGCGACGTAGACGTGCCAGACCTGGACGTGGCCGGAGAGGGTGAGGACGGCGAGCGCGATGCCGGTGAGGGCCATCGCGGACTGGGTGAACAGCAGCGTCCGGCGCTTGGGCAGCCGGTCGACGAGCACACCGCCGTAGAGCCCGAAGAGCAGCATCGGCAGGAACTGGAGGGCCGTCGTGACGCCGACGGCGGTCGCGGAGCCGGTGAGGCTGAGGACCAGCCAGTCCTGGGCGATGCGCTGCATCCAGGTGCCGATGTTGGACACGACCTGGCCCATGAAGAACAGGCGGTAGTTCCTGACCTTCAGAGAGCTGAACATGGATGACTTGCGGGCGCCCGCGGCGGGCTCCTCGGCAAGGGTCTCGTGGGTGGTCGGTGCGGGGGCGGAGTCTGCTCCGGATCCCGAACTCAAAAGGGTCGCCTCCTCGTGGCTGACGGCTGTCTACAGGTGTGCGAGTTTTTCCAGCACGGGGGCGGCGGCGCGCAGTTTCGCCCACTCGTCCTCGTCGAGGCCGTCGACGAGGGTCGCCAGGAAGGCGTTCCGCTTGACGCGGCTCTCCTTGAGCATGGCCTCGGCCTGCTCGGTCTTGGTGACGACCTTCTGGCGCCGGTCCTCGGGGTGCGGCTCCAGCCGGACCAGCCCCTTGGCCTCCAGCAGCGCCACGATGCGGGTCATCGACGGCGGCTGCACATGCTCCTTGCGGGCGAGCTCGCCCGGGGTGGCACTGCCGCAGAGGGAGAGGGTGCCGAGCACCGACATCTCGGTGGGGCTCAGCGACTCGTCGACCCGCTGGTGCTTGAGCCGGCGGGACAGCCGCATCACGGCTGAACGCAGGGAGTTCACGGCGGCAGCGTTGTCGCCATGGGTGAGGTCAGGCATCTCTTTAGGATAACTCATTACTCTGGCTAAACAAGCTGGGGGTGCCGGGATTCCCCATGACCCCGGCCGCGGAAACCTCTCCATCACTCGAACGAGTGAGTAGGCAGCGGAAAGTGACCGGATTGCGGTACGCGCCCGCGACCCTCGTCTCATGGGGACCAGTGTGCTCAGCCTGCGGATAGACGAGGAGCTGCTCGAGCGGCTCCGGCAGCATGCCGCGAAAAGGGGAATGAGCGTCCAGGACTATGTCGTCCGGACGCTCATTCGCGATGACTTCGACGAGCGGTTCCAGACCGCCGTCGAGGAGACGGACAAGTTCTACGGGCTCACCTGAGCCCGTAGCCCTGAGCCGCCGCGGGCGGGCGGGGATCAGGTGAGGCCGAGGGCCGGCATCAGGTAGTAGAAGGCGAAGACGGCGGAGACCACGTACATCGGCGCCGGGACCTCCCGGCCACGCCCGGCCGCCAGGCGCAGCACCACGAAGGTGATGAAGCCCATGCCGATGCCGTTGGTGATCGAGTAGGTGAACGGCATCATCACCATGGTGATGAAGGCCGGGACGGCGATGGTGGGGTCGGCCCAGTCGATCTCCTTGACCGAGCCGGCCAGGATCAGGAAGCCCACCGCGAGCAGGGCCGGGGTGGCGGCCTGGGACGGGACCATCGTGGCGACCGGCGTGAGGAACAGCGCGACGGTGAAGAGGCCGCCGGTGACGATGTTCGCGAGGCCGGTGCGTGCGCCCTCGCCGACGCCGGCCGTGGACTCCACGAAGGCGGTGGTGGCGGAGGAGGAGCTGGCACCGCCCGCGGCGACCGCGAGGCCGTCGACGAAGAGGACCTTGTTGATGCCGGGCATCTCGCCCTGGGCGTTGGTCAGCTTGGCCTCGTCGCTGACGCCCATGATCGTGCCCATCGCGTCGAAGAAGCACGACAGCAGGACCGTGAAGACGAAGAGGACGCCGGTCAGGACGCCGACCTTGCCGAAGCCGCCGAAGAGGCTGAACTCGCCGATGAGCCCGAAGTCGGGGCCGGCGACGGGGTTGCCGGGCCACTCGGGAGTGGTGAGGCCCCAGGACGGGATCGTCGCCACCGCGTTGATGATCAGCGAGAGGACCGTCATGGCGACGATCGAGATCAGGATCGCGCCGGGCACCTTGCGGGTGATCAGGGCCAGCGTGAGCAGGGCGCCCAGGATGAAGACGAGGACCGGCCAGCCGTTCAGGTGACCGTCGGCGCCGAGCTGGAGCGGGACGGTGGTGTGGGCGGCGTCCGGGATACGGCTGACGAAGCCGGAGTCGACGAGCCCGATCAGCATGATGAACAGGCCGATACCGATGCTGATCGCCTTGCGCAGGCCGAAGGGCACCGCGTTCATGACGCGCTCACGCAGACCGGTGGCGACGAGGAGCATGACCACGAAGCCCGCGAGCACGACCATGCCCATGGCGTCCGCCCAGGACATCCGGGGCGCGAGCTGGAGCGCGACCACCGAGTTCACGCCGAGGCCGGCGGCCAGCGCGATGGGCACGTTGCCGATCACGCCCATGAGGAGCGTGGTGAAGGCGGCGGTCACACAGGTGGCCGTGACCAGCTGGCCGTTGTCGAGCTGGTGCCCGTACATGTCCTTCGCGCTGCCGAGGATGATCGGGTTCAGCACGATGATGTACGCCATCGCGAAGAAGGTGGCGAAACCGCCGCGGATCTCGCGGGGCAGGCTGCTGCCCCGTTCGGTGATCCTGAAGTATCGGTCGAGGGCGCCGAAGAGGGGCGTGGCTCCCGGCTGTTCAGGGGCGGGGACCTTGGCGGGGGCCGACGTGGGCATCTTTTTGGAGTTTCCTACGAAGAGAAGTGGTCAGTACCAAACCGTTTCAGTATGAACATATAACGTTCGGATCGGCCATCTCCGCGCGTAGACCTGACCGCCTCGTAAGCTGAGCACCATGAAGAAGTGGATCCCTGAACACGAGGCGCCGGAACCCCTGGAGGGCCCCGTGGTCGCCACCGTCACCGGCGGCACGATCCTCTGGTTCGTCCTCTTCCTCGTCCAGCTCCCCTTCTACGGCTGGTACGACGACCACGGCCATCTGTGGTGGATCTGGACGTGCCTCGCGGGGGCCGGACTCGGCCTCATCGGCATCTGGTACGTCCGCAAGCGGGACGCGGCGATCAAACGGGACGCGGCACGCGAGCCGGCCGAGCCCGTGCGCCCGGTCACCGACTAGGGGCTGTCCCCAGGCAGGTACCGGGGCGCTACTACCGAGGTACTGGAGGGCACCGCGCCCGTCCTCCCGAGGTCTGATCTTCGGCGTCCTCAGGGGGTGGACCCCCAGATCCGCACGTACCGTCGAACCCATGGCCCACACCGACGCCCCCGCCTCCGCGCCGACGGCGACCGGCCTCACCGCCGCCGAGGTCGCGGACCGGGTCGCGCGCGGTCAGGTGAACGACGTACCCGTCCGCAGCAGTCGCTCCGTCGGCGAGATCGTCCGGGCGAACGTCTTCACCCGGTTCAACGCGATCATCGGTGTCCTCTGGGTGGTCATGCTGTTCGTCGCGCCCATCCAGGACGGCCTGTTCGGCTTCGTGATCCTCGCCAACACCGGCATCGGCATCATCCAGGAGTGGCGGGCGAAGCAGACCCTGGACTCCCTCGCGGTCGTCGGCGAGGCCCGGCCCACCGTCCGCCGCGACGGCACGGCCGTCGAGGTCTCCACCTCGGAACTCGTCCTGGACGACCTCATCGAGATCGGGCCCGGGGACAAGGTCGCCGTGGACGGGGTGTGCGCCGAGGCGGACGGACTGGAGATCGACGAGTCACTGCTCACCGGCGAGGCCGACCCCGTCGTCAAACGGCCGGGCGACCAGGTCATGTCGGGCAGTTTCGTGGTGGCCGGCGGCGGTGCCTTCCAGGCCACGAAGGTCGGCCGGGAGGCCTACGCCGCCCAGCTCGCCGAGGAGGCCTCCCGCTTCACGCTCGTCCACTCCGAGCTGCGCTCCGGCATCTCCACGATCCTCAAGTACGTGACCTGGATGATGGTCCCGGCCGCGATCGGCCTGGTCGTCACGCAGCTCTTCGTCAAGAACAACGACCTCAAGGAGTCCATCGCCCGCACCGTCGGAGGCATCGTCCCGATGGTCCCCGAGGGGCTCGTCCTGCTCACCTCGGTCGCCTTCGCGATCGGCGTCATCCGACTCGGCCGAAAACAGTGCCTGGTGCAGGAGCTGCCGGCCATCGAGGGCCTCGCCCGCGTCGACACCGTCTGCCTGGACAAGACCGGCACGCTCACCGAGGGCGGCATGGACGTCACCGGCCTGAGCACCCTCGACGGCTACGACGAGTCCTACGTACGCCGGGTGCTCGGGGCCCTCGGCGAGTCCGACCCGAGGCCGAACGCCTCGCTCCAGGCGATCATCGACGCCTACCCGGACGCCGAGGACTGGCGCTGCACCGAGTCCCTGCCCTTCTCCTCCGCCCGCAAGTACAGCGGCGCCAGCCTCAGCGAGGGCAACGGGGAGAACGGCACCTGGCTGCTGGGAGCGCCGGACGTGCTGCTGACCGACGACGATCCCGCCCTCGCCGAGACCGAGCGGCTCAACGAGCAGGGTCTGCGGGTGCTGCTGCTGGCCCGTGCCGCCCGCGACCTCGACGACCCCGAACCCGCACGCGGTGCCAGGCCCGCCGCACTCGTCGTACTCGAACAGCGGCTGCGGCCGGACGCCGCCGAGACCCTGCGCTACTTCGCCGAGCAGGACGTGCGCGCCAAGGTCATCTCCGGCGACAACGCGGTGTCGGTGGGGGCGGTGGCCTCGAAGCTCGGGCTGGACGGCCGTACGGTCGACGCGCGCCGGCTGCCCGCCGAGCCGGAGGGCATGGGCCGGGCCCTGGACGAGGGCACGGTGTTCGGCCGGGTCACCCCGCAGCAGAAGCGGGACATGGTCGGCGCGCTGCAGTCGCGCGGGCACACGGTCGCGATGACCGGGGACGGCGTCAACGACGTCCTCGCGCTGAAGGACGCCGACATCGGCGTCGCGATGGGCTCGGGTTCCGAGGCCACCCGGGCGGTCGCGCAGATCGTGCTGCTGAACAACAGCTTCGCGACCCTGCCGTCGGTGGTGGCGGAGGGCCGGCGGGTCATCGGCAACATCACCCGCGTCGCGACCCTCTTCCTGGTGAAGACGGTCTACTCGGTGCTGCTGGCCCTGCTGGTGGTCTGCTGGCAGGTCGAATACCCCTTCCTGCCCAGGCACCTGACCCTGCTGTCCACCCTCACGATCGGCATCCCGGCCTTCTTCCTCGCCCTCGCCCCCAACACGGAACGGGCCCGGCCGCACTTCGTACGACGGGTGATGCGGTACTCGGTCCCGGGCGGGGTGGTGGCCGGGGTCGCGACCTTCGCCACCTATCTGGTCGCCCGTCACCACTACACCGGTGCGGGCTCCTTGGAGGCCGAGACCAGTGCGGCGACCCTCACGCTGTTCCTGATCTCGATGTGGGTGCTGGCGATCATCGCCCGCCCCTACACCTGGTGGCGGGTGCTGCTGGTGGCTTCGATGGGCGGAGCGTTCGTGCTGGTGCTGGTGGTCCCGTGGCTTCAGGACTTCTTCGCGCTGAAGCTGGTCGGGATGACCATGCCGTGGATCGCGGTGGGGGTGGCGGCGGTGGCGGCGGCCGCCCTGGAGTTCTCCTGGAGATGGGTCGACCGCCGCTTTCCTGCCTAGCTGTCGTTTCCTGCCCAGCTGTTACTTGACGTCGACGAAGTCGCCCGCCGCGCTGACCGCCGGGGTCGTCGTGGTGCCGGCGAAGCTGTAGCGGTAGTAGCCGTCGGCGACGGCCTTGACCGTGGTCTTCAGGGCGCCGGTCGAGCTGGTCTTCACGGTCTTGACCGTGGTGTACGTGGTGCTGCCCTTCTTCTTGAACTGGAGCTTCACCGGCTGGGCCGCGTAACCGCCGAGCTTGTTGGTGTCCCAGTTGGCGCGGGTCAGCTTGCCCGTGATGGTGAGGGTCTTGCCCTTCTTCACCGGCTCGGGCGTGGCGTCGGCCGTCAGCTGCGCCTGGCGCTGCACGTTGACGGCGCCCAGGTTGCTCTGCCACTTGAGGTCGGCTTCGCTGCCGGCGTCGTCCGGGACGGCGAGCGCGCCCACCTTCCAGGTGCCTGCCTGGCTGTTGGCCAGGTCGTCGTACGCGCTGGAGACGGTGGGACGGAACTGGATCTTCGCGGTGCAGTTGAGGACCGTCGTGGAGACGGCCTTGCAGGTGCCCGGCTCGTCACCGGCGATGATCTGCGAGTTCGCGCCGAGCGCGGTACCCCGGTAGAGCATCGGACCGTTCTCGAAGGAGCTCGCGCTGAGGCTCGCGGGCTTCGTCACGGTGTACGTGGCGGTGACGGTGACCTTGGCCGAGGGGCCGACCACGACGGCCTTGCCCGCGTTGATGCGTTCCCCAGATGGAGGAGAGATCTCGGAGTCTGTTGACCCATCGGGTGAGATCCATGACGAAGGGCGCCGGTTGCGCGGCGGGAGGTAAGAGCAGAGGAAGAACAGAGGAAGAGCGGCGAACGGCCGGCCCCGGAGATCCGGGGCCGGCCGCTCTTGCTACGGCGTCCTGTCTCGGCGTCCTACTTGACGTCGATGAAGTCGCCCGCGGCCTTGACCGCCGGGGCGGTCGTGGTGCCGACGAAGCTGTAGCGGTAGTAGCCGTCCACGCCCGCCTTGACGGTGGTCTTCAGAGCGCCGGTCGAGGTGGCCTTGACCGACTTCACCGTGGTGTAGGTGGTGGAGTTCTTCTTGCGGAACTGGAGCTGGGCGTAGACGCCGGAGTAACCGGTGTACTTGCCGCTGTCCCAGTTGGCACGGGTCAGGCTGCCCGTGACGGTGATGGTCTTGCCCTTCTTCACCGGCTCCGGCGCGGCGTTGACCGTCAGCTTGGACAGCCGCTGGAGCTTGGTGGTGGCCAGGGCGTCGCCCTCGGCGTAACCGACCTTGGTCCAGTCGATGTCGTCGGTGGTGTACGGGTCGACGTCGTTCCAGTCGATGACGTAGCCGAGCGCCTTCCAGGTGGTGGCGTCGGCGTTGACCAGCTCCTCACCCGGGTAGATGTCGAGGGTGCCCTTGCAACTGGCGACCGTGGCCGAGGTGTTGGTGCAGGCCGGCCAGTCGTCGCCGACCAGGATGTTGGCCGGGCTGCTGTACGAGCCGCGGTAGATGACCAGGTCCAGCTCGGTGTCGTCGGCGGTGACGTCGACGTCCGCGCCGTGCGTGACCGTGAAGGTGACCGGGACCGTGACCGTGGCGGTGGTGCCCGCGACGATCGGCTTGCCGCTGTTGATCTTGACGTTGCCGAACTTGGCGTCCAGCGCGTACGGCGTGCCGGTGTCGGCGGTGGCGCCGGTGAAGGCGTTCTGGCCGGAGGTGGCCGCGTGGAGGGCCTTCAGAGTGTCGACGGGGTTGTGCGTGTCGCTACCGGCGGCCTGCGCGGCCGGCACGGCGAGGGCGGACAGGGCCAGGGCGCCGGTGACGGCGGCCACGGTGGCTCGTATGCGCATGAATGTCCCAAGGGGATCAAGGGGCTCTCCGGGCGGGTGCCACCAGCGAGCCCAAGTGGTCGACGAGCCTGTCGGCTCGCATGATCAGATTCCTGAAACCGGGAAATGGTTGTACGGAAAACGGTTTCCCGGACGAGCGGCCGTTCCGGAGGGCGGGCCTGCTACTTGACGTCGACGAAGTCGCTCGCGGCCGTGACCGCCGCCGTGGTCGTGTTGCCCACGAAGGTGTAGCGGTAGTTGCCGTCCGCCGTCGCCTTGACGGTGGTCTTCAGACCGCCGGTGGAGGTCGTCTTGACGGTCTTCACGGTGCTCCACTTGGTGGAGCCCTTCTTCTTGTACTGGAGCTGCACCGACTGGGCGCCGTAACCGCCGAACTTGAGCGTCTCCCAGTTGGCGCGGGTGAGGGAGCCGGTCACGGTGATCGTCTTGCCCTTCTTCACCGGCTCCGGCGTCGCGTTGACCGTCAGCTTGGAGACGCGCTGGAAGTGGAAGGAACCGGCCTTCTCCTTCCACACGAAGTCGCCGTCATTGGCGTCGATCCACGCGTCGACGTACCAGGTGCCGGCGTTCTTGTTGCTGAAGTAGTCGGTCCTCGGGTCCACCTTCACGGAGGCGGTGCACGTGGAGGTGGTGGCGTTGACCTTCTTGCAGGTCGGGGTGCCGGTCATCTCGAAGCCGTAGTCGGGGCCCGTCAGCGTGAAGTGCTCGGCGCTCTTGATGCCGGAGTCGTCCGTGGCGGTCACGCTGATGGAGATGGTCTTCGCCGCGTTGGTGGAGACGGGCACCTTGTTGTCACCGTCGACGACCACCTTCGTGATCCGTATGTCGCCGGTACCGCCGTCGCTCGGCGCGGCCTGCGCGGCGGGAACGGCCAGGCCGGCGAGGGCCAGAGCACCGAAGGAGACGGCGGCTGTCGCGCGGATGCGCATAGGTTTTCCCCCCGTTGGAAATCGCGATTCACGGGAAGAGACTCGTACCCCTGTCCGACGGTTGCACGTTCGATGGAGAAATCGCGGAGAAGATGTGAGCGCCCCCGCGTATACCCGCGAGGGCGCTCGGACCCGGACCGTGACGCTGTCAGTCGAACCAGCGGTCGCGGGCCAACTCCGCGGTCCGGGACGGGTCCTCGAGCAGGGCGGCGACCTCGAAGCGGCGTGGCCACTGCCTCGCCGCCCAGGCGAGTCCGGCGGCGACGCCCTCCAGGGTCGCGGCGTGCAGGACGCCGTCGTCGGTCAGCCGCCAGTCGATCTCCACGCCGTCGACGACGAGTTCCTCGTGCTCGACGTACGTGTCGGGCGTGCCCGGCCCGAGCAGCACCCGCACCGACTCCGGTACGTCGTGCTCGGCGCCCTCGGAGTCGACCCGCCCGGTCACGGACTCGCTCAGCCGCCGCACCTGGAACAGTTCGGCCAGTTCGGCGGCCCGGGACGGCCGTACCGGAAGCAGCGGCACACCCTCGGTGAAGGGCAGCAGATCGGGCGAGTCGACGACGACGGCGTCGGCCGCGTCCACGACGTCGACCCGGCCGTCGACGACCGCCCGCAGCTCGTCCGGGAGGGTCACCCGCTCGGGATCCAGCTCGGCCAACGCACCGTATAGACCGTGCAGTTGGGCGGCAGTGACGGGTCGTTCCGGGTCGGCGAGGCGGTCGAGGAGTTCGGCGGCGCCGCCGGGCTCGTCGAGCAGCGCGGCCACGGAGGTCCGCACGCCGAGGGCGCGCAGCACCTGCTCGTCGTCGAAGCCGGTGGCGTCGGCCTCCTCGTACAGCCCGTGCAGGAGCGGATCCCCGCCGGCCGCCAGCAGACCGGCCGGACGGCGGCCGTCGAGCACCGGGTTCCCGCGCAGCCACCAGGCGGTGTACGGCCGGACGACCTCGTGGGTGCCGTCGGGCAGCAGGATCCGGACGGGCTGGGTGAGGGCGTCCCGCAGGGGCGGCCGGGCGAGCAGCGCGAGGGCCTGCGGCCAGCGGTCCTCGTCGACGAGGTCGAGGTCGCGGACGGCGACCAGCTCGGTGGCGACGGGAGGCACCGGGCTGTCGGGGAACCGGTCGAGGATGTCCTCGCACCACACGTCGACCGCGTCCAGCAGGCCCGCGTCGTCGGGCTCGGCGAAGTCCCCCTCGCGGGGCTCCAGTTCGTCCGGGTCGAGGACGACGTCGGTGGCGCGGACGAGCGCGAAGTTCGCGAGGACACCACAGGCGGCGAGGGGCTGTTCGCCCCACCGGTCCGCCAGTTCGGCGTCGACGTGGGCGAGTTCGTCCTCCCGGATGACGGAGGCGAACGGGCTGCCCGGCAGCACCAGTTCGCCGGCGGGGACGAGTTCCCCCTCCTCGTCGGGCAGCGCGAGGGCACCGAGCCAGGGTTCGTCGCCGGGGTCCAGGCCGGCGTCGCGGACCAGCGCGAGCACGGTGTCGGCGAGCTCCTCGGCGTCCGGAGTGTCCTGGTCGTCCCAGGCGCCGCGGTCGTCGTCCAGGGACGCGGCGACGGCGGCCCGCACCTGCGGGGTGGTCAGGACGGCGCGGGGGGTGGCGGGCAGGGCGCCGAGCTTCTCCAGGAGGGGGTGCACGGCGTCCTGGTGGGCGACCTTGAGGCCGAGGCGGGCGAGGATCTCCGGGGCGGGACCCCCAGCGTCCGCGGTGGGCAGCAGCACCTGGCGGGGGCCGATGGTGGTCCTCCCTCCCCCAGTGCCGAAAGTCTGGGAGGTACCCCCGGCGAGCGGCACCGGAAGCCCGGAGAGCCGGTCCGGGTCGACGCCGGCGAGGCTGTCGTAGAGCCGGTACCACCACTGCGGGTCCTTCTCCAGACCGGCCAGCCGGTCCACGGCGTCGGCGAGCGGGATCCGGGCGACGCCCAGCGTGCGCAGCTCGACGCGCCGCTCCAGCCCGGCGGGCAGCAGGGTGGGCAGCACCTCCGCCAGCACCCGCACGGTGTCGGCGCCGGCGCCCTCGACGACCTCGGCGTCCCGGGGACGGAGGGCTTCGGGGAACTCGACCGCGTCGTCGCCCTCGCCCTCGTCCTCGGGGACGGGCCGGACGGCGGGCGGCAGGAACGCGGTCCGCGGCAGCCGCTCCAGGATCGCCTGGCGCAGCGCCCCGTCGAGCTCCCCCTTGCCCAGCGGCCCGGGCACGAGATCGATGATCCCGGCGCCCACCGGCCGCCAGCCGGCGAGGAGTTCGGCGTACGCGTCCGCCGCGCGCTGCACCAGATGGTCGGTGAGCGGGCCGGGGGCGGCGTGCCGGCGGGTGGTGTCGAGCGGGAAGGAGGCGATGAGCAGGGCGGGGACGCCGAGGGGCTCGTCGCTGGGGGTGGGGGCGTGCACGACGGGGGTGGTGCGGGGCCGGGCGGGCGAACCGTCGTCGTCGACCGGTACGGCCCAGGTGACCGACCAGTGGGGGCGCAGCCGCTCCTCCACCGGGCGGTCGACGAGGAGGTCGGGCGTGAGGGGGCCGTACGCGGCGGCGACGCGCCAGCGGGTGGTCCCGTCCCGCGTGTCCGCCACGACGGTGAGGGCGTCGTCGCCGGCGTCGGTGTCCCGGCGCAGGACGCGTGGCGCGTCGTCGCCGATCTCGATCACGACCTCTTCCAGGCCCGGGAGGGCGAGGAGGAGGGCGTCGTCGACGGCGGCGAGGAGACGTTCGGCGAGATCGGCGGCGGCGGTGTCCCGCAGGGGCAGGATGACGGCCGTGTCGTACGGGTCGGGGGCGGTGCCCTGGGCGGCGAAGGGAAGCCGGAGCAGGGGCACATGGCCGTCCCGCCGCCGGACCTCGTCGCCCAGCCCCGGGCTGTGCCGGGCGGTCTCGGAGGCGAGCGCGCGGGCCTCGGCCAGGTCCCAGCGGACTCCGCCGTGCCGCCCGACGACGGCGGGCTCGTCGGTGACGGCGAGGACGGCGGCGAAGCCGACACCGAACCGCCCGACGGCCACGGCCGACTGCCGGGCCTCGCGCTTGGCGGAGGCACGGAGGGTGGCGAGGGACTCCACACCGGTGGCGTCCAGGGGTGCTCCGGTGTTGGCGGCGACGAGGACGCCGTCCCGGAGGGTGAGCCGCAGCCGCCCCGGCACGCCGGCCCTGGCCGCGGCGTCGGCGGCGTTCTGAGCGAGCTCGACGACGAGCCGGTCCCGGTACCCGCCGAGGACGAGGTCCTCCTCGGCGTTGGCGTCCTCCCGGAATCGGGCGGGGCTCGTGGCCCAGGCGTCCAGTACTCCGCGACGCAGGCGGGCCGTGCCGAAGGGGTCCGCGCCCTCGGGTGCCGGCCGCACGAACTTGCTCACGTTAACTCTCCTCATCGGCGTGGGCTCGAAGGTACCGCGCGGCGGAGTGACGGCAGAACGCCCCTCAAAGCCGTGCCCGGGCCCCGGGCGCCCCCACATCACAATCACACAACGACTACGGGCCCCGACCGCCGAGCAGGGCGGGACGCGCCCCGTGTGGACCCGCGCGTGGACCCCGGGAGCAGCGGGGAAGGCGCCGCGGACGGCCCGGGAAGGCGGGCCCCGGGATGGCACCTGAGGTGGCCCCGGACGACCCCGAACGGCCCAGGGGCCTGCGCCAGAGGGTGGCCCCGGGGGCCTGCGGCCGCACCGCGGGAGCGGCTTCGGAAGGCCCCGGAGCCCCAGGAGCAGCGGGGACGCCAGCAGGGCCGGCCGCGGGAGGCCCGAGGAGCCAGTGGCACCGGGGGCCCCGCGCGGGCGGGCCCGGGCCCTAGGAGTGGCCCAGTTCTGCCGTGTCCTCGTCCGTCGTGTCCGGCACGGAACCCGAGTCCGGTGCCGGGCGCAGGGGGAACGGGTCCACCCGGGTCTCGTCGATCACCGGTGGGGCCGGCCGCGGGGGCGTCGGCATGACCGCCGCCTCCGAGTGGCCGCCGCAGCCGTACGCCAGGGAGACCACCCGGCCGTCGGCCGGGGAGAACTCGTTGGCGCAGACGCCGAAGGCCTGACCGAGGGAGCCGCCGATGGGAGTGAGGAAACCGCAGCTCACACAGGCCGCGGGGGCCGCCTGGGCCATGGGGGTCTTGGGGCCGAAGCCGTCCTCCCAGCGGTCGGCCGCGATGTGCAGACCGTAACGGGAGAGGACCCGGGCGCGACGCAGGCCCAGTTCCTCGGCGACCGCGGCGATGGTGCCCCGGCGCGGAGCCGCCGGGAGGGCCGCGGGCGCGGTCGGCGTCACCTCCGCGTCCTCCGCCTCCACCAGCTCGGCCATCTCCTCGGAGAGGGGCGAGTTCGGCGTCGGCTCGTCCGAGTCGAAGTAGCCCGGTTGCAGGCGCGGATCGTCCTCGCCGGTGTAGCCGGACTCCAGACGCAGGTCCTCCGCGTCCGTGGGCAGGAGGTCGCCGGGGCCCATGTCGCCCGGGCGCAGCCGGTCGCTCCACGGAACCCATTCGGGGGCCAGGACCGCGTCCGGGCCGGGCAGCAGCACCACCTCGTCGAGCGTGACGACCTTGGCGCGCGAGGCGCGGGCCACCGTCGCCGCCCAGCGCCAGCCGCGGTAGCCCAGCTCCTTGCACTCGAAGTAGTGGGTGACCACCCGGTCACCCTCGGAGACCAGCCCCGCATGCTCGCCGACCACACCGGGGGCGGCTGCCTCCTCGGCTGCGGCGCGTGCGAGGTCGACGGCCTCGGCGCACAGGCGGTCGGGGGTGCGGCTTCGCGTGGTCGCTGCGCTCACAGGTATCGCTTCTCTCCTACGCCGTCTCTCGGTGCGCCGGCCTGAAGGCGGCGGGTGCGGACGGAGCGGCTGGGGGTACCTCCCAGGCTCTTCAAGCACTGGGGGAGGGCCGCGTCGACGTCCGCGCCCGATCGCGCTCGGGCGCACCTGCTGTCATCCATTCTGCGGGATGGCCGGGAGGCGCGCGGCCGAGAACAATCGCCACGGCGCGCTACGCACGCTACCTGCTCGCGGACGCTCGGCCTACACCGACGGGACGTTTCCCGCTCACAGAAGCCGCCGAACCGCCGCCGAACCCCCTCCCGACCGGCCCGGCGCGGCGACGATCACACGCCCATACGCGCGGGAACCGCACTACGTACCGCTTTTCCGGGGCACTATGACGGGGTGGCAGCCGCGAGGACACCCCAGGGCGCCACCGGGATCGGTGCGACGAAGGGGAACAAGGGGAGGAGCCGGGTGAGCGGTTCGGGCCGGATGAGCGGGTCCGTCCGCGCGGTCGGCCGTGCCCTGCACTTCCCGTTCACCGGCACCGCCCGCGGGATCCGGAAGGCCACGCACGCGCACGGCGCCGGCGAGTCCGGCCTCGGCAAGCTGATCGAGCTGCACGGCGTGAACGGCGCCGGCGATGTCATGATCACCATCGCGCTCGCCTCCACCGTGTTCTTCTCGGTGCCCACGGACGAGGCCCGCGGACGCGTCGCGCTGTACCTCGCCATCACCATGGCCCCCTTCACCGTCCTCGCCCCCGTGATCGGCCCCCTGCTCGACCGGCTCCCGCACGGGCGGCGCGCCGCCATGGCCGGGGCCATGCTCGCCCGGGCGCTCCTGGCGCTCGTGCTGTCCGGCGCCGTCGCCACCGGCAGCATCGAGATGTATCCGGCCGCGCTCGGCGTGCTCGTCTCCTCCAAGGCGTACGGGGTGGTCAGAAGCGCCGTGGTGCCCCGGCTGCTGCCGCCCCGGTTCTCCCTGGTCAAGGCCAATTCACGGGTCACCCTGGGTGGTCTCCTCGCCACCGGGATCGCCGCGCCCGTCGGGGCGGGGCTCCAGGCCCTCGGGCCGCGTTACCCGCTCTACGGCGCCTTCCTGATCTTCGTGGCCGGTACGTTCCTGTCCTTCTCGCTGCCCCGCAAGGTCGACTCCGCCAAGGGCGAGGCCGTGGCGCTGCTCGCCGCCGACGAGCAGCACCTGCACGGCCCGCACCGGCAGCCGGTGAAGCGGCCGGGCCTCAGGACCGTCGGCATCGCCGTCACGCACGCCCTCGGCGCCAACGCGGCCCTGCGCTGGCTGTCCGGGTTCCTGACCTTCTTCCTGGCGTTCCTGCTGCGCGAGCATCCGCTGACCGGGCAGAGCGCGGCCGTGTCGCTGGGCATGGTGGCGGTGTCGGCGGGCGTGGGCAACGCGCTCGGTACGGCGGTGGGGGCGTGGCTGCGTTCCAAGGCCCCGGAGCTGATCATCGTGACGGTCGTGGCCGTCGTGCTGGGCGCGACGATCACCGCCGCGGTGTTCTTCGGCGCGTTCCTGGTGGCGTGCATGGCGGCGGTCGCCGGGTTCTCGCAGGCCCTGGCGAAGCTGTCGCTGGACGCGCTGATCCAGCGGGACGTGCCCGAGCTGGTGCGCACCTCGGCGTTCGCCCGCTCGGAGACGATGCTCCAGGTGTGCTGGGTGTTCGGCGGCGCGGTCGGCATCGTGATGCCGCTGAACGGCGCGCTGGGCCTTTCGGTGGCCGCCGCGGTGGTCGCGCTGGGCTGGCTGACCACGGTCCGCGGTCTGCTGTCCTCGGTGCGGCACGGAAGCGGTGCGAAGCCCCGCGTGGCGTAACCGCGCGGCCCAACACACAGCCACGCCGCCCCCCGCGTAAAGAGACGGCCGGGCGTGCCCGATAGCCTTCCGCCATGACCACGATGCCCCGCGGCGGAGCCGCTGATGTACCTGGCGTCGCGCGACGCCGTCGCGTCGTCGCCGCCGCCGGCGCCGTTTGTGCCGGACTGCTCGTCCTGTCGGCCTGCGACAAGCCGACGCCGCTGTCCACGATCACCGTCGGCCGCGCCTCGGTCAGCGCCGAGGCCACCTGTGGCGGGGAGGGCGAGACCCTCCAGGCCGCCGCGCTGACCAAGTGCCTCGCGGACAAGGACATCAAGTCGATCACCGTCGACCCGGACGAGACCGTCCGCTTCGGCGTCGACCCCGACGTGGCCGACAAGCGCTGGACGATCCTGATGAACGGTCAGCCGCTCACCGAGGACAGCGACAAGACCTACCGCACGATCCCGGGCAGCGTGTTCTTCAACGCCCAGTACGGCGCCCAGGGCGACTCCACCCTCGTCTCCATCAAGGCCGGCGACGGGAAGAAGGACGGCCAGGCGGTGACCGGCCTGTGGTCGTTCAAGCTCAAGAAGGACGACTGACCACGTCCCGCACCCGCGTCCTCGTGGCCACCGCGGTCCCCGCCGAACGGGACGCGGTGGCGCGGGCGCTGCCCGGGACCGGCCGTGAGCTGCGCCTGCCGGGCGTGACCCTGCACCGCACGGGTGAGGCCTACGACCTCCTCGCCGCCGGGGTCGGCCCAGCCCTGGCCGCCGCCTCCGTCTCGGCCGCCCTGACGGCCGCCGCGCTGAGCGGCGACCCCTACGGCCTCGTCGTCTCGACGGGCATCGCCGGCGGCTTCGCGCCCGCCGCCCCGGTCGGCTCCCTGGTCCTCGCCGACGAGATCACCGCCGCCGACCTGGGCGCCGAGACCGCCGACGGCTTCCTGCCCGTCACCGAGCTGGGCTTCGGCGCCGTCACCCACCGTCCGCCGGAGTCCCTCGTCCGCGAGACCGCGGCCGCCACCGGGGCCCTGACCGGCGTCGTCCTGACCGTCTCGACGGTCACCGGCAGCGCCGCCCGGGCCACCGTCCTGCGCGCACTGCACCCGCGTGCCCTGGCCGAGGCGATGGAGGGCTTCGGGGTCGCCGAGGCCGCCGCCGCGCACGGCGTGCCCGTGCTGGAGATCCGCGCGGTCTCCAACCCCGTCGGCCCGCGCGACCGCGACGCCTGGCGCATCGGCGCGGCGCTCGCCGCACTGACCACGGCCTTCGGGAAGCTCACACCCGTCCTGGAGAGTTGGAACCCACATGACCGGTGACGATCTGAAGATCGCGTACTCGCCCTGCCCGAACGACACGTTCGTGTTCGACGCCCTCGCCCACGGCCGTGTGCCGGGCGCGCCGGGGCTCGACGTGACGTTCGCGGACATCGACATCACCAACGGCATGGCCGAGCGCGGCGAGTTCGACGTGCTGAAGGTGTCGTACGCCGTGCTGCCGTACGTCCTCGACGAGTACGCGCTGCTGCCGTGCGGGGGCGCGCTGGGCCGGGGCTGCGGCCCGCTGGTGCTGACGAAGGAGGCCGGGACCGGGGACGGCCCGCACGCTTTCGGCGGTGGGGAGCTGACCGGCCGCACGGTCGCCGTGCCGAGCGAGAGGTCGACGGCGTACCTGCTGTTCCGGCTCTGGGCGGCGGAGAAGGTCCCGGGAGGCGTCGGCGAGATCGTCGTCATGCCGTTCCACGAGATCATGCCGGCCGTACGGGACGGAAAGGTCGACGCGGGGCTGGTGATCCACGAGGCCCGCTTCACCTACCGCGACTACGGGCTGCACAAGCTCGCCGACATGGGCGAGTACTGGGAGTCCACGACCGGGCTGCCGATCCCGCTCGGCGCCATCATCGCCAAGCGCTCGCTGGGCGGGCAGGCCCTCACCCGGCTGGCCGACTCGATCCGCACCTCCGTACGCGCCGCCTGGGACGCCCCCGGGGTCTCCCGCCCGTACGTCATGGAACACGCCCAGGAAATGGACCCGTCCGTCGCCGACCTGCACATCGGTCTGTACGTCAACGAGTTCACGGCCAACCTGGGCGAGGACGGTTATGCGGCGGTCAGGGGATTGCTGACCCGCGCGGCGGCCGAGGGACTGTTGCCGCCCCTCGGCCCGGACGCGCTCGATTTCCCGTAACGCCCGTAACGCCGGTAACTCCCGTGACGGATCACGATTTACCGTCGGCCGGTACCCGTCAGACGTCCAACTGGTCGGCGACCGCGCGCAGCAGACCGGCGATCTGCTTGCCGGAGGTCTTCTCCGGGTAACGGCCCTTCTCGAGCATCGGCGTGATGTTCTCGAGGAGGGTCGTCAGGTCCTGGACGATGGAGGCCAGTTCATCGGGCTTCTTGCGCTGTGCGGCGGCGACCGAAGGGGTCGGGTCGAGAATGATGACGGAGAGCGCCTGGTCGCCGCGCTGTCCGGCGACGACGCCGAACTCCACTCGCTGGCCCGGCTTCAGCGCCTCGACTCCGGCAGGCAGGACGGAGGAATGGACGAAGACGTCGCCGCCGTCGTCACGGGAGAGAAAGCCGAAGCCCTTCTCGGTGTTGAACCACTTGACCTTGCCGGTAGGCACGTCTGTCCTCGTCCTCGTACTCGTCGGAAAGCTGCTTCTCGACTCCGAAACAGCTCTGAACGGCTCTGGATAGCACTCGGGCGGGTCGACCACGACCCGCCGGTACCAAGGCTAGTGGTCTTCGGGCCGGTGACAAGACGTCCCCCGGTTGTTCCTTCGCGCAGGGAACTACCCTGGTCGGGTGCGTGACAAAACCCAAACGAATTCCGCCGCTCCCGGTGACCGACTGATCCGTGCCGGTGCCATCGTGTTCTTCGTCGGCACTGTGGCCACACTGGTCACAGTCGCCCCACTGCTCCTCGATGCGACGCCTTTTCCGACGTACATGTTCGGGTTGAGCATGCTCATGGGCGTCGGATTCCTCGTCGCCGGCGCAGGCGTCCTGCAATCGGTCGCCGCGGGCCGGCGTCAGGCGCGGGGCGCCGCACGGTAGGCGTCGAGGTGACCGGCGAGCCAGGCCGGGAATTCGGTGAGGTCGGCGAGCACGACATCCGCACCGGCCGTCCGCAGTTCCTGCGCACCGATCGGCCCGGTCGGCACGGTCACCGACAGCGCCCCGGCGGCGCGCGCACCGCGTACGTCGCCCACGTGGTCGCCGACGTAGACGCTCGCGCCGTGCTCGCGCAGCGCCTGCGCCTTCTGCTCCGCCCACAGGTCGCCGATGACCGCGTCGGGGCCGAGGCGCAGATGCTCCACCTGGAGCTCGGCGTTGGGCTGGTGCTTGGCGGTGACGATGATCGCCCGCCCGCCCGCCGCCCGCACCGCCGCGATCGACTCACGGGCGCCGGGCAGCGCGCTCGCGCCGGTGACGCCGTGCTCGGGGTACAGCGAGCGGTACAGGTCGGCGACGGCCGCGACCCGCTCCGCCGGGTACCAGTGGGCCAGCTCGGTCTCGGGCGGCGGCCCGAGCCGGGTGACCACCAGATCGGCGTCGATGTACGTCCCCGTCCGCTCGGCGAGCGCCACATAGGTGGCGCGGATACCGGGCCGGGAGTCGATGAGGGTCATGTCGAGGTCGAAGCCGACGGTGAGCACGGGTGACGTCATACGGCCATTCTGCCTGGCCGGTACACCCTTCCTACCTCGGTTTCTGTGACCGCCAGACCAGGAACAGCGCCGACGCCACGGCCGCGCCCCGGATCACCCACGGCCAGGTCTGGGCGACGGCGTCGTTCAGGTGCCCGTCGGCGATGGGGTCGCCCCAGCGCCCCTCGGACCGCCCCCACAGCCAGCCGAGCCCGGCCGTGAGCGCGAGCCCCGGCAGCCCCATGACGGCGAACTTCGTCTCCCGCTCGGTCAGCCGGCGCGAGGCGTAGGCGATGAGCCACCCCAGGATCAGCGCGAACCAGTTCCCGAGGACCGCGCCGGCGACGAGACAGGCGGCGGCGATCAGCAGCAGGGGGTTGCTCCAGCGGGCCCGCTCGGCGGAGGGCGAGCGCCGAAGGAGGCGGAGCCGACGCCGGCGCGGCCGACCGCCGCCCTCGTCCTCACCGGGCTCCCCCTCGGCCTCCCCGTCGGCTTCCTCCTGCTCCTGCTCCTCCTCGAGTTTCCTGGGCCGCGGGGGCTTGAGCAGGTCCGGGATCTCCACTCCGCCGACGAACCCCGGCACGTCCTCGCCGATGCCCAGCGGGGTCGGGTCGTTCAGCCACCAGTCGGGCGTCTCGCGGCTGTCGCCCAGCTCGTGCGCGGGGGCGCGGTGCGGCGGGGACGCCACGTCGGAGGGGGCGGCGGGAGGCGGCGCGCCGGTCCGGGGCCGCGGCACGACCCGCCGGATCCCCTTCGGCCGCTCCGGCCCCTCCTCGCGGTCGCGCTGTACGGGCACGGAGGGCGCCGGCGTCTGCGTCTGCGGCGCGCCGCCGCCCCGGTCGGCCGCGGCCGCGACGATGTCGTCGGGACTGCCGAGGCGGTCGATGATGCGGCGGACGGCGGCGGGAGAGTCGACGGCCGCCTTCGCCCGGCGCCGGTCGATCTCGTTGCGCAGCTCGGAGACGAGCCGCATCCGCGTGGCCGACGACAACTGCCGCTGCTGCGCGACGTCCCCGACCCGGCTCAGGTACTCATAGACGACTTGGTCGCTCTCGATCCCCACGGGAGGACGCTATCGCGCAGGCCCCCACAAACCAGCCCACGGGACGCCGGCCGTCGAGCACCGGCCGGACAACTCAGCCCGTCCGGCGATTGAGGACGAGGCCCCTTCAGGGCCGAAGCGGGGTTCCGGGGGCGCAGCCCCCAGGGGACGCCAACCGCTACCGTGGGCAAGATGAGCACCGAGGACCAGCGGGCCCCCCGTTCCCTAGCGGCAGCGCTCCGCGCCCGGGACGACGCTTCCCTTGCCGCACTCCTGCGCGCCCGCCCCGACCTCATCACCCCGGTCCCCACCGACCTCACCCAGCTCGCCACCCGCGCCGGCACCCGCGCCTCCGTCGTCCGCGCGCTGGAGCGGCTCGACCGGTTCGCCCTCCAGACCGCGGAGGCGCTGGCCGTGGCCGGCGACCCGGCGACGTACGCCGAACTGCTCGGGCTGATGGCGGGCGACACCCTCGACCCGGCGGTGGCCGACGCGCTGCCCGGCGCCCTGGCGGCCCTGCGGGAACAGGCCCTGGTCTGGGGTGACGAAAGCTGCCTCCGTCTCGTCCGCACCGCCCGTGAACTGCTCGCGCCGTCCGCGCAGCACCCGTCCCCGACGGGACTCGGGCCGAGCGTGCGGGAGGCGACGGCGGGCATGTCACCGGGCCGGATCCAGGAGTTGGTGGCGACGGCCGGGCTGCCGTCCACGCACGACGCGGTGTCCGCCGTCGGCGCGCTCACCGCCCTGTTCACCCACCGCAGGAAGATGACCGCGCTGCTCGCGAGCGCGCCCGCCGACTCCGTCGACGTCCTGAAGCGGCTGATGTGGGGGCCTCCGTACGGGCAGGTCACGGCTGATCCGGCGGCGCGGCTGCGCTGGCTGCTCGATCGCGGGCTGCTGCTGCCGACGGCGCCCGGGACCGTCGTACTGCCCCGCGAGGTCGCCCTGCATCTGCGCGGGGGCCGGGCGCACCGCACGGCCGAACCCGTGCCGCCCGTCGTCGAGGCGGTCGCCACGCATCGTCCACAGGTGGTGGACGCGACGGCGGCCGGGCAGGCGTACACCTCGCTGGCGACCGTGGAGGAACTGCTCAAGGACTGGCACGAGGGCGGCCCCGCGGTCCTGCGGGCCGGCGGTCTGAGCGTGCGCGACCTCAAGCGGACGGCCGTCGCCCTCGACGTGTCCGAGCCGATGGCCGCGTTCTGGGTCGAGCTGGCGTACGCGGCCGGGCTGCTCGCCTCCGACGGGGAGGCCGACGAGCGGTACGCGGCCACCCCGGAGTACGACGAGTGGCTGGAACGGCCGCCCGCCGACCGGTGGGCGCAGCTCGCGCAGGTGTGGCTGGCGGCGACCCGGACGTCCGGGGTGGTCGGCGGCCGGGACCTCAAGGAGCGGGCGCTGTCGGCGCTGGGTCCTGGGCTTGACCGGTCCGCCGCGCCCGAGGTGCGCCATCGGGTGCTGGCCCTGCTGGCCGGGCTGCCCGAGGGCGCCGCACCGGACCCGGAGGCGGTGCTGGCCCGGCTGCGCTGGGAGCGCCCGCTGCGCGGACCGCAGAGCCAGCAGAGTGCGCAGGGCCAGCAGGGTTCGCAGGGCGACGACGACCTGCGGTCCCGGCTGGCCCGCTGGACCCTGATGGAGGCCGAGCTCCTGGGCGTGACCGGCCGGGGCGCGCTGGCGGCGCACGGGCGGGCCCTGCTGGGCGGACGGTCCGCGACCAGACCGGCCGCCACCGCCACCGCCGCCGCCACCGACGCTCGGACCGGCCCGACCGGCTCGACCGGCCCCGGCGACAAGCTGCCCGCCCCGCACCGGGCGACCGCCGCCGTATCCCCGGCCGCGTCCCTCTCGCCTCCCGAGCAGGCCGTGGCCACCGCGGCCGCCGCCCGGCTGCTCGCCCCGCTGCTCCCCGAGCCCCTGGACCACGTCCTGCTCCAGGCCGACCTGACCGCGGTCGCCCCCGGGCCGTTGCGGCGCCCGCTGGCCGACGTGCTGAGCGTCCTCGCGGACGTCGAGTCCAAGGGCGGCGCGACCGTCTACCGCTTCACACCGGGCTCGGTGCGTCGCGCCCTGGACGCCGGCCGCAGCGCCTCCGACCTGCACGCCTTCCTCACCGAGCACTCCCGTACGCCGGTGCCGCAGCCGCTGGCGTACCTGATCGACGACGTGGCCCGCCGGCACGGCCATCTGCGGGTGGGCGCGGCCTCGGCCTACGTCCGCTGCGACGACGACGCCCTGCTGAACGAGATCCTCGCCGACAAGCGCGCGGCGCCCCTGCGGCTGCGCCGCCTGGCCCCGACGGTGCTCGCGACGCAGGCCGACCCGGCGGCCCTCCTCGAGGGTCTGCGCGCGATGGGCTTCGCGCCCGCCGCCGAGTCGGCCGAGGGGGACGTCCTGATCACCCGCGCCCATGCCCACCGCACCCCGCCCCGCACGGCTCCCGAGCCGGTGCCGGACGGTCCGCCGGTGCCCGACACCACCCTGCTCACCGCGGCGATCCGCGCGATCAGGGCCGGTGACCTGGCCGCCACGACCCCCCGCAAGCCGACGGAGGACGCCGCCCCGCTCGCCCCCGGCCAGCTCCCCCGGACCAGCTCCGCGGAGACCCTCGCCACCATGCAGGCCGCCGTCCTCACCGGCGAGGCCCTGTGGATCGGCTACGTCAACGCCGAGGGCACCGCCAGCCAGCGCGTCATCGCCCCGGTCCGGGTGGAGGGCGGCTTCGTGACGGCGTACGACCACACGGCGGACGAGGTCCGCACCTACCCCCTGCACCGGATCACAGGCGTGGCGGAACTGGCCGACGACTGACCGATCCGCCCGACTGCCTCGGCCACCGCTTCAGGGCCGACCGACCAAGCGGCCGCCAGGCACATGGTTGCCAGGCACATGGTTGCCGGACACATGGCTGCCAGGCACATGGTTGCCAGGCACATGGCCGCAGGCCACACGGGCTACGGCCGTCGGCCGACGACCGCCCGTCGGATGTGGGCGGCCCCGTGGGCGCCGGTTCAGCACTGTCCGACCGAGGCGTCCACGGGCAGGCCGAAGTGGGCTCGGGCCGTGGCTTCCAGGGTCCGGGGCGACATCGGGTCCTGGAGGGAGGACCTGGCGAGGGCCCCGAAGTGGGACTCCGCCCACCGCCCGTACCCGTCGCCGTCCGGCGGCTCCTCCCGGGCGACGACCCGGTAGCCCCCGGCGGCCGCTTCGTCCCGCTCCAGCCGCACCACCTGCGGATACTGTCCGGCGCCGCACTCGACCAGGTTGTCGTCCTGCACCCCGTACTCGACGCACAGCGTGTTGACGCCCGCCCGCACCTCGCCCGCGTGCTCCTCCAGTTCGAGCGCCTTCGCCTGGCAGAACCAGCGTGCCTCGAGCGCGGGCACGGTCTCGCCGTAGCCGCTCCCCCGCGACTCCGCAGCGATCCTGGCCTCGATCACCGGCCGTACCTCGCTCCACAGCCGCCCGTCGATGTCCGCGGGCCACATCACCCAGGTGCCCGTGGCCGCCAGCACCGCCGCGGCTCCCACGCCGACCGCACCCCTGCGGAACGACAGGACCGACATACCGTGACTCCCCACCGCGTCGCGCCCATCGCGCTGCTCCCACGGTCAGACCCACGAACGCAGGTCAGGGTTGCGCAGGGCCGCGAGGAAGAAGCGGACCACCGCCACGGCGCGCCGTACGGCACACTGGAGGTTTGGCCCGTGCGGAAGGGATGGCGTACGTGAACGGACCGCTGATCGTCCAGTCGGACAAGACTCTGCTCCTGGAGGTCGACCACGAGCAGGCGGACGACTGCCGTCGTGCCATCGCGCCGTTCGCGGAGCTGGAGCGGGCGCCGGAGCACATCCACACCTACCGGCTGACCCCGCTGGGCCTGTGGAACGCGCGGGCCGCCGGGCATGACGCCGAGCAGGTCGTGGACGCGCTCGTGCAGTACAGCCGCTACCCGGTGCCGCACGCGCTGCTCGTCGACATCGCCGAGACGATGGACCGCTACGGCCGTCTGACGCTGAGCAAGCACCCGGCGCACGGACTCGTGCTCACCAGCACCGACCGGCCGGTGCTGGAGGAGATCCTGCGCTCCAAGCGGGTCGCTCCGCTGGTCGGCGTCCGGATCGACCCGGACAGCGTCGCCGTGCACCCCTCCGAGCGCGGACAGATCAAGCAGACGCTGCTGAAGCTGGGCTGGCCGGCCGAGGACCTCGCGGGCTACGTCGACGGCGAGGCGCACCCGATCGAGCTGGCCGAGGACGGCTGGGCGCTGCGGCCCTACCAGAAGCAGGCGGTGGAGAACTTCTGGCACGGCGGCAGCGGGGTCGTGGTGCTGCCGTGCGGTGCGGGCAAGACCCTCGTCGGCGCCGGGGCGATGGCGCAGGCGAAGTCGACCACGCTGATCCTCGTCACGAACACCGTCTCCGCGCGCCAGTGGAAGCACGAGCTGGTGAAGCGGACGTCGCTGACCGAGGAGGAGATCGGCGAGTACAGCGGGACGCGGAAGGAGATCCGGCCCGTCACCATCGCCACGTACCAGGTGCTGACGACCCGGCGGAAGGGCGTCTACCCGCACCTGGAGCTGTTCGACTCCCGGGACTGGGGGCTCATCCTCTACGACGAGGTGCACCTGCTGCCCGCGCCGGTCTTCAAGTTCACGGCGGATCTCCAGGCGCGCCGCCGCCTCGGGCTGACCGCGACCCTGGTCCGCGAGGACGGCCGTGAGTCGGACGTGTTCTCCCTGATCGGGCCGAAGCGGTTCGACGCGCCGTGGAAGGAGATCGAGGCGCAGGGCTACATCGCGCCCGCCGACTGCGTCGAGGTCCGGGTCAACCTGACGGACTCCGAGCGGCTGGCGTACGCGACCGCCGAGGCGGAGGAGAAGTACCGCTTCTGCGCGACGACGGCGACGAAGCGGAAGGTGACGGAGGCGCTCGTCCGCCGCTTCGAGGGGCAGCAGATCCTGGTCATCGGCCAGTACATCGACCAGCTGGACGAGCTGGGCGAGCACCTGAACGCCCCGGTGATCAAGGGCGAGACCTCCAACGCGCAGCGCGAGAAGCTCTTCGGCGCCTTCCGGGAGGGCGAGATCAGCGTGCTGGTGGTGTCCAAGGTCGCGAACTTCTCGATCGACCTGCCGGAGGCCACGGTCGCCATCCAGGTCTCGGGCACCTTCGGCTCCCGCCAGGAGGAGGCCCAGCGCCTGGGCCGTGTCCTGCGCCCGAAGGCGGACGGTCACCAGGCCCACTTCTACTCGGTGGTGGCACGGGACACCCTCGACCAGGACTTCGCGGCGCACCGCCAGCGCTTCCTGGCGGAACAGGGCTACGCGTACCGGATCATGGACGCGGACGAGCTGCTCGCGGGTGAGGCCTGAGTCACCTGCGGCGGCGGACGCCCGCTTCCTCGCCGTACTCGCCCAGGATGACCACGTCGAAGGCGGCGCCCGCGAAGACCCTCATGGCTCGCAGGGCGTCGCCGAGGCGGTGGCGGTGCGTGTCGTACAGGGAGGTCGCACCGGACGGGCGACCGGGGGCCGGGGTGAAGGTCGCTGCACTCATGTCTCCATGATGGACTCCGGGGCATAAAGCGGGCATCGGCCCCAGGTCCCCGTTCGGCGTACTCCTCGGGTACACCTGTGGGCGGGGTCTCCCCTACGGGACGGAGGGCCGCGAGGCAGGGGTGCGGAGAGGATCCACGGGCCCGGAGAGGGGTTCGGCCGAGGGCCCGGCCGGGGCTCCACCGAGGGTGTGGCCAAGCTCCGCCGAGGGTGTCGCCAAGCTCCGCCGAGGGTGCGGCCAAGCTCCACCGACGGTGCGGCCGGATAAATGCGTTGGCACGCCCTTCCCCCGTTCACCTACAATCCTCGCTCTTGCCCGCCTCCCTTCCCGGAGTGCCGCCGTCCGGACGGAAACCGGACGGACTCACCGCAGCGCCACCTCAGCCGGTCCGGAGGCACCCCCTTGTCCACGCCGTCCACACCGTCCACGCCGTCCACGCCTGTCGACGACGATCCGCTCGCCCGCGAACGCGCCCACCTCTCCTCGTCCCGGGGCGCCCTGCGTGCCATGCGCGAGGACGTGGAGGCCCTCGACATCAGCGACGTCACCGCGAACTGGGTCAACGCCCAGATCCTGGAGCGTCAGATCGAGGAACGGATCAAGGCGCTCGCCGACCTCAACGACACCCCGCTGTTCTTCGGCCGGCTCGACTACCTGCACGCTCCCGGCGCCGACCGGGCGGAGGGCGCGGAGGGGGAACAGTTCTACATCGGGCGTCGGCATGTGCACGACGGCGACGGCGACCCGATGGTCATCGACTGGCGTGCGCCGGTCTCGCAGCCGTTCTACCGGGCCTCGAAGAAGGACCCGATGGACGTCGGGCTGCGCCGCCGCTTCGGCTACACCGGCGGCGACCTCACCGCCTACGAGGACGAGCACCTGTCCGACCCGGCGGAGGCGGCACGGACCAGCAAGCTGCTCCAGCGGGAGATCGAGCGGCCGCGTGTCGGACCGATGCGTGACATCGTCGCCACCATCCAGCCCGAGCAGGACGAGATCGTGCGCAGCGGGCTGGGCGGGACGGTCTGTGTCCAGGGAGGGCCGGGGACCGGTAAGACGGCCGTCGGTCTGCACCGGGTGGCGTATCTGCTGTACGCGCACCGCGAGCGGCTCGCCCGCACCGGCACGCTGGTCATCGGGCCGAACCGGTCCTTCCTCCACTACATCGAGCAAGTGCTGCCCGCGCTGGGCGAGTTGGCGGTGCGCCAGGGCACGGTCGACGACCTGGTGGCGCATGTGGAGGTACGGGGCACGGACGACGCGGCGGCGGCGGTCGTCAAGGGTGACGCGAGGATGGCGGAGGTGCTGCGGCGGGCCGTGTACTCGCACGTCGGCAAGCCGGGCGAACCGCTCGTCGTCGTGCGCGGCTCGCGGCGGTGGCGGCTCCCGGCGTACGAACTCGAGGAGATGGTCCGGGAGCTGCTGGACCGGGACATCCGCTACGGCGCCGCCCGCGAGGCCCTGCCGCAGCGCATCGCACACGCGATCCTGGTGCAGATGGAACGCTCGGGCGAGGCCCCGGACGACCGGGTGCAGGACGCCGTCGCCCGCAACAGCGCGGTGAAGGCGGCCGTGAAGGAGGTCTGGCCGGCCGTCGATCCGGCGAAGCTGGTGCTCCGGCTGCTCACGGACGCGGAGTTCCTCGCCGAGCACGCGAAGGGCCTGCTGAGCGAGGACGAGCAGAAGACGATCCTGTGGGCGCTGCCGGGATCCGGCAGAAGGCCTGCCCGGTCGGTGAAGGCGGCCGCGTGGTCGGCGGCGGACGCGGTGCTGATCGACGAGGCGACCGACCTCGTCGAGCGCACCCACTCCCTCGGCCATGTGGTCCTGGACGAGGCGCAGGACCTGTCCCCCATGCAGTACCGGGCGGTCGGCCGCCGCTGCACGACGGGTTCGGCGACCGTGCTGGGCGATCTGGCCCAGGGCACCACCCCGTGGGCGACCCGGAGCTGGCAGGAGGCCCTCGGTCACCTGGGCAAGGCGGACGCGGTGATCGAGGAACTGACGGCGGGTTTCCGCGTGCCGACGGACGTCATCACCTACGCCTCGCGCCTGCTCCCGCACATCGCGCCGGGCCTCACCCCCGTCGCCTCGGTCCGCGAGAACCCCGGCTTCTTCGACCTCCGGCCGGTGGCCGGAACCGCCGAGACCGTCGCGGCCTGCGAGGAGTTGCTGCGCAATGAGGGCTCCACGGGCCTGATCGCGGCCGACGCGAGGATCCCGGCGCTGGCCGAAGCGCTGACCGCGTCGGGCATCGGCCACCTCTCCCCCGGCGAGGAGACCACGGCCGAGACCCGCCTCACCCTGGTCCCGGCCTCCCTGGCCAAGGGCCTGGAGTACGACTACGTCGTTCTGGACGAACCCCAGGCCGTGGTCGACGGCGAACCGGACGAGCGGACGGGCCTGCGACGGCTGTACGTGGCGCTGACCCGAGCGGTGTCGGGCCTGATCGTGACGCACGCGGCCCCGCTGCCACCCCAGCTGCACTGACGGACCCAGCTCGACCGACCGACACGGACACCGGCCGGTGCTCGGGCCCCAGCCCAGGCCCCGGCCCCTGCCCCGACCGACACGGACACCGGCCGGTGCTCGGGCCCCAGCCCAGGCACCGGCCCCTGCCCCTGCCCCTGCCGGGCCCCGGCCACTGCGCTTGCCCGGCCCGCCCGGCCTGCGGCCCGCCAGGCCCGCAGGGGCCACGGGCCCACCTGACCCACCGGGCCACCGGGCCACCCGACCCACCGAGTCCGCCAAGGCCGCCCGGCCCACCGGGCCTGCCGGGCCTGCCGGGCAGGCCGGGCCTGCCGGGCAGGCCGGGCCTGCCCGGCCTGCCCGGCCTGCCCGACCCGCCAGGTCCATCGAGTCCGCCAAGGCCACCCGGCCACCGGGGCCACCGGGGCCACCCGGCCACCGGGCCCACCGGGCCCACCGGGGCCACCGGGCCCACCCGGGCCACCGGGCCCACCCGGGCCACCGGGCCCACCGGGGCCACCGGGGCCACCGGGTGGGCCACCCGGCCTGCCGGGCCCGCAGGGCCTACTCGCCGTCCACCGCTCGCCGCCACTCCTTCACGGCCCGCGCCGACACGGGTCCGGTCCAGCCGTCGGGCCGGGCCGCGCCGCCGATGTGGAAGGCGTCGAGGCCCCCGGCCCTGAGCACCGGCACATGGTCGAGGCGCAGGCCGCCGCCGACGAGGAGCTGCTGCTCGTAGCCCTGTTCCCCGTGCCGTGCCGCCTCCGCCAGCAGGGTCGGCAGGCCGGCGTCGACGCCGGTGGCGGAACCGGCGGTGAGGTAGGTGTCCAGTCCGGGCAGGCCGTCCAGCTGCTTGCGCAGGGCGTCGCGGTCGCCGGCGTGGTCGAGGGCGCGGTGGAAGGTCCAGGGGCAGCCGTCCAGCTCGGCGACGACCCGCTCCACCGCCGCGAGGTCCACCCCACCCCCCGCGTCGAGGAACCCGAGCACGAACTCGTCCGCGCCGGCCGCCCGCAGCTCGCCGGCGAGCCGTACGAGGGAGTCGACCTCCTCGGCGGCTCCGGCCGCGAAACCCTCGGAACGTCTCAGCATCACGCGCAGGGAGAGGTCGACGGCGGCCCTGATCCCGGCGAAGACCGCGACCGGCGGCGTGAGCCCGTCGGCGGCCATGTCGGTGACCAGCTCGAGGCGGTCCGCGCCTCCGGTCTGGGCGGCGACCGCGTCCTCGACGTCGAGGGCGATCACCTCCAGAACTGCACGCATGCTCATGGCACCCCATTCGTCGGCGTTCATCGCGTTCATCGGCTTCATCGGCTTCATCGGGCGACTACAGGTCTAGTCCAATTCAGAATACGCCGGAGAACCCCGCCCGCACGCGCGACAATGGGGCCATGGCCGATCTCGACGCCCTGCGCACCCGTTTCAGCCACACCCTGGACAGGACCCGGGGCCCGGCAGGCGGCCCCGACCCGGCGCCGTACGCCGACGACCTCCTCGCCCGCTGGCAGGAGCCGCAGCGCCGCTACCACACGCTCACCCACCTCACCGAGGTCCTCGACCGCGTCGACGTCCTCGCGGAGCACGCCGCCGACCCGGACGTCGTCCGGCTGGCCGCCTGGTTCCACGACGCCGTCTATCTGCCCGACCGGTCCGAGAACGAGGAGCGCTCCGCCCGCCTCGCCGAGCGCGCCCTGCCCGAGGCGGGGGTGTCGCCGGAGCGGACCGCCGAGGTCGCGAGGCTCGTCCGGCTCACCGTCACCCACGATCCGGCGGACGACGACCTCGACGGCCAGGTCCTGTGCGACGCCGACCTCGCGATCCTCGCCGCACCGCCGAGCGCGTACGCCGCCTACACCGCCGCCGTCCGCGAGGAGTACCACTTCGTTCCGAACGACGCCTTCCGGGCCGGCCGGGCGGACATCCTGCGCCGGCTCCTCGAGCTGCGCCGGCTGTTCAGGACCTCGTACGGGAGCGAGCGGTGGGAAGCCACGGCCCGGTACAACCTGCGGGGCGAACTGGAACTGCTCGCCTCGTGACCATCCCGCGCATCCCCACCGACCGCCTCACCCTCGAAGGCATCTCGCCCAGTGCCGCCGCCGGACTGCGGGCGGGCGGCGGCGGAGGCTACGTGTGGGTCGGCGGCGAACCGTTCGAGGGGACGCGGAACGCCGCCGGGATGATCGTGCGGGCGTATGTGTCCGGCGTGCACCGGACGGAGTTCGGCCTCTACGTCCTCGTGCGGCGGGAGGACGGCCGGGCCGTCGGCAGCATGAGCTTCCACGCGGCTCCCGACGAGGACGGCCGCACGGAGGTCGGCTACGACCTGGTCGAGGCCGCCCGCGGCCACGGCTACGCGACCGAGGCGCTGCGCGCGCTGGCCGGCTGGGCGCTGGCGCGGGACGACGTACGACGCCTGTTCGCGGTCGTCGAGCACGCCAACGCCCCCTCCCGTGGCGTGCTCGAACGGGCCGGGTTCGTGAAGGTCGCCGCGGGCGACGAGGAGGACGCGTACGAGCTGCGCGGGCGGGAGCACCTGACGTAGGACGTCCGAAGGTCCCGCCCCTGCGCACTGCCCACCGGCGCCCCACCTCCGGCGTCCTACCTCCGCCGCCCCACCTACCCGCACCCCGTCTTCCGCCGCCCTACCTCCGGCGCCCCACCTCCGCCGCCCCACCTACCCGCACCCCGGCATCCGCCGCCCTACCTCCGGCGCCCCACCTCCGCCGCCCCACCTCCGCCGCCCCACCTACCCGCGCCCCATCTTCCGCCGCCCTACCTCCGGCGCCCCACCTACCCGCGCCCCATCTTCCGCCGCCCCACCTCCGGCGTCCCACCTCCCGGCGTCCCACCTCCCGGCGTCCCACCTCCCGGCGCCCCACCTACCCGCGCCCCGGCTTCCGGCGGCCTAAGTCCCGGCGCGCCGCCCTCCGGTGCCCTTGCGTCTGCGCAGGCCGGCCGCCGTCAGCAGGCGCACCACCTCGCGGCTGCTCACCTGCACCGCGCCGGCCGCCACCACCTCGGCGTAGCGGTGCGAGGGGATGTCGTAGTGATCGCGCTCGAAGGCGCGCCGCGGGACGCCCAACCCCTCCGCGAAGACGTGCAGTTCGCCGTACGAGACATCACTGACGAGGTGGGACCACATACGGCCGTGTCCCGGCCAGTCCGGCGGGTCGATGTAGACGGTCACGAGAGCCTCACGAGGACGGCTCGCCTCCCATGGCCGGCCCCAGCGAGCCCACCGAGGCGACCTTCACGCCCGCCTGGTGGCACACCCAGTGCGGGTCGGGACCGAGTTCGGGCTCGACCTCGAGGGCGTGCGGGTCGCCCGAGCCGCAGACCGGGCACAGGGGCCAGCGCCCGTGCCTCTCCAGCAGCGCGTCCTGCACGTCCTGCGCCACCAGCCCCGCCACGAACGCCACGCCGTCCGGCCACTGCTCGACCCACCAGCGCCGCTGCACGACGGAGTCCTCGACCAGCGACACCACGTCCGCCGCGGCGACCTCGCCCGAGGCCAGATCGGCCAGCACGAGGGCGCGTGCCGTGTGCAACGCCTGTTCCAGGGGGCTGATGGGGTCCATGCCCCCATTGTGCGCACTCTTGACCCCGAGCCCGAACAGAAAACAGCTTTCAGAGGTGGCCAAGGTCCTACGCGACGGCCGCGCCGGCGTTGGCCGCGTCGTACGAGGCGTTGGCCCGCCGGCACCGGTAGACCGTGGAGTGCAGACAGTTGTCCCGAC
Source organism: Streptomyces sp. NPDC060002 (assembly GCF_042737245.1). Classification (NCBI taxonomy): domain Bacteria; kingdom Bacillati; phylum Actinomycetota; class Actinomycetes; order Kitasatosporales; family Streptomycetaceae; genus Streptomyces; species Streptomyces sp. NPDC060002. Next base: position 258,150 of record NZ_JBHWUW010000004.1, read on the forward strand.
CCCCACCCGCACCCCGACCCGCACCCCCACCCGCACCCCCACCCGCACCCGCACCCGCACCCGCACCGGAAAGAGCCGTCCCCGATGACCTCCCAGCCCGACCCCAGTGAGCTGCGCGCCGCGCTCGAATCCCTCACCACCGAAGCGTTCCGCTCCGATCTCGCCGAGATCGACCGGCTCCCCACCCTCGACATCGCCCGGCTCATGAACGGGGAGGACTCCGAAGTCCCCACCGCCGTCGGCGCGCGGCTTCCGCAGATCACCGCCGTCATCGACGCGGTCGCCGCGCGCATGGCACGCGGTGGCCGGCTGGTGTACGCCGGTGCCGGTACCGCCGGACGGCTCGGGGTGCTCGACGCCTCCGAGTGCCCGCCGACCTTCAACACCGCGCCCGGCCAGGTCGTCGGGCTGATCGCGGGCGGCCCGTCGGCCGTGGTCACCTCCGTCGAGGGCGCCGAGGACTCCGAGGAGCTCGCCCAAGCCGATCTGGCCGCCCTCGCGCTCACCCCCGACGACACCGTGGTCGGCGTCTCCGCCTCCGGTCGCACCCCGTACGCCGTCGGCGCCGTTCGGTACGCGCGGACCCGGGGCGCCCTGACCGTCGGGCTGGCCTGCAACCCGGGCAGCGCGCTGGCCGCCGCCGCCGAGCACGGGATCGAGGTGGTCGTGGGACCCGAGCTGCTCACCGGCTCCACCCGGCTGAAGGCGGGCACGGCGCAGAAGCTGGTGCTGAACATGATCTCGACGATCACGATGATCCGGCTGGGCAAGACGTACGGGAACCTGATGGTCGACGTCCGTGCCTCGAACGAGAAGCTGCGGGCCCGTTCCCGGCGGATCGTGGCGCTGGCGACCGGGGCGGACGAGCCGGAGATCGAGGCCGCCCTCGCGGCCACCGACGGCGAGGTGAAGAACGCGATCCTCGCCCTGCTGGCCGGGGTGGACGGGCCGGCGGCCGCCCGCCTTCTGGAGGAGTCCGGGGGACATCTGCGCGCCGCGCTCGGTGCGGCGGGCGGCTGAGCCGCACGCTCGGGGGGTGCGTATCGACTCCTCCTCCACAGCCGCCGCGATCCTGCCCCTGGTGGGCGGCCCGGCGAACGTCACGTCCGTCGCCCACTGCATGACCCGGCTGCGGCTGGGCCTCGCCGATCCGTCCCGCGCGGACGAGGAGGCGCTGCGGGCGGTGCCCGGGGTGCTCGGGGTCGTCGTGGACGACGGCTCCTACCAGGTGGTCCTCGGGCCGGGCGTGGTGACGCGGGTGACGGCCGACTTCGAGCAGCTGCTCGCCCGGCCGTCCACCGCCGACGAACTGGGCGCGCGCGGGGCCGAGTTGCGGGAGGAGCGGCGCAGGGGCAACGCGACTCCGTTCAAGGCCGCGCTGCGCCGGCTGGCCGCTGTGTTCGTCCCGCTGATTCCCGCCCTCATCGGCTGCGGGATCCTCGCCGGGATCAACGGTCTGCTGCTCAACGCCGGGTGGCTGCCCGGCCTCAGCCCCGCCCTGACCGCCGTCGCCTCCGCCTTCATGGCGCTGATCGCCGTCTTCGTCGGCCACAACACGGCGAAGGAGTTCGGCGGCACCCCGATCCTGGGCGGTGCGGTCGCGGCGATCGTCGTCTACCCGGGGGTCGCGAAGGTGACGGCGTTCGGGGTGACCCTCGCCCCCGGCCAGGGCGGGGTCCTCGGCGCGCTGGCGGCCGCGCTCCTTGCGACCCGCGTCGAGAAGTGGTGCCGCGGCCGGGTCCCGGAGGCGCTGGACGTACTCCTCACCCCGACCCTGACGGTCCTCGTCGCCGGGCTCGGCACGCTGTACGGCCTGATGTACGCGGCCGGCGCGATGTCCTCGGCCATCGGCACGGCGGCGAACTGGCTGCTGGCGACGACGGGCGCCTTCGCGGGCCTGGTGCTCGGCGGCCTCTTCCTGCCGCTGGTGATGCTCGGCCTGCACCAGGCCCTCATCCCCATCCACACCACCCTCATCGACCAGCAGGGCTACACGGTGCTGCTGCCCGTCCTGGCTATGGCGGGCGCGGGCCAGGTCGGCGCCGCGATGGCGGTGTACGTCCGGCTGCGCCACGACACATCCATCCGGACGACGATCAGGTCGGCGCTCCCGGCCGGGCTGCTGGGCGTCGGGGAGCCCCTGATCTACGGGGTTTCGCTCCCGCTGGGCCGCCCCTTCCTCACCGCCTGCGCGGGCGGGGCGGCCGGCGGGGCCTTCGTCGGCTTCTTCGCGATGCTCGGCGACAAGGTGGGGGCGACGGCGATCGGCCCGTCCGGCTGGGCCCTGTTCCCGCTGCTGGCGGGCAACCGGGGGCTGGGCCTGACGGCGGCGGTCTACGCGGGCGGGCTGCTGACGGGGTACGCGGTCGGCTTCGCGGCGACCTGGGCCTTCGGCGTCACCGACCGCGTCGCCGCCCGCGTGCCGGCCGGCGCTACTTCCCGCGGGAGCGGGAGCGGTGACCCGGGTGGCCCGGGTAGCCCGACACCTCGCCGATCCAGCTGACGAAGTCGCCCGGGTCCAGGTCGGCGCCGTGGCCGGCGTCCCAGTAGTAGGACGTGTCGACGTCGTCGCCGAGGGCGGTCAGACGGGTGGCGAGGTTGGCGGCCACCGACAGCGAGGTGTCGCTGTCCTTCGTGCCGAGCCGTATCCACCAGTGCTTCGCGCGGTGCGGATTGACCTTGTCGACGAGGTGGTACATCGGGTTCATCAGGTGGAGCTTGGCGGGGAGGTCGGCGTCCAGGCGGGCGCTGTCGCCGGCCTCGTGGCGGAGGCTGTAGAGCGTGAAGTGGCGGGCCTTGGTGGTGCCGGTGCCGAAGAGGTTGCACTCGGGCGTGGACAGGTCGAAGCCGTCGAAGGAGGGGGCGTTCTTCTTGCGGGCGCCGACGTGGGTGAGGAAGTCCGCCCAGGTGAAGGCGGCCTTGCCCGCGGACCAGGTGATGAAGGGGTTGGCGGCGAGGTAGGCGTCGCGGGCGGTGTCCGTCAGGGCCGCCAGGTACTTGGTGGCGGAGGGTTGGATGAACGTCTCCAGCAGGTAGGTGTCCAGGTTGCGGGCGGTGAGGGCGCCGTAGCCCCTGGCGCGCAGTTTCAGGGACGCCAGGTAGTCCGTGAACTGCGCTTTCAGGTCGGCGGAGATCGTCGCGTCGACCGTCGCGCCGGAGGCGAGCGGGTTGGCGCCCCAGCACCACTCGTAGGCGGCGTCGGCGTGCTCCAGGTCGGTGATGGGGCACCAGTCGCCGCTGGCGAAGATGGCGTCGGAGGTGTCCGCCGCGCCGATCTCGGCCAGGTAGGAGTCGTACAGCGGGCTGTCGCCGGAGGCGCCGAGCAGCGCGGAGAGGGCGCCTCCGGCGCTGACGCCGGAGGAGACGATCCGCTCGACGTTGCCGGGAACGCGGCCCTTGTTGAACTTCAGGTACCGCACCGCTGCCTTGAGGTCGACGATCGCCGCGGGCGCGGTGCCGTAGTACGTGCCGTTCGCGTCGACGAGGCTACGGCCGCGGGCGCCGGGCTCCACGACGACGTACCCGGCGGCCAGTGCCAGTCCCTGCCGGCTGGTGCCGCCGCCCATGCCTGACGCGCTGATCCCGGTGGCGTTCGCCACGGAGGACGGCATGTAACCGCCGACGGCGTTGGCGAAGAGGATGGGCGCGTCGGAGGCGTCCACGGCGGTGCCGTCGATGGACACGGGAACGCTGACGTTCAGGGACTGGTAGGCCGTGTTCACCGGATCGGCCACGTAACTGGCGACCTTGAAGAAGCGGTAGGTCACGCTGTGCGCGGTGCCGGTGGTGTCCTTGATGCTGATGGTCTGCTCGGTGTAGGCGGTGGGGTCGAAGACCAGGGAGGCGTCGGCCGCCGACCCGGAGCCCGCGGAAGCCCTGCCCGGCCCGGCCGCAGCGGCCTCCGGGGCGAATCCGAGGGCGGGTACGGCCCCTGCCGCGGTGAGCCCCATGACCACAGTCCTGCGCTTCACTCGCTTCACTTCCGTCTCTTCAGTAGGCAGCTCTTGCCGTCGCCCCCTTTGCTACCACCCACACCCTTCAATCGTCACCGAAATTGTCAACAATCACAGCCGCGCAGCCCAGATTGGCCGAGAGCAGCCTCCCGTCCCGCCCGCCCTACCCTGGAGCCATGAACCACGCCCAGCTCACCGCGCTCGGCCGTGCCCTCCGACTCCTCGGCGAGCACGGCGACGCGCTCACCGCCGACGCCCCGGACACCCGGCTGCACGAGGTCAAGGCCGATCTGCGGCGCGCCCTGAACCTGCTGGACGACAGCGTCGTCGGCGCCACGCCCACCACCCGCTGTGCCGAGCACCCGCACGGCCCGGTCGACGAGGCGGCTCCCGACCTGTGCCTGCTCTGCGAGACCCGCCGCCGGGCGGCCCGCCGCGCCGAGTTCAACGGCCCCGCCCCGCAGGCGCCGTACACCCCCACCCCCTCCACCTCCCGTTACGGCACCCGCGCCGACCGTCCGCAGCCCCAGCAACGCTGGCTGGCGGAGCTGTGGAACGGCCAGGAGTGGCAGCTCTGCGGAACGCCGCGCAGGGACCGCCGCGAGGCCGAGCTCTACATCGCCGCCCTGCGCCGCGGATCCCGGCCCGCGATGGCCTACCGACTGGTGCACGAGTTCACCGACTACGAGGTGCTGCGCATCTGGGGCACCCCGGTGAAGGTCGACATCGAACCCCTCGGCAACCTCTAGCAGTTCCGGGGCCTCTCAGGCCTCTGGCGCCCCTCCCCCCGCACTGCCCGCGACGCCGCCCTCGACGCCTTACTCAGCGCCGTCCTTGACGCCTCCGTCCGGCAACGGCAGTGGCGGGAAGCCGTAGCCCTCCCACAGCCTGCGGGACGTCTCCTCCGGGTACGGGCGCACCTCCGGCTCGGCGTCCAGCACCTGTACCAGCCTGCGCTCCGGGTCGTAGGCCGGCCAGCCCGGGTCTCCCGTCCGCGCGAAGGACGTCCACGACCGGTGGAAGCCCGCCGTCAGGGCCCGGGCCTCGTCCGTCACCTCCGCCCCCGCGAACAGCAGGTTCCCCAGGTCCGCCGCGTAGGTGCCGAACAGCAGCGGGATGTCCAGGCCGTGGCACGCGCCCAGGGTGCCGCCGGCTCCCGGGGCCGGCCAGGTCAGTTCGTAGACATGGGCCCGGCCACCGCCCGCCACCTGCGCCTCGGCCAGGTGCAGGGAGGGTATGTGGAACAGCCAGTCCGACTGCACCCTCTCGTACAGCTCGCCGGGATCCGCGTCCGGGAAGGCCGACCGGTAGGCCTGCTCGCCCTCCGGTCCCCCACCCGGCGCGAACAGCCGGAGCACGGCCGTCGCCTGTTCCTCGGTCACCTTGCCCAGCAGACCGCCCAGGACGAGGAACAGCCGGAACTCCTGCGCGTTGTGTCCGACGATCAGCTCGACGTCCCGAGCGGCGCCCGCCGCCAGCGCCTCCCAGGGAGTCGTCGGCAGGACCTCGCCGTCGACCACCGGAGAGAACGGGGTGACCGTGGGCGCGACCTGCCCCCACCGGTCCACCCGCTGCGCCATCTTCGCGCCCAGCGCCGCACCGGCCTCGGTCAGCGTGCGCGGGTCAACCGTGCCCAGGTCGGCGGCCGTCGGACGCAGACCGGCCTCCGCGGCGATCGCGCTCGCGAGGTCGCGGGCCAGTTCGTCGGAGAAGTAGGTGCCGGGCACGCTCTGCGCGATGGCCCGCCCGAACAGGCCCCGGGCACTCGGCATGGCCAGCAGCGCGGCCACCGAACCGGCCCCCGCCGACTCGCCGAAGACGGTCACCCGGCCGGGGTCGCCGCCGAACGCCGTGATGTTGTCCCGCACCCACTCCAGCGCGGCGACCTGGTCCAGCAGCCCCCGGTTGGCGGGCGCGCCCTCGATCCGCGCGAACCCCTCTATGCCGACGCGGTAGTTGAAGGTGACGATGACCAGGTCGCCGGCGCGGGCGAGGTGCTGCGCGTCGTAACCGGGGCTGCCGGAGTGGCCGAGCTTGTAGGCGCCGCCGTAGATCCACACCATCACCGGCCGGGCGGCCGACGGGTCCGGTTCCGTGTCCGGGGTCCAGACGTTGACCGTCAGCCAGTCGTCGCCGGTCGGGGCGTCCAGGTTCCCTGCCCGGCCCTGGATGCCCGCCTCCTGCGGGGGCGGCGGGCCGAAGGCGTACGCCTCCCGTATCCCGTCCCACGGGTGGGGCGGGCGGGGGGCCTGGAAGCGGGCCTGGCCGACCGGGGGCGCGGCGAAGGGGATCCCGCGGAAGACCGTCAGGTCCTCCTCACGGCGGCCTCGTACGGCGCCGGCGGTGGTGCGGGCGACTAGCCGGTCAGTGGCGTCGGTGGCGTCGGGTGTCGTCATTGATCACTCCTGGAATGGCGGCTGTTCAGGGAACGGGCGGTGATCGGGGAAAGTGCCGAAGACGGCTGCCACCCCTCGTGTGGGTGACAGCCGCCTCGGGCCGGTCAGTCGGCTTCCGGCAGGCCGGTCGGTAGCTCAACCGGCCGGCCGGTCGGCTTCCGACAGGTCAGTCGGTACGTCGGTCGGCGCTCACGCCTTGACCGGGGCGGCCTCATCGGCGCCTTCGACCACCGAGAGCCCGGCCGGGGCCCTGCGCTTCGGGATGAACGTGGCGAGAAGGAAGGCGGCCAGGGCCGCGCCGGCGCCGATGGCCATGACGACCTTGAAGCCGTTCTCCGAAGGGAGGGCGTAGCCGCCGAAGTCGGTGGTCATCTGGGCGAGGATCACACCGGCGATGGCGCTGGCGAAGCTGGTGCCCAGGGACCGCATCAGGGTGTTGAGACTGTTGGCCGCGCCCGTCTGGGAGGGGTCCACGGCGCCCATGATCAGGGCCGGGAGCGCGCCGTAGGTGAAGCCGATACCGGCGCCGATGATGCAGGACACCAGGATCAGGTGCCAGACCTCCGACATGAGCAGGATGTTCAGGCCGTAGCCGGAGGCGACGATCAGCGCGCCGATCATCAGGGTGACCTTGGGGCCCTTGGCCTTGGTGATCTTGGCGGACACGGCGGACATGACCATCATGACCAGGCCCTGCGGGGCCAGCACCAGACCGACGGTCAGCATCGACCTGCCCAGGCCGTAGCCGGTCTGCTCGGGGAGCTGGAGCAGTTGCGGCAGGACGAGGGACATCGCGAACATCGAGAAGCCGAGGGCGATCGAGGCGAGGTTGGTGAAGAGCACCTGGGGCTTGGCTGTGGTGCGCAGGTCGACCAGCGGCTGCTTGGCCTTCAGCTCCCACCAGCCCCAGGCGGCCAGGATCAGGACGGCCGCGACGCCCAGGCCCAGCGTCGTACCGGAGGTCCAGCCCCAGTCGGCGCCCTTGGACACGGCCAGCAGCAGCGAGACCAGACCGGCCGACAGACCGAGCGAGCCGACCAGGTCGAAGCGGCCGCCGACGCGGTTCTGCGATTCCGGCACGAACACCAGCACGAGCAGGAAGGAGACGACGCCGAGGGCGGCGGAGGTCCAGAAGAGGATGTGCCAGTCCCAGTTGTCCGCGATGAACGCGGCGGTGGGCAGCCCGAGCGCGCCGCCGACACCGAGGGAGGCGCTCATCACCGCCGTCGAACCGGCGAGCTTCTCGGCGGAGACCGTGTCCCGCAGGATGCTGATGCCCAGCGGCACCACGGCGGCCGACAGCCCCTGAAGCGCACGGCCGGCGATCATCGGGACGAGCGAGTCGGCGAGGGCGCAGACCACCGAGCCGGACACCAGCAGCACGATGCTGGTGAGCAGCATCCGCCGCTTGCCGACCATGTCGCCGAGCCGCCCCACGACCGGGGTGGCGACGGCGGCGGCGAGCAGCGTGGCGGTGACCGCCCAGGCGGTGTCGGAGGCGGGCGCGTCCAGCAGCTTGGGCAGCTCGGGGACGATCGGGATGACCAGGGTCTGCATCAGTGAGACGACGATCCCGGCCAGGGCCAGCACCGCCACCACGGCGTTCGACCTCGGTGGGGCGGATGTTCCCGCCGCAGCGGGTCGGGCAAGGGCGTCGGACATGACAGGGCCTCCGTCGGATGCACGAGGGATGTGAACTGCTTGACTCAAGCAAGCTTATGCAGATTGATTGAGTTAAGCAAGCTAAATTTCCCGTGCTCGCGCCGACCAGGGAGAACGCCGCCACACCATCGGACGAGGTGGGCGAGGCGGGCGAGGCGGACGACGTGGGCGAGGCGGGCGAGGCGGACGTGCCTCATGGGGCCATGAGGCCATGAGGCCATGGGGCCTATGAGCCTCACGAGGCGAACAAGGCGCGGGCGGCGAAATCCGCCCCGGCCTCAGCCGTGCCGCGCGATGAGCTCCCGGGTCCGCTCCTCGTCCAGCTCGTAGACCGTCTCGTGGGCCCGCGGATCCCGTGCGTGCAGGGTGTGGAACATCGGCCCCGTCGCCCCGCCCAGCTCCACCAGGGACGCGGACGCGCCCCGCACCGCCCTTTCGGTGCCGGGCGCGGTGGCCAGGTCGATGCGGTTGACCACCCCGGGCGTCACCCACACCGGCACGGCGGCCAGCAGCCCGAACAGCTGGAGATGGAAGTGCCCGGTGAGCACGACACGGACGTCACTCCCCCGGATCACCTCCGCCAGCCCCTCGGGCTCGCGCAGCCCGAAGACCCGCTGGGTCGCCGAGCTGCCGAGGCAGATCGGGGGGTGATGGAAGGCGAGGACGGTGCCCAGCTCGGCCGGGGTGCTCAACACGTCCCGCAGCCAGTCCAGCTGGCCCGCGCCGAGCCGGCCGTACACCTCCCCCGGCACCAGGGAGTCCAGGGTGACGAGCCGCCAGCCGCCCACCGTGCTGACGGCGGCCCGCTCGGCACCGGGAAAGGCGAGGACGGCGTCCGGATGCCCGCTGCCCAGCACCTTCGTGAAGGCGGACCGCTCGTCGTGGTTGCCCGTGGTGTAGAAGACGGGCGCGTCCAGGGAGCGCGCGAAGTCGCCGATCAGCTTCCGTACGGTCGTGTACGCCGCCACCGAGCCGTCGTCGGCGAGGTCGCCGGTGACGACGACCGCGTCCACGTCCCGCTGGTGGCGGAGTTCACCGAGGAGGAGCCGCAGGGAGTCGGCGGCGTCGACCCGAAGGCCGTCGGGCCCGTCGACGCGGCCGATATGGGTGTCCGAGAGATGCAGGATTCTCATCTCCCGGACCATACCCGCGAGTTGACGCTCAGCGAGGTGTCGCTCTTCGAGGTGTCTGTCAGCTGAGGGTGCGCAGCGCGGCGGCGTCGAAAGGCTTCAGCTCGTCGAGACGGCCGTCGAGCACCTTGGCCGCCCACTCCGGGTCCTGGAGTAGCGCCCGCCCCACGGCCACCATGTCGAACTCGTCGCGCTCCAGCCGGTCGAGGAGGTCGTCGATCCCCTTGGTCGGGGCGCCCTCGCCCGCGAAGCCCTTGAGGAAGTCGCCGTCGAGGCCGACCGAGCCGACCGTGATGGTGGGCTTGCCGGTGAGCTTCTTCGTCCAGCCCGCGAGGTTGAGGTCGGAGCCGTCGAACTCCGGGAGCCAGTAGCGGCGGGTGGAGGCGTGGAAGGCGTCGACACCGGCGGCGGCGAGCGGAGCGAGGATGGCCTCCAGCTCCTCCGGCGTCTCGGCGAGTCGCGCCCGGTAGGCCTCCTGCTTCCACTGCGAGTAGCGGAAGATGACCGGGAACTCGGCCGAGACGGTCTCGCGCACGGCGGCCACGACCTCGGCGGCGAACTTCGCACGGGCCACGGCGTCGCCACCGTAGGCGTCGGTACGGCGGTTGGTGCCGGCCCACAGGAACTGGTCGACGAGGTAGCCGTGGGCACCGTGGATCTCGACGCCGTCGAAGCCGATGCGCTCGGCGGCGGCCGCGGCCTCGGCGAACGCGCCGATGACGTCGTCCAGGTCGCGCTGGGTCATCGCCCGGCCGGCGCCCTCGGTCCCGTCGAGACGGATACCGGAGGGGCCGACGGCGGGCGCGTCCGCGTACGGCGGCTCACCCTGGCTGCGCACCATCCCGATGTGCCACAGCTGCGGCACGATCGTCCCGCCGCCCGCGTGCACGGCGTCGGCGACCTTCGCCCAGCCCGCGAGCTGCTCCGCGCCGTGGAACCGGGGTACCCGGTCGCTCTGCCCCGCGGACTCGTGCCCGACGTACGTCCCCTCGGTGACGATGAGGCCGACACCGGCGGCGGCCCGACGGCCGTAGTACGACACGACGTCCTCGCCGGGAATGCCGTCCGGGGAGAACATGCGCGTCATGGGCGCCATGGCGATGCGGTTCGGAACGGTGAGTCCGTTGATGGACACCGGGCGGGAAAGGATCTCGGCGGCGCGCGTGGCGGCAGGCGGGGTGATGCTCACGTGGGGGGCTCCTCGGGACGATGGACCAGTGGGTATGTGCACATGCATTGAGTGCCTCTCCCACTGAAACCCCCCGACCACCCGAGCCATTCCGAGCCCCGGAAGACAGCCACTGTGATTCCGGCCACGCGTCGGCCAGGGGGGGGGCGGTGCCGCGCTCCACCACGGCCACGAAGCCTCCGCGAAAACCCGTTGGCGGACCACGGCGACCACTGCTACCTTCCCGGAGGCCGTGCGAGAGAACGAGGAGGTGGTACCCGTGAACGCAGTATCGACATGGGTGCTCCCCTCCGGGGTCACGGTCGGACGGTAGGTCGTCCGGGAGCGCCGTTCCAGCGCACTCCCGAAAGGCACGACCATGCAGTTCACTTCCGAGCAACGCCTCGACGACGGCGTCCTCGAACGCGAATTCACCCTCGGCGAGATCCCCGGCACCCTGTGGACGCCTGAATCCGCCGCACCGGCCCCGCTGATCCTGATGGCCCACAACAACGGCCTGCCCAAGGCGGACCCCCGGCTGGTGGCCCGGGCCCGGTACACCGCGGCGCACGGCTACGCGGTGGCCACCATCGACGCCGCCGGGTGCGGCGACCGGCCCCGTTCCGCGGCCGACGAGCAGGCCCGCGCCCACCTCCGCCGGGCGATGCAGGCCGGCGAGCCGGTCGACGAGATCTTCGAGTCCTTCGTCGGCCCGCTGGTCGAAAACGCGGTCCCGGAATGGCGGACCACCCTGGACGCCCTCCTTGCGCTGCCCGAGATCGGCGGCCCGGTCGGGTACTCGGGGTGGACCGCCGTCGGCATTCGGCTGGCGGTGGCCGAGCCGCGCATCACGGCCGCCGGTTTCTTCGCCGGGGGTTTCGTGCCCCGCGCCCAGCGCGAGGAGGCCCGGCAGATCACCGTTCCGCTGCTGTTCCTGCTGCAGTGGGACGACCATGGGAACCCCCGGCAGCGCGCCCTGGACCTGTTCGACGCCTTCGGCAGCAAGGAGAAGACGCTGCACGCCAATCTGGGCGGGCACACCGGCACCCCGTCGTTCGAACTGGAGGACGGGTGCCGGTTCCTGGACCGACATCTGAAGTGAGGCCGGGCCGTCTGGCGGGCAGCAGACAGTAGTTGGTGCCGGCCAGGATGCCGCCCATCGAGGACAGGCCCCGGCCTTCCTCGATGGCGGTGGCGGCGACCAGCCCACCGTCCGGGTCGATCAGGGTGCGGGACGGCCACCCGCGCCCCTATGTGCGGGCTCCTCCTGCGTGACGCGCGGCCCCGCGGGACCGCGCGTCACGATTCAACCGCCGCACCCTCTCCCGCAGCACCTCGGCGGGCGCCGCCTCTTCCACGTCCTCCGGCAGGCAGTCCCACTCCCGCCCACCACCCACCGGCCGCAGCACCACCCGGCCTTCCAGCCGTTCCATGACCTCCCCGATCCGCCCGCTCCTCGCGTCCAGGACGTACACCCCGCTCACGCGTCGGCCCCCGCCCCACGCAGGGCCGCCGCCAGCCGCGAGGCCACACCCAGGTTGCAGCGGCCCAGGTCCACCAGAGCGTACGGATCGCCGTGCGCGCCCGACACCGGATCGATCCGCAACGACGGCAGGATGATCCCCGCGTCGTGCAAGGCCGCCCGCAGTTGCTCCACGGCCTCCTGGACCGTCCGCGCCGGCCGGTCACCCGTGCTCGTCTCCGCCATACCCATCCCTCCACGCTGAGTGTTCACGTTCGCCACACAGCGTGGCCGACCCGCTTCTAACCTGGCCAGATACGGCGCCCCAACAACCACGTCTGTAGGACCAGGGAGTTGCCTGTGTCAGGCCCGAAGGACCTCGACCCGTCGTCGTCGCCGCGTTCCCTGCTGGGGGCGGAGCTTCGGCACGCCCGCGAGCGGAAGGCACTCAGCCAGGCCGAGCTGGGTGAGCCGCTCTTCGTCAGCGGCTCGTTCATCGGCCAGCTGGAGGCCGGAACACGGCGCATGCAGCTCGACTACGCCGTCCAGATAGACGAGCTCCTGGGCACGGGCGGGTTCTTCGCCCGCAACTGCCGGGCCCTGGCCAAGTCCAAGTACCCAAACCACTTCGCGGAGGCGGCGGAGGCGGAAGCGGTCGCTACGGCGATCAGGGAGTACTCACAGTTGCTGATCCCGGGCCTGCTGCAGACGAAGGCCTACGCGGAGGCGGTGTTCCGTGCGTACAAGCCGACTGCCCCGGACAGCGATATCGACGATTTGGTGGCCGCCCGCCTTGAGCGCGCACGTCTCCTCGACGATCCAACAACGCCGTTGTTGTGGGCGATCCTCGACGAAGCGGTGGTCCGTCGGACGGTCGGCGGAGGCGCGGTGATGGCGGAGGCGCTCCGCCGTGTGGCGGGTCTGGCCCAAAAGCATCGGATCATCGTGCAGGTGCTGCCGTTCGGTGCTGGGGCTCACGCGTCGATGCACGGCTCGCTGAAACTCATGGAATTCGAGGACGCTCCCCCGCTCTCCTTCGTGGAGGCACCGGATATGGGGAAGTTGCAGGACGACCCGGCTACGGTCGCCCGCCACACTCTGATGTTCAACCTCCTCCAGGCAGCGGCCCTTTCACCGCAGGATTCACTGGCCCTGCTGGAGTCGGTGGCGCAGGATTACGAACATGGAGAACCGCAGCCGTAAGTACGACCTGAGCACTGCCACCTGGCACAAGTCCAGCTACAGCGGCGGGGACGGCGGCAACTGCCTGGAGGTCGCCCTCGGCCACCCCGCCCTCGTCCCCGTCCGGGACTCCAAGACCCCCCTGGGCCCGAGGCTCGCGTTCCGGGCGGAGGCGTGGTCCGCGTTCGTGGAGAACCTCAAGGTGGGCTGATCCGCACCCGTCCCGAAGCTCAAGCGCCCAGCGCCGAGCCCTCTTTGCAAGGAACGGGTCAGGGGTCTCAACCCACCCTCCCACCCCGCGAGTTGACGCGACGTGACCGACTTGCCACGGAAGGTCACCAGGCTCTAGCGTGCGCATAACGAAACAGCCCCCGCCAGGTGCGCCAACACCTGCGGGGGCTTGACCTACAAGATCGAATGAGAGTCGATCCGTGGCTGATGCCAAGCTTAGTGCCGCCTCCCCGCCCGCGCACGTATCCCCGCACCCGATGGCCAATCCGGGTTACGGAAAACGCTCCGCACCGGGCCAACTCCGCCGCACCCGTCACGACTTCGCTCACCTCCCGCCCCGCGAGGCGGCCATCGCCGCGTACCTCGACCGCCTCCCCGACGGCACCGACATCTCCGTGAAGACGCTGGCCAAGCAGCTCCCGTACGGACAGTGCGCCCTCCGCACAGCCCTCAACCGCATTCAGCAGGCCGGGCACCTGAGGCGGGGCCGGGAACGCGTGGCGACCGCTTCGGGCGAGTCGCGCTGGATCACCCGAACGTGGTTCACCCGTACCGCGCGCGACGACCGCTGGTGGGTGACCTTCACCCGAGGTGACGTACCGGAAGACGCGCCGGACCCCGAACGAGCCCGGTCCGCCACCCGCTCCCGCGCCCACATCCTGCTCGCCGCCCTCGGCCGCACGGCACCCGCCCTCTCCCTGTCCGCAGCCGACTGCGCGCAGCTCGCCCCGCTGGTGGAGGAGTGGTTCGCACGCGGGGCCACCGAAGACACGCTCCTCGCCGCCCTCACCGCCGGCCTGCCGACCCCGGTCCACAGCCCCGCAGCCCTGCTCCGCCGCCGCCTGACGGACAAACTCCCACCGGAGCCGCCTGCCCCCCGGCCGCCCCGCCGGATGCTGGAGTGCGCGGAGTGTCGTGTCCCGGGCCGCCCCGAAGCGCTGCCGGGGGGCGTTTGCAGCGGCTGCCGGGGTGCGCGCGCCCACGCCCACGCCAATGCGCCCCTGCCCGCTGCGGCCATCCACGCCCACGCGACGGAGATCCGTGCGGCGATGTCCCTGCGACAACAGGAAAGGACACCCGTATGACAGCTCCCACGGTCCGACGAGACCACACCGGGGCACGATGGAAGGAAGGAGGCGACGCCATGACCCCTGACACCGCTGAACGCCCGCAGATGTCCGTCGAGGACTTCGAGGAACTCGTCGGCAAGGCTCCGAGGGAGCTACGCAACCGGCTGGAGTTCCTCGGCGGGAGGCTGTGCATCCGGCACGGGCCGCTCGACGTCGAGGAGTTCGAGGAACTGGCCGAGGCGGCTCCCGAGACCGTGCGGCTGGAGTACATCAACGGGAAGGTAGTTGTAAAGGCCATGCCGGACGGCAACCATGGCGAGATCTTCGTCTGGCTTCAGGAACAGTGCATGCAACATCGCCCTGATCTGCGCGTCTACCCCGAGTCCGGCGTCAAAGCCGAGGCATACCGCAAGGGCCGGGCCCGCACGGACGGTGCGCTCGCGCCGAAGGGCCACTTCAAGGGCCGCACGGAATGGTCTGCGGCCGACGGCATCCTGATGGCCGTGGAGATCACCTCCCACGACAGGGACACCGACCAGCGCGACCGTATCGACAAGCCTGTCGGCTATGCCGGGGCCGACATCCCCGTCTACCTCCTCATCGACCGCGACCACAACACGATCGTCGTGTTCAGCGAGCCCAAGGATGGCCGCTACCAGCAGTCCGACTCCTACACCTGGGGTGCCACCGTGCCGCTTCCCGCTCCGGTGAGCGTCACCCTCGACACCGAGGAGCTCAAGGACTACGCCGACTGAAACGCCCGAAGGCGGCACCCCCCGTTTCCGGGAAGTACCGCCTTCGGCCTGTAGGACAGGCGATCAACCGTGAGGTCGATCAGAAGTCCATGTCACCGCCCGGCATGCCGCCGCCGGCCGGCGCGGACGCCTTCTCCGGCTTGTCGGCGATGACGGCCTCGGTGGTGAGGAACAGCGCGGCGATGGAGGCCGCGTTCTGCAGCGCCGAGCGCGTGACCTTCGCCGGGTCGATGATGCCCTCGGCGATCATGTCGACGTACTCGCCGGTCGCGGCGTTGAGGCCGTGACCGATGGGCAGGTTGCGGACCTTCTCGACGACGACGCCACCCTCGAGACCACCGTTGACGGCGATCTGCTTCAGCGGGGCCTCGAGCGCGATGCGCACGGCGTTGGCGCCGGTCGCCTCGTCACCCTCGAGCTCCAGCTTCTCGAAGACGGCGGACGCCTGGATGAGCGCAACGCCACCACCGGCGACGATGCCCTCCTCGACGGCGGCCTTCGCGTTGCGGACGGCGTCCTCGATGCGGTGCTTGCGCTCCTTGAGCTCCACCTCGGTGGCGGCGCCGGCCTTGATGACGGCGACACCGCCGGCGAGCTTCGCCAGGCGCTCCTGCAGCTTCTCGCGGTCGTAGTCCGAGTCGCTGTTCTCGATCTCGGCGCGGATCTGGTTGACCCGACCCGCGACCTGGTCCGAAGAGCCGGCACCGTCGACGATGGTGGTCTCGTCCTTGGTGATGACGACCTTGCGGGCCTTGCCCAGGAGGTCGATGGAGGTGTTCTCGAGCTTGAGACCGACCTCCTCGGAGATGACCTCGCCACCGGTGAGGATGGCGATGTCGTTCAGCATCGCCTTGCGGCGGTCGCCGAATCCCGGGGCCTTGACCGCGACGGACTTGAAGGTGCCGCGGATCTTGTTGACGACCAGCGTCGACAGCGCCTCGCCCTCGACGTCCTCGGCGATGATCAGCAGCGGCTTGCCGCCCTGCATGACCTTCTCGAGGAGCGGGAGCAGGTCCTTGACGTTGGCGATCTTGGAGTTCGCGATCAGGATGTACGGGTCGTCGAGGACGGCCTCCATACGCTCCATGTCGGTGGCGAAGTACGCCGAGATGTAGCCCTTGTCGAAGCGCATACCCTCGGTGAGCTCCAGCTCCAGACCGAAGGTCTGGGACTCCTCGACGGTGATGACGCCTTCCTTGCCGACCTTGTCCATCGCCTCGGCGATGAGCTCGCCGATCTGGGTGTCGGCGGCGGAGATGGAGGCCGTGGAAGCGATCTGCTCCTTGGTCTCGACATCCTTGGCCTGCTCGAGCAGGGCACCGGAGACGGCCTCGACGGCCTTCTCGATACCGCGCTTGAGGGCCATCGGGTTGGCGCCGGCGGCTACGTTGCGCAGGCCTTCCTTGACCAGGGCCTGGGCGAGGACGGTCGCGGTGGTCGTACCGTCACCGGCGACGTCGTCCGTCTTCTTGGCGACTTCCTTGACCAGCTCTGCGCCGATCTTCTCGTACGGGTCCTCGAGCTCGATCTCCTTGGCGATGGAAACACCATCGTTGGTGATCGTGGGTGCGCCCCACTTCTTCTCGAGGACGACGTTGCGGCCCTTGGGGCCGAGCGTCACCTTCACGGCGTCCGCGAGCTGGTTCATGCCGCGCTCGAGGCCGCGCCGTGCCTCCTCGTCGAACGCGATGATCTTGGCCATGTGAAGTGGTCCTCCCGGACTGGGGTGGATTGCTCCGGACCGCGCTGGCGCCCGCGACGGACGGCTCGCCGGCCTCGTGGTTCCTTGCCCCACCTGGCCTGCGGGCCTCACCGACCCGATCCTCGTTGTCACTCTCACCTTCAGAGTGCTAACGCCAATGATTAGCACTCGACCCATGAGAGTGCAAGCGCCTCCGCCGGACCGGCGCCCTTCCGGACACCCCTCGCGGACGTCTCACCGACGCCTCGCGGACGTCCCCGGACAGACTGAAGGGCTCGCACCCGGTGGAGGTGCGAGCCCTTCGTCAGATGTACAGAAGAACGACGCTTTCAGTCGGCGCGTGCTTCAGCCGGTCGCGAGCCGGACCATGTCCGCCTGCGGCCCCTTCTGGCCAGCCGAGATCTCGAAATCGACCCGCTGACCCTCTTCCAGGGTGCGGTAGCCGTCCATCTGAATCGCGCTGTAGTGGACGAAAACATCCGCACCACCGTCGACCGCGATGAAGCCGTACCCCTTCTCCGCGTTGAACCATTTGACGGTGCCCTGAGCCATGCCTAACTCCCCTATTACTGGCCCTTGCACAGATCCACACTTCGCGGATCCGGGTCAGACCTCACCCCCCGGTTGGCTTGGGGGCGTGCGCCGGAACGCGTCGACCGCGGCCGAATGTATCTGTCCAACTGCCGTCTGCAACAGGTCAGTCGGACGAGAATTCCGGACGCGTGGGATCCGGAATGTGGCGAGAATTCGCCTGAATTGAGGGCAAGTCGGGCCCTACATAAGCCACAAAAGCCACGAGAGAGGCGCAGACATTGGCTGCTTCTTGTCGGGCGTGGGGCAGAAATCAAAGGTTCCGGATACGGCGATCCGGACCGGGTTCCCCAACTGTACCGCGCTCAACCACACTGAATTGCCCCCTCCGCTTCTATCGCGGAGAGGGCAATTCGATGAACGCTCGGTAATCGCTGTTACCGACGGTTACTACCGATGGGTACTGAACGACGGTCAGTCATCCGCCCAGCGGTCGCCCGCCCGTCGGCTCAGCCACCGGCGACGGCCGGGATGATGGAGACGCCGGCGCCGTCCGGGGTGGCCGTCTCCAGACCCTGCTCGAAGCGGACGTCGTCGTCGTTCACGTAGACGTTGACGAACCGGCGCAGCTTGCCCTGGTCGTCCAGGACCCGGGCGGCGATGCCGGTGTGGTTCTTCTCCAGATCGGAGATGACCTCGCCGAGGGTGGCACCCTGGGCACTCACCTCGGCCTGGCCGCCCGTGTAGGTGCGCAGGATGGTGGGGATGCGGACGTTGACGCTCATGTCTTGTGATCTCCGGTCGGGTAGTAAGCCTCAGGGGCGCGGGGCCGTGCGGATCGTGCCGCTGCCGCCGCGTGGGCGCGACCGGCCCACACCGGCCCGCAGCGCCCATACGGTCTTATAGCGGAGCGCCCCGCTCAGGACGCGAGGCCGGCCTCTCGGAAGGAGTCGAGGTTCGGACGGATGGTCGCGGTCAGCCCGGTGCCGGCCACCGCGTCCAGGGTCTTCAGCCCGTCGCCCGTGTTGAGGACGACGGTCGTCCTGGTCGGGTCGAGAAGACCGTTCTCGATCAGCTTGCGCGTCACACCCACCGTCACACCACCGGCGGTCTCCGCGAAGATGCCCTCGGTCCGCGCCAGCAGCTTGATCGCGTCGACGATCTGCTCGTCGCTCACGTCCTCCACCGCGCCGCCGGTGCGCCGTGCGATGTCGAGGACGTACGGACCGTCCGCCGGGTTGCCGATGGCCAGCGACTTGGCGATGGTGTTCGGCTTCTGCGGGCGGACCACGTCGTGCCCGGCCTTGTAGGCGACGGAGACCGGGGAGCAGCCCTCGGCCTGCGCGCCGAAGATCTTGTACGGCCTGTCCTCGACCAGCCCGAGCTTGATCAGCTCCTGGAGGCCCTTGTCGATCTTCGTCAGCTGCGAGCCGGAGGCGATCGGCACGACCAGCTGGTCCGGCAGCCGCCAGCCGAGCTGCTCGCAGATCTCGTACGCCAGCGTCTTGGAACCCTCGGCGTAGTACGGCCGCAGGTTGACGTTGACGAAACCCCAGCCCTCGCCCGCCGAGTCGCCGATGAGCTCGGAGCAGAAGCGGTTGACGTCGTCGTAGTTGCCCTCGATGCCGACGAGTTCGCCGCCGTAGATCGCGGCCATGACGACCTTGCCCTGTTCCAGGTCGTGCGGGATGAACACGCAGGAGCGGAAGCCCGCCCGGGCGGCGGCGGCGCCGACGGCTCCGGCCAGGTTGCCCGTGGAGGAGCAGGAGAGCGTGGTGAAGCCGAACGCGCGGGCGGCCTCGATGGCCTGGGCGACGACCCGGTCCTTGAAGGAGTGCGTCGGGTTGCCGGAGTCGTCCTTGACGAAGAGCTTGCCGGCGTCGACGCCCAGCTCGCGGGCGAGGTTGTCGGCCTGGACGAGCTTGGTCCAACCGGGGTTGATGTTGGGCTTGTCGGCCACGTCCGCCGGGACCGGCAGCAGCGGCGCGTAGCGCCAGATGTTCGCGGGTCCGG
Organism: Streptomyces sp. NPDC060002; assembly: GCF_042737245.1. Taxonomy (NCBI): domain Bacteria; kingdom Bacillati; phylum Actinomycetota; class Actinomycetes; order Kitasatosporales; family Streptomycetaceae; genus Streptomyces; species Streptomyces sp. NPDC060002. Next base: position 277,405 of record NZ_JBHWUW010000004.1, read on the forward strand.
CCTCGATGCGCTTGCGGAGCTCCTCCGTGTCGTAGGAGGAGAAGTCATACGCGATCTCCAGCGGGCCGAAACACTCCTCGCAGGCGAACACCGGGCCGAGGGGCACACGGTGACCGCACTCGCGGCAGTTCAACGCCGCGGCCGGACCGAGGTCGACAGCAGAGGACGTCGTAGAGTCGGTGGTGCTTGCATCAGCGGTGCTTGCAACAGTCTGCGCAGCCATGTGAGGCGAGGCCCTTTCTCCTCATCTTCCTCACGACGCATCTCGCCGTGAGACGGATTTGGCACCTTCCCGAGCCGGGAGCCTCGCGGAGCGATCACCACATGTGTCAGTGATCGTCACGAGACCGGCTGGAGGGTTGCCGGGGCTTCATCGGGCCGTATCCCTCTGCCCCTCTGGATGAGCGGTATGAAGTTGTCGACGGGGGCGACCTCGGACATGCGATGGTCATCCGCGTTGTTCAAGACTGTAACCGAAGGCCAGGACAGTTGAGATAGTCGTCCGAACCGCGAGATGGATCACACGGTCACCTCCTGTGCACCCGGTGTGATCACGACAGTGAGGAGCCGCGGACTGTGCTTCCAGAAACTGAGCGCTGGCTGACCACCCGCTCCTGGTCCGTGACCGATCGTCCGCTGCACCGGATCCTGGCCGCGAAGCGCGCCACGAACCAGTCGGTGTCCGTCGTCCTGCCCGCGCTGAACGAGGAGGAGACGGTCGGCGACATCGTCGCGATCATCCGTCACGACCTCATGCACCAGGTCCCGCTCGTCGACGAGATCGTGGTCGTCGACTCGGGATCGACCGACCGCACGTCCGAGGTCGCCGCGGCGGCCGGCGCGCGGGTCGTCCACCGGGACGACATCCTGCCGCGCATACCGGCCGTGCCCGGCAAGGGCGAGGTCCTGTGGCGCTCCCTGCTGGTCACCACCGGGGACATCGTCTGCTTCATCGACGCCGATCTGAGGGAGTTCTCCTCCGACTTCGTCTCGGGGATCGTCGGCCCGCTGCTCACCGACCCCGGGGTGGATCTGGTCAAGGGCATGTACGACCGTCCGCTGGGCGGCGCGGCCGGCCAGGGCGGGAGGGTCACCGAGCTCATGGCCCGCCCGCTGCTCAACATGCACTGGCCGCAGCTGGCCGGATTTGTGCAGCCGCTCGGCGGGGAGTACGCGGCCCGCCGCGGTCTGCTGGAGCAGCTGCCGTTCCCCGTCGGCTACGGCGTGGAGCTGGGCATGCTGGTCGACGCCCTGCACCTGGTGGGGCTCGACGCCCTGGCCCAGGTCGACATCGGCGTGCGCAAGCACCGTCACCAGGACGGCCAGGCGCTGGGCCGGATGGCGGCGGCCATCTACCGCACCGCCCAGCTCCGGCTGGCCCGCGGGCACCTGATCCGCCCGTCCCTCACCCAGTTCGAACGGAGCATGGACGGCTTCGAGCCGCGCACCTACTCCGTGGACACCGAGGAACGGCCGCCGATGGCGGAGATCGCGGAGTACGCGACCCGCAAGGTCGCGTGAGGGCCGGACGGGCCGTATACGGCATGCCGCCGACAGCGGCGACACGGCCGGACACGGCCCGTCCACACAGCGCGACCGTACGTTTGAGCGTTTCCCGACCGGGCTAGGTTGGGCGTATGGCTTCCACGCACGACACTGCAGCCCGGGCCGCCGAGGTGCTGGTCGCGTCCAACCGCGGCCCGGTCTCCTACGAGGTGCGCGAGGACGGCTCGCTGCACGCGAAACGCGGCGGCGGCGGGCTGGTCTCCGGCCTGTCCGCCATCGGGCCCGACACGGGCGCCCTCTGGGTGTGCTCGGCGCTCTCCGACGGCGACCGGGAGGCCGTCCGGCGCGGCGTCGGCGAGGAGGGCGTGCGCATGCTGGCCATTCCGGCCGACGTGCACGCCGACGCGTACAACGGCATCGCCAACTCCGTGCTCTGGTTCGTCCACCACCTGCTCTACCAGACACCGCTGGAGCCCGCCTTCGACGCGGAGTTCCGCCGCCAGTGGGCGTCGTACGAGACCTACAACCGGGCGTTCGCGGAGGCGCTGGCCCAGGAGGCGGCGGACGGCGCGGCCGTCCTCGTCCAGGACTACCACCTGTGTCTGGTCCCCGGGATGCTCCGCGAGCTCCGCCCCGACCTGCGCATCGGCCACTTCTCGCACACGCCGTGGGCGCCGGTGGACTACTTCGCCCTGCTGCCGGGGGACATCCGCGAGCAGTTGCTGACCGGGATGCTCGGCGCGGACCGCCTGGGCTTCCTCACCCGGCGCTGGGCGGACGCGTTCACCGCGTGCTGTACGGAGTTCGCCGACGGCCCCGGCAAGACACAGATCGGCGTGCACGGCCTCGGAGCGGACGCCGACTTCCTGCGCGAGCGCGCGCACCGGCCCGACGTCGAGGAGCGCCTGACGGCGCTGCGGGCGGAGATCGGCGAGGGCCGCAAGGCGATCGTCCGCGTCGACCGCACCGAGCTGTCGAAGAACATCGTGCGCGGGCTCCTGGCCTACCGGCAGCTGCTCGACGACCACCCGGAGTGGCGCGAACGGGTCGTCCACGTGGCCTTCGCCTACCCGTCCCGCCAGGACCTCGCCGTCTACCGCGACTACACGGCCGAGGTGCAGCGCCTGGCCGAGGAGATCAACGAGCAGTACGGCACGCCCGGCTGGACCCCGGTCCTGCTGAACCTCAAGGACGACTTCGCCCGCTCCCTCGCCGCCTACCGACTGGCCGACGTGGCCCTGGTGAACCCGATCCGCGACGGCATGAACCTGGTCGCCAAGGAGGTCCCGGTCGTCTCCGACGAGGGCTGCGCGCTGGTCCTGTCCCGGGAGGCCGGGGCCTACTGGGAACTGCGCGAGGACGCGATCACGGTGAACCCGTACGACGTCCTGGAGACCGCCCGCGCCCTGCACGAGGGGCTGACCATGAAGCCGGAGGAGCGGGCCGGGCGCACGAAGCGGCTGTCCGCGGCGGCGACCGCGCTTCCCCCGGCCCAGTGGTTCCTGGACCAGCTGAACGCCCTGCGGGAGATTCAGCCGAGCTGAGCGGCCAGCTCCCGCAGCAGCCTTACGACGCCGGCGGGGCCGTCGACGACGAGGTCCGCGCGTTCGGCCAGTTCGCCGACCTCCGTGCTGCCGCTGCACACCAGCAGTCCGGGGAAGCCGTCCGAGCGGAGCTTCTCCACGGCGGCGAAGGCGGGCAGGTCGCCGAGGTCGTCTCCGGCGTAGAGGACGGACCGCGCGCCGGTCTCGCGGACGTGCTCCAGCAGGGCGACGCCCTTGTCCATGCCCGGCGGGCGCAGCTCCAGGACCATCCGGCCGGGTTCGACGATCAGGCCGTGCCGGGTGGCCAGGTCGGTGAGCGGGGCCCGCAGGGCTTCGAAGGCGGCCCGGGGGTCGTCGGCGCGGCGGGTGTGGACGGCGACGGCCCGGCCGCCCTTCTCCTCGACCGAGACACCCGGATGCCCGGCGTCGGCCAGGACCCGCGGTAGTTCGGCGCGGACGGCGGCCACTCCCGGGTGCGGCGCGGGGGCGCTGAGGGCGCCGGTGCGGGCGTCCCAGCGTTCGGCGCCGTAGTGGCCGAGGACGGAGAGGTGCTCCAGTCCTTCGGCCCCGGCGAACCCGCCGTGCCGTACGGCGACCTCGGCGGGCCGCCCCGTGATGACGGCGACGGCGGCGACCTTCGGCGCGAGGGCCGTGAGCGCGGGGACGGCGTCGGGATGCGCCCGGGCGTCCTCCGGGTTCTCGACGATCGGGGCGAGGGTGCCGTCGAAGTCGAGCGCGATGAGGGTGGTGGAGGGCCGGCCGACGATCGCGTCGAGCGCGGCGCGGCCCGCCGGGGTGACCGGAACGGGGAGCGAAAGGGGGCCGGGTTCCGTGGAGTGCGTCTCGTGGGTGCCCATACGGCGACGATAACCAACGCCCGCCCGCTACTGGCGCTCCCCCCGCCTCGCCTCCCGCACCCTGCGCAGTCTGTTCACCGTGACCGGGTCGTGGGCCAGGGCGCGCGGGTCGTCCAGGAGGGCGTTGAGGAGTTGGTAGTAGCGGACCGGGGACAGGTCCAGTTCCTCGCGTATCGCCCGTTCCTTCGCGCCGGGGCCCAAGAACCCGCGCCGCTCCAGGGCGAGGATGTCCCGCTCCCCCGCCCCCAGCTCGTCCGCTTCCGCTCGCCGCTCCATGTCCGCACGGTAACGCCCGGCACCGACAGCGGCTCGGCGGCCCGGCCCGGCGGCCCGGCTCAGCCGTCGGAGCCGGCGTCCAGCGTCGTGGCCGTGGTCTGGAGTTCGCCCAGTACGCCGGCCGGGTCGCCGTTCGCGGTCACGGCCTGGCCGATCCGCTTCTTGATCTCCGCGCTGACCTTCGCCCAGGAGGTCCGTCCGACGGGGTAGGTCTCGGAGAGCGCGAGCTGGTCGAGGAACGGCTTGAGGTCGGCGTCCTCCTTGGCCGCGCCCATGACCTGGGAGGCCGAGTTGGTGACCGGCAGCAGGTCGTACTCGCGGGAGAAGTCCAGCACGTTCTTCTCGCTGTAGACGTAGTCGAGGAAGTCGCCGACCTGCTCGGCGTGCCCGTTCTGCCTGAAGGCGGTCATCCAGTCGGCGACGCCCATGGAGACCTTGGTCGGGCCGACGACGCCGGGCAGCGGCACCATGCCGAACTTCACGCCCTTGCTCTCGGCCGCCTTCATCAGCGAGGGGTGCCCGTTGAGCATGCCCACGTCGCCGGCGGCGAACGCGGTGAACGCGGCGGCCCGGTTCAGCTTGTCCGGCGCGACCGGCCCGGTGAGGCCCTTGCCGACCAGGTCGTCCTTCAGCCAGTCGAACGTCTCCACGTTCTCGGTGGAGTCGATGCTGTAGGCGCTGACGGTCTGCGTGTAGCCGCCCCCGCCGCTGAGCAGCCACTGAAGGGTCTCGGCCTGTGCCTCCTCGGGCCCGAGGGGCAGCGCGTACGGGTACTTCACGCCCTCGTCCTTGAGCGCCTTCGCGTCCTCGGCGAGTTCGGCCCAGGTGGTCGGCGGGGTCAGGCCGGCCTTCGCGAAGAGGGTCTTGTTGTAGAACAGCAGCCGCGTGGAGGAGGCGAACGGCATTCCGTACTGCACCCCGCGCACCTCGCCCGCGTTGGCGAGCTGGGACACGAAGTCGGCCTCGACGGGGATGGAGAGCACATCGCTCACCTTGTAGAGCCGGTCGGCGGCCGCGTAGTCGGCGTAGGCGCCTATCTGGGCCATGTCGGGGGCCTTGCCCGCGTCGACCATCGCCTTGACCTTGGCGTCCACGTCGTTCCAGGAGTAGACGCTCACGTCGACGGTGACGCCGGGGTGGTCCTTCTCGTACGCCTCGACGAGCTTGTCCCAGTACTTCTTCGAGCTGTTGGCGCTGCTGTCTCCGTAGTCGGCGGCGACGAGTCTCAGCGTGACGTCGTCGGAGTCTCCGGACAGTCCGCAGCCGGTGAGGACCGCGGCCATGCCGAGGGCGGACACCCCCGCGACCGTTCCCGTGATCGTTCCTGACTTCCGTGCCCGCCGCTGCACCGTGATGCTCCCAACTGATTGATCATACCAATGGACTGTTATCCGGATAAGGTCTACACCACCCTTGTGGACTAGACCTCTTTCGGGCCTCCGGGGCGGCACGGTACCCCCAAGAGCCGTGAGTGGACTAGACCTCTCGCGGGTCCTCGGTCCACACTGTCTCCGTGAGACATGTCATCGCCCTGGACGTGGGCGGCACCGGGATGAAGGCCGCCCTGGTCGGCGCGGACGGCGCACTGCTGCACCGGGCCCGCCGGCCCACCGGCCGTGAGCGCGGACCCGACGCGGTCGTCGCCGGCATCCTCGACTTCGCCGCCGAGCTGCGCGGACACGGCGTCCTGCGGTTCGGCGAACCAGCGGCCGCGGCGGGCGTCGCCGTGCCCGGCATCGTCGACGAGGCGAACGGCGTCGCCGCCTACGCGGCCAACCTGGGCTGGCGGGACGTACCCCTGCGCGCGCTGCTCGCCGACCGCCTCGGCGCCCCCGTCGCCCTCGGGCACGACGTGCGCACCGGCGGCCTCGCCGAGGGCCGGATCGGCGCCGGCCGGGGCGCGGACCGGTTCCTGTTCGTGGCGCTGGGCACCGGCATCGCGGGCGCGATCGGCGTCGACGGCCGGGTCGAGGCGGGCGCCCACGGCTTCGCGGGCGAGATCGGCCACATCGTCGTACGGCCCGGCGGAATCCCGTGTCCGTGCGGACAGCACGGCTGTCTGGAGCGCTTCGCGTCGGCGGCGGCGGTCAGCGAGGCCTGGGCGGCGGCCTGCAAAGACCCGGAGGCGGACGCCGCGGACTGCGCGAAGGCCGTCATGTCCGGCGACCCGAACGCCGTCCGGATCTGGCAGACGGCCGTGGACGCGCTCGCCGACGGCCTGGTCACCGCCCTCACCCTGCTGGACCCCCGCACGCTCGTCATCGGTGGCGGCCTCGCGGAGGCGGGGGAAACCTTGTTCACACCACTACGGGACGCGGTCCGCCGACGGGTGACCTTCCAGAAACTGCCGGAGATCGTCCCGGCGGCCCTCGGCGACAGCGCGGGCTGCCTGGGCGCGGGCCTACTGGCCTGGGATCTCCTCAACACAACCGACGGTATGGAGGTAACACCCTGATGGCCACCCCTCCAGGGGCGCGGGGAACTGCGCGAGAAGCCACAACGCACCCGCAGCCCGCGACCGGCGCCCGGCGGCAGGTACTCGCAGGCGCCAGGGTGGTCCTGCCCACCGGCACGGTCCCCGACGGCCGCGTCACCATCGACGGTACGAAGATCGCCGCCGAAGCCCCGCACGGGCCGCACGGGACCTCGCGGGGAACCGCGACGGTGATCGACGTGACGGGCCACTGGCTGGTCCCCGGCTTCGTCGACCTGCACAACCACGGCGGCGGCGGAGCCTCCTTCTCCGGCACGGCCGAGGACGTCCAGAAGGCCATCCACACCCATCGGCTGCACGGCACCACCACCCTCGTCGCCTCGACCGTCACCGACGACATGGACTTCCTGGTCCGTCAGGCCGGCCTGCTGAGCGAGCTGGCCGAGCAGGGCGACCTGGCCGGCATCCACTTCGAGGGCCCCTTCATCTCGCCGTGCCGCAAGGGCGCGCACTCCGAGGAACTGCTGCGCGACCCCGACCCGGCGGAGGTGCGCAAGCTGATCGACGCGGCGCGCGGCCGGGCGAGCATGGTCACCCTCGCGACGGAACTCCCCGGCGGCCTGGACTCCGTACGGCTGCTCGCCGAGCACGGCGTGATCGCCGCCGTCGGGCACACGGACGCGACGTACGAGCAGACGGTTCAGGCCATCGAGGCCGGAGCCACCGTCGCCACGCACCTCTTCAACGCGATGCCCCCGCTCGGCCACCGCGCCCCCGGCCCGATCGCCGCGCTCCTGGAGGACGAGCGGGTGACGGTCGAGCTGATCAACGACGGCACGCACCTGCACCCGGCCGCCCTGGAGCTGGCGTTCCGTCACGCGGGTCCGGGCCGGGTGGCGTTCATCACCGACGCGATGGACGCGGCCGGCATCGGCGACGGCCGCTATCTGCTCGGCCCGCTGGAGGTCGAGGTCAGCGAGGGCGTGGCCCGGCTGGTGGAGGGCGGCTCGATCGCGGGCTCCACCCTCACCCAGGACCGCGCCTTCCAGCGGGCGGTGACGATCGACCGGCTGTCCGTCGAGGACGTGGTCGCCGCGCTGTCCGCCAATCCCGCCCGGCTGCTGGGCATCGACGACACGGTGGGCTCGCTGGAGCCGGGCAAGGACGCCGACCTGGTGCTGCTGGACGAGAACTTCGAGCTCAAGGGCGTGATGCGCAAGGGGGATTGGGTGGTGGATCCCCAACTGGCCTGAAACGTCCCCCCGCACAGGGACGGTGGCCGACCCGCGCACTGGGCCGGTCGCCGTCTGTTTGGCATGATCAGGCCTCCGGAGACCAGTTCCGGAACCGTTCATACAGGCATGCCATCAGGGGGAGGTCGGGCCAGGTGATCCTCACCGTCACCCTGAACACCGCTCTCGATCTCACCTATCGCGTGCCCGCGCTGCGGCCGCACGCCTCGCACCGGGTCACCGACGTGCGGGAACGGCCCGGCGGCAAGGGGCTGAACGTCGCCCGGGTGCTGGCGGCCCTCGGCCACGAGGTGACGGTGACCGGATTCGTGGGCGGCCCCACCGGCCGTGTCGTACAGGAACAACTCGCCGCCACGACCGGGATCGTGGACGCGCTCGTGCCGGTCGCCGGGTCCACCCGCCGCACGGTCGCCGTCGTCGACGCCCGCACCGGCGACACGACCCAGCTGAACGAACCCGGCCCGGTGATCGCGCCGGCCGAATGGTCCGCCTTCCAGGAGGCGTACGAGGAACTTCTCGCCTGCGCCGACGCGGTGGCCCTGTGCGGCAGCCTCCCGCCGGGGGTGCCGGTGGGCGCGTACGCGGTCCTGGTGCGGCGCGCACGGGCCGCGGGTGTCCCCGTACTGCTGGACACGAGCGGGGAGCCGCTGCGCAGGGGAGTCGCCGCCCGCCCGGACATCGTCAAGCCGAACGCCGTCGAACTGGCCGAACTCACCGGCTCGCACGAGCCGCTCGGCGCCGTCCAGGACGCCCGTCGGCGCGGGGCGCGGTCCGTGGTGGCCTCCCTGGGTCCCGGGGGCCTGCTCGCGGCGACCCCGGAAGGCCGCTGGCGGGCCGTCCCGCCCGCGCGGATCCACGGAAACCCGACCGGCGCAGGCGACTCCGCGTCCGCCGGACTGCTCTCCGGCCTGGTGGAACGCCTCCCCTGGCCGGACCGCCTGACCCGCGCGCTCGCCCTGTCCGCGGCAACCGTACCGACCCCGGTGGCGGGCGAGTTCGACCGTGCGGCCTACGAGGAGCTGCTCGGGCGGATCACGGTGACCGGAGAGGCCGCCGCGGCCTGAACCCGGGTCAGTTCTTGACCTGACCGGCCTTCAGGTACAGCTGGTCGAGCAGGACGTTGCACTTGTCGCCGTCCTGGCAGGAGACCGAGATCGTGTTGGTGCCCTTGGTCAGCGTGGGCCAGGAGTAGGTCTTCGTCCAGCCCTTGGCGAAGTCGCCGTCCTTGGCACGGGCGAAGTTGCCCAGGTTGAACTTGGTGCCGAAGGTCTTGCCGTTGACCGTGAGCGTCATCTCCTGGTCTTCACCCGGCACGCTGTAGTGCGCGAAGACGGTGTACGTGCCGTCCGACGGGATGCCGTTGACCGTCCAGGTGACGGAGTTGCCGACCTGGTTGAGGTTGCCGACGTAGACGCCACCGGCCGCCTGCGCGCCCTGCACGTCCGAGGCCAGCGCGGCGCTGCCGCCGAGGTTCAGTGCCTTCGCGTCGGCCTTCGGCAGCTCGGCCTCGTTCGCGTCGTCGGCGGCCGACTCGCTGGGCGAGGCGCTCTCGGAGGCGGGGGCCGAGGCGGAGACCTGGTCGCTCGCCTTGTTGTCGTCGTCGCCGGAGTCGCCGTTCACCATGGCCACCGTGATGCCGATCACGACCGCGGCGACCACCGCGACCGCGCCGATCAGCAGGCCCTTGGTGTTGGGGCCGCGGCCTCGGCCGCCGCCGTTCTGCGCGGGCTGGCGGCCGGTGGAGGGGCCGCCGCCGCCGAAGTTCTCGGGCGCGGCGTAGTGCGCGTTCGGCTGGCCGTACCCGCCCTGCTGCTGAGGCACCGTCGGCGGCTGCCCGTACTGCGCGGTCTGCTGCTGTCCGTTACGGCGCTCGCCGACCGCGCGCACTCTGCTGACCGAGTTGGGGTAGCCGTAGCCACCGCCGGAGGGCGGCTGCGCGCCGTTGGCCTGGCCGTCGGCGTAGAGGTAGCCGAACGGGTCGTCGTCCTCGGGCGTACTCGCGCCGTTGTTGCCGGACGTCATCCCTTGGTACTCCTCAGCAAGTGCGGGTCGGATGCGATGGTGCGGTCAGACTGGCGAGCCTACCCTCCCCCATCCTCGACTTCACTCGGACGGGGGGACCCCCATCGGATGGCCCAAACAGGTGACTCTGATCGCATCAGCTCGCTGACCTGGTGATCATCCCGCACGTCGGTGCTGTTTGGGACGAGATCGTTTCTCGACGTACATGCGTTCGTCGGCGGACTTCAGCACTTCGTCCGCGGTCATCCCGCAATGTGCCCAGCCGATACCGAAGCTCGCGCCCACCCGCACGGCCCGGCCCTCGGCGCGGATCGGCTGGATGATCTCGTTGCGCAGCCGTACGGCCAGGTCGGCCGCGTCGGCACGGCCGAGGCCGTCGGCGAGGATCACGAACTCGTCGCCGCCGAGCCGGGCGACCGTGTCGCCGTCGCGAACCTGGCGGGAGAGCCGGCGGGCGACCTCGATGAGGACCGAGTCGCCGGCGTTGTGGCCGAACCGGTCGTTGATCGACTTGAAGCCGTCGAGGTCGCAGAAGAGGACCGCGAGCCCCTTGGTGCCGTCGTCGCGGCCCTCCTCGGGAGCCGCGGTGTGCACATGGTGGTCGTAGCCGTCGAAGGACTCGGCGCCGCCGGGCCGGTAGTCGAAGCCGTGCCCGTTGGCGTCGAAGGCCGCGTGGCCGTAGGCCGTGTCCATGGTGTCGACGGCGGCGGGGTGGGTGGACTGGGGGCGCTGACAGAGCCGGGCGGAGAGGCGCGAGCGCAGTTCGGCGGAGTTCGGCAGTCCGGTGAGGGAGTCGTGCGAGGCGCGGTGGGCGAGCTGGAGGTCGCGGCGCTTGCGGTCCTCTATGTCCTCGACGTGGGTGAGGAGGAAGCGGGGCCCGTCTGCCGCGTCGGCGACGACGGAGTTGCGGAGGCTGACCCAGACGTAGGTGCCGTCCCGGCGGCCGAGGCGGAGTTCGGCGCGGCCGCCCTCGGCGGAGGTGCGGAGCAGGGTGCCTATGTCCTCGGGGTGGACGAGGTCGGAGAAGGAGTAGCGGCGCATCGCGGAGGCGGGGCGGCCCAGCAGGCGGCACAGGGCGTCGTTGGTCCGGAGTATCCGCCCGTGCTGGTCGCCGCCCATCTCGGCTATCGCCATGCCGGAGGGGGCGTACTCGAAGGCCTGCCGGAAGCTTTCCTCACTGGCGCGCAGGGCCTGCTGCTCGCGTTCGAGCCGGACCAGTGCCCGCTGCATATTCGCGCGTAGACGCGCGTTGCTCACGGCGATGGCGGCCTGGAAGGCGTACATCTGGAGGGCTTCGCGCCCCCACGCGCCGGGCCGTCGGCCGTTGCGCGGCCGGTCCACGGACAGCACGCCTATCAGCTCACCGCAGGCGTCCCCGCTGCCGGGCGCGGCGGGCATGTACATGGGGGCGAAGAGGCGGTCCGAGGGGTGCCACTCGTCCTCGAAGCGGGGTGCGGGCCCGTCGGTGTACCACTGGGGCACGTCGTCGTCGTCGAGGACCCAGCCCTCGGTGTGCGGTATGAAGATCAGCTCGCCCCAGGTCTCGCCCATGGCGAGGCGCCGGTCCCAGGAATCGCGCGAGCCGACCCGGCCGGTGATGAGGGCCTCTGCGGCCGAATTGCCGGCGAAGGCGGCGACCACGAGATCGCCGTCCGGGCGCACGAGGTTGACGCACGCCAGCTCGTACCCGAGTGCCGTGACCACGCCGTCGGCGACGGTCTGCAAGGTGTCGGCCAGGCTGCGGGCCGTGTTCATGTCGGCCATGACCTGGTGCAGCTGTCGCAGGGACGCAAGGCGGACGTAGGGCTCCGACTCGGTCTCCATGTGTTTCGCCCTCCCCCCGAGACTTCGCAGCGAATCAAGGGTTGTCTTCGGCGTAACGTCGTTTCTGGTGCTGTGCTGTCGGTGTGTGTCTCCTTGTGACGCCTCCGCCACTGAATCACAGCGCGCTGCCCACTCGGTACACAGGGTCAACAATTAATGCTTCTTGTGACTCAAGTCACAGATGAAGATGAACATTTGAGTGGAGTTTCCGCGTTTTCCTGTGTGTTTCCTGAACACGGACAGACACGAACAGGCCCGGACGGGCACCGGATCGGGAGCCGGAGGGAATCGGTCCACGGTCCTACGACCGTACTCGGGCGGAGGTCCGATGCGGCGAGCACCGGGTGGACACTAGCGTTTCGGACATGCCCCCAGACGTACTCGAGCCGGCTGCGCTCAAGACCGTGTCCGACACCCTCTCCAGGCATGCTGAGGGAGTGAGCAACGACGAGTTCCGCGCCGCCATGTCCCGGCTCGCCGACGGCGTGGTCCTGGTGACCGCCCGGGAACCGTCCCTCGACCCGGACGACCCCGGGGCGCCTGACAGCGAGGACGTCGGCATGACCGCGACCGCGTTCATGTCGGTCTCCCTGGACCCGCCGCTGGTTCTCGTCAGTCTGCGCACGGGCTCCCGGATGGACGACCTGCTCGACGAGCAGCCCCTGTGGGCGGTGTCGGTGCTGTCCGAGAGCCAGCGGCACATCGCCGGCCGCTTCGCCATGAAGGGCCGCATCAGCGACCGGCTGCTCTTCGAGGACCTCCCGTGCACCCGCGGCGAGGTCGCCGGCGCGCTCCTGCTGGGCGGCGCCCTGGCGACCCTGGAGTGCCGCACCGAGCAGCGGGTCACGGCCGGCGACCACACACTGGTGATCGGCCGCGTCCTCACCGCGTCGGCGCCGAGCACGGACGGCGGTCCGCTGATGCATTTCCGGGGCCGTTACCGGCAGTTGGGGTGACACCGCAAATGCCGTGGCCGCCCGACGAGCGGTCCGCCCAGGGTGCCCGCATGACGACTCCAGGGCCCCGACTCGAGAAGATCACTCCCTCGAATTTCGAAGCCGCGACCGGCATTCGGATCCGCCCAGAGCAGGAGTTCGCGGTCTCGCCGGTGATGCAGTCGCTCGCGGAGGCCTATGTCCGTCCCGCGGGGGTCGCCTGGCCGCGCCTGGTCATGGACGGCGACCGGCCCGTCGGCTTCCTGATGGCCTTTGTCGACATCGACTGGAACGGACGCGGCGACGGCGGCCCGGTCCGCTCCGGACTGTGGCGGCTGAACATCGCCGCCGGCGAACAGGGCCGCGGATACGGCCGGTTCGCCGTGGAGTCCGTCGCCGCGGAACTGCGCCGCCGGGGCACCGAGGAGATGTACGTGACCTGGCACGAGGGCGAGAACGGTCCCGCGGACTTCTATCTCAAGCTGGGCTTCCAAAAGAACGGGGAGACCAGCGAGGGGGAGACGGTCGGCGTCCTCGCACTGGACCGACCGCCGCCTCCGGCGCCGGAGCCCGCTCCTCAGGCCCCGGTGCCCTCCTACCCGCCCGCCTTCCACAACTAGAGCAGGGTCACGTCCAGTTCGGAGATCCGGCCGAGGTCGGCCACGACGTCGATCACGGCGATCCGGCCACCGCGTACGAACGTGAAGCTGATCGTCCGCTCCACCCGGTCGTCGAACAGCACCGCCAGTCCGGTCGCGCCGTCGATGAGGGCGGGCCGGGCCACGGCCCCGACGAAGGCGAAGCTGGACGCGCCCGACGCGACCGCCGCCGCGCCCGTGACCACGCCGGCCTCGGAGCGGGCCACGACGTCCGGGTCCAGCACGGCGAGCAGCCCGTCGAAGTCCCCGTCCCGGGCGGCGGCCAGGAAGGCGTCGACGACCTTGCGCTGCCGGGCGGGATCGACGTCCGGCTCCTGGGCGCCCCGCACCCGGCGCCGGGCCCGGCTGGCGAGCTGCCGGGCGGCTTCCGGGGTCCGGTCGACGATGCTCGCGACCTCCTCGTAGGGCACGCCGAACAGGTCGTGCAGCACGAACGCCAGCCGTTCGCCGGGGGTGAGGGTGTCCAGGACGACGAGGAGCGCGACGCCCACGGAGTCGGCGAGCAGCGCGTCCTGCGCCGGATCGGCCACCTCGGACGACGAGGCCGACGAGGTCGGCGTCCAGTGCTCCAGCGGCTCCTCGGCACGGGAGCGGCGCGAGCGCAGCATGTCCAGGCAGACCCGGCCGACGACGGTCGTCAGCCAGCCCGCCAGGTTGTCGATCTCCCTGCCTGCGCTCCCGCCACCGCTCCGGCTGAGCCGTACCCACGCCTCCTGCACGGCGTCGTCGGCCTCGGCGGCGGACCCGAGCATGCGGTGCGCGACGGCACGCAGGCGGCTGCGGTGCGCCTCGAAGCGCTCGGCGAGGAAGTCGTCGTCGCCTGTTGCCATCGTTCGTCACATCCCTGCTCGCGATTGACTGTCATGTAGCTGACGGACGGCGCACCCGAGATGTGACACGCGCACGCAAAGTGCCGGAAAATTCGATCAGTACCAGTACCAGTCAGGAGCCGTCCCGCCCGGTCAGCCCCAGTCCCGTCCGTCCCGGCCCCGCTTCGTCTGCGAACGCTGCTTCTTCTCCCGCAGCCGGCGCTCGTTGATCCCGCGCGGGATCCGGGTCGGCCGGCGCGGCTTGGGCGGCGGGGCGGTGGCCTCGGCGAGCAGGGCGGCGAGGCGTACGGCGGCGGTCTCGCGGTTGCGCCACTGGGAGCGGTGCTCGGAGGCGCGGACCGTGACGACGCCGTCGACCAGCCGGCCGGCCAGCCGCTCGAGCGCCCGCGCCTTCCACACCTCGGGCAGCACCTCGGTGCGCGCGACGTCGAAGCGGAGCTCCACCTGCGAGTCGCTGGTGTTGACGTGCTGCCCGCCCGGCCCCGAAGACCGCGAGAAACGCCACATGAGCTCGGCCTCGGGAAGCGAGACGGAGCCGCGGACGACATAGGGACCAGACATGCCGACCATGTTCCCGCTCACGGCGCCCCCACGTCACGCGAATATCCCCGGTCCGCGGAACCCGTCGAGGGACGTCTTGGCAAAGAAAGTAAAGATACGCGGAGTGGCGGGGAACCTTGAGCACCCTTCGCTGCGTTCATAGGGATAGCTGTAGCTTCGTGCCCGTACGAAGCCCCGTACGAAGCCGTACGCAACGAGGGAAGGACTCCCAACCATGGCTGTAAGCCTGTCCAAGGGTGGCAACGTCTCGCTCACCAAGGAGGCTCCGGGCCTGACCGCCGTCACCGTGGGCCTCGGCTGGGACGTCCGCACCACCACCGGCACGGACTTCGACCTCGACGCCTCGGCGATCGCGGTCAACCCCCAGGGCAAGGTCTACTCCGACGGTCACTTCGTCTTCTTCAACAACAAGCAGACGCCGGACCAGACCATCGTCCACACCGGCGACAACCGCACCGGCGAGGGCCAGGGCGACGACGAGGCGATCAACGTCAACCTGGCCGGTCTCCCGGCTGACATCGACAAGATCGTCTTCCCGGTCTCGATCTACGACGCGGAGAACCGCTCGCAGAACTTCGGCCAGGTCCGCAACGCCTACATCCGCATCGTCAACCAGGCCGGTGGCGCCGAGATCGCCCGCTACGACCTCTCGGAGGACGCGGCCACCGAGACGGCCATGGTCTTCGGCGAGCTCTACCGCAACGGCGCGGAGTGGAAGTTCCGCGCGGTCGGCCAGGGCTACGCGTCGGGCCTCGTGGGCATCGCCCAGGACTTCGGCGTCAGCGTCTGAGTCCCGCGCCCCCCGCGCACGCCTCATCGGAGCCCTCGGCCACCCGGCCGGGGGCTCCGCGGCTTCCCCGGTAAATTCGGTCTACCCGGTAAATTCGGTCTACCTGGTGAGTTCGGTCTACCTGGTGAGTTCGGCCGGTTCGTCCAGCCGGGTCAGCTTCCGCGGGTTCCTCATCAGATAGACCCTGGTGACCCGCCCGTTCTCCACCACGACGCTCACCGCGGTCGGCTCGCCGTCGATCTCGAAGCGGCCGGCGGGCGCGCCGTTGAGCCACACGGTCGTCGTCTCGAACGCGGCCGTCGCCGGCCGGTCGGCACGCGCGAGCACCCTCGCCACCAGGTCGGCCCCGTGGACCGGAGCCACCGCGGCGGCCGCGAGCCCGCCGCCGTCGGCGATCAGCACCACGTCCGGCGCCATCACCTCCATCAGCTCGTCCAGCTGCCCGGTGCGCAAGGAGGCCAGGAACCGCTCCACCACGGCCCTCTGCTCCGTCCGGCTCACCTGCACCCGCGGCCGCCGGGCCGCCACATGCTCCCGGGCCCGCCGCGCGATCTGCCGCACCGCGGCCGCGGACTTGCCCGTCGCCTCGGCGATCTCGCCGTACGCCAGGTCGAAGACCTCGCGGAGCACGAACACCGCCCGCTCCGTCGGCCCGAGCGTCTCCAGCACGGTCAGCATCGCGATCGAGACGCTCTCCGCGAGCTCGACGTCCTCGGCGACATCGGGACTGGTCAGCAGCGGCTCCGGCAGCCACTCGCCCACGTACTCCTCGCGGCTGCGCGACAACGCGCGCCGCCGGTTGAGGGCCTGCCGCGTGACGATCCGCACGAGGTACGCCCGCGGATCGCGCACCTGTGACCGGTCGACGTCGGCCCACCGCAGCCAGGACTCCTGAAGCACGTCCTCGGCGTCTGCGGCCGACCCGAGCAGCTCGTAGGCGACCGTGAACAGCAGGCTGCGATGGGTGACGAAAGGGGACTCGGTCATGCCGTCGACGCAGCCCGGGACTTCGCGGGACGCGCGGCCAACGGCAGCTCGCACACGTCGGAGTAGCCCTGTGAGGTGATCCCGTGCGCCGTGTTGCTCCTGGTCGACAGGTTGGCGAAGCCGATGAACAGGGTGAGTTCGACCAGCGCCGCCGGGCCGAGCCGCTCGAGCAGCCGCGCCGACAGCTCGTCGGTGACGGTCGTCGGCGTGTTCGTCATGGCTTCGGCGTACTGCAGCACGTCCCGCTCCAGCGGGGTGAACACGTCCGCCTCCCGCCAGCGCGGCACCTGGCTCGCCTTCGTCAGGTCCAGGTTCTGGTTCAGCGCCGCGAAGTAGTTGATGTCGAGGCACCAGCTACAGCCGACCTGCGCGGCGACGGCCATGTGCGCGAACGTCTTGAGGCTCTCGTCGGCCGCGTTCCACGCACCCACCTTCGCCGAGAACTCCTGGCTGGACAGGGCCACCTCGGGGTTGTTGAACACCACCTCGAGCGGCTCGGGCACGGCGCCGAGCTGCTTGATCAGGTTCTCCCTCAACTCGGCGGGGAGCTCGGCCTTCGGTATACGCGGTGTCATGCGGTTCTCCTTGTCCGGCGGCCTGTTCGGCCTGTCGGTGCGTCGGTCTGTCGGTGCTTCGGCCTGTTCGGTGCGTCGGCCTGTTCGGTGCTTCGGCCTGTTCGGTGCTTCGGCCTTTCGTGCGTTCGGCCTGTTCGGCCTGTTCGGCATGAAGACACCGCCGGGGCCGCGAATGTGACATCCGGCGGGACCACATGGGTCCGGGGTCGCCCGAATAGCGTGCTCCCCATGCTTCTCAGCCCGCTCCCCCTCACCGCCGACCACGACATCCCCGCGCCCCTGCTCACCGAACTCACCGCGCTCTACGCCTCCCAGCACGCGTTCCACGCCCTCAGCGGTGACTTCCCGGACCCGGACGACATCCGGCCGGAGCAGGTGGCGGCGGCGCTCGCGCAGGAGCTGGCGCACGAGGGTGTGGAGGTGCTCCTCGCGCGCAGTCAGGGGCGGCTGACCGGGGTCGTGGTCACGCTCGACCGGCATCCCGACCCGGCCGATCCCGATCCGTGGGTCGGACTGCTGATGGTGGACGCGGCCGTGCAGGGGCAAGGCCACGGCAGACGGATCGTCCAGCAGGTCGAGGACCGCTTCCGGGCGGCGGGCCGCGACGCCCTGCGGCTCGCCGCACTCGACGCCAACCCCAAGGGGCTCGCCTTCTGGACCGCCCTCGGCTGTCCGGGACCCGCGTGACGGCTCACGGGCGTGCGGACGGCTCACGGGCGTGCGCGTGACGGCTCACGGACGTTCCGGCTTGCCCTCCCCATACAGCCAGTCCGCCCAGATCTCGTCGAAGTCCTCGTCCGGCGCCTGTTCCTCCACGTACGCCGTGAAGTCGGCGGTGCCGACGCTGCCGTGGCGGTGGGCGGCGGCCCAGCCCTGCACGAGGTCGTAGAAGGCGTTGACGCCGACGGTCTGGCGGATACGGTGGATCACCATCGCGCCGCGCTGGTAGACGGGGGTGTCGGAGATGTGTGCCGCGCTCGTCGGCTTCGCGGGCGGGAACGCCCACAGGTCCTCGTACTCGTCCTCGCCGTGGTCGTACAGCTCCGTGAACGTCTCCTCCGCCGTGGCGCCCCCCTCGTCCTCCGTCCACAGCCACTCGGCGTAGGTCGCCAGGCTCTCGTTGAGCCACATGTCCTGCCAGCTCTTCGGCGTCACGGAGTCGCCGAACCACTGGTGGGCGGTCTCGTGGACGAGGGTCGCGGTGTCGGGGGCGCCGGGGTAGACGGGACGGTTCTGGGTCTCCAGGGCGTACTCGACGTCCTCGGGGCGGTCGACGATCGCGCCGGTGGAGGAGAACGGGTAGGGGCCGAAGTTGTACTCCGCCCATCCCATGACCTCGGGGAGCCGGGTGAGCACCTTGCGGCTCGCGGTCACCTGGGACGGGTCCACGGCGATGTACACCGGCAGCCCGCCCTTCGCCGCGGAGCCGGACCCGGTGCCGGTGCCGGTGCCGGTGGAGCGCGGGACGGTGGAGCGGGTGACGGTGTAGCGGCCGATCGCGACGGTCGCCACATAGCTCGCCATCGGCTCGGCGGTGTGCCAGGTGAAGGTCGTACGGCCGTCGTCCGCCGTCGTCGCGCTGCGCAGCTCACCGTTGGAGACGGCCGTCAGGCCCTTCGGGACGGTGACGGCGATGTCGTACGACGCCTTGTCGGAGGGGTGGTGGTTGCCGGGGAACCAGGCCATGGAACCGGTCGGCTCACCGAGGGCGAGCGCTCCGTCCGCGGTGCGCAGCCAGCCCTCCTTCGAACCGTCCGGGTCGGTGATCGTCCGCGGGCTGCCGGAGTAGCGGACCCGGACCTCGAAGGTCTCCCCTTCGGACAGGGCGCCGGGCGGCCGGACGACGAGTTCCTGGCCGTCCCGGCGGAACCCGGCCGTGTCGCCCCCGACGGTCACCTCCTCGACCTTCATGCCCGCCAGATCCAGGTCGAAGGCGGCGAGGTCCTCGGTCGCGCGGGCGGTGACGACGGCGGTGCCGGTGAGCCGGTTGCCGTCGGGGGTGTAGGAGAGGGCGAGGCCGTAGTGGGAGACGTCGTAGCCGCCGTTGCCCGCCTTCGGGAAGTACGGGTCACCGACGCCCGGGGCGCCCGAGGCGTCCCGGGCCTGGGCGCCCGAGGTGTCCGGCGCCCCCTCGTCGTCACACGCGGTCAGGGCGAGCACGAGCGCCGCGGCGGCCACCGCCGGGACAAGGCGTACGGATCGGGACATGTCAGTGATCCTATGGGGCCGGCCGGCCCCCGCGCGGGGTCGTGACACCATCGCCTACGTGCTCGACATCGGCTACGCCCTCTCCAACCGCTTCCCGGACCCGCCGCAGAAGGACTACCGGCGCGCGGACGTCCACAGCCTCCGCCACGACCTGTTCTGCGGCGACGTCTACCTCGCCGACACCAAGGCGGACCGTGAGGTGTCCACAGCCTGGGGATGGGTGCCGGTACTGGACTTCGCGTGGGCGCTGTGCGACATCGTGGAGCTGATCGACCAGGACCCGGCGGGCTCCCGCGCCTCCCGCCCGCAGTACGCGGAACTGGACTTCACCGAGTCCACCGACCGCATGCTGTTCGAGCGCCGCTTCGGCTGGGTGGACATCGAGGCCGACTGGATGCGGGCGGATGAGCCCCCGCTCACCTTCTCCCACGCCGAACTCCGCCGCGAGGCCCGCGACTTCCTTCACGACCTCCTCGCCGACCTGACCGACCTGCACGAGGACCTGGCCGAGAACCCGGCGATCTGGACCCTGCAGTCCCGCTTCCCACGAGTGAGGTAGCCCCCGTTATGTTTTCCGCGGTCCTGCAACGGGACCGCTGGCCTCCGGGCCCGGCATGACTGTGTCCCCCTGTCGAACGGATGACCTGGGGGGTGG